>JALVSR010000022.1 GCA_027024225.1 Hyphomicrobiales bacterium | reverse complement strand
GGCATGGCTCTGATGGCCACCCACATCAGCGCTGCTACCGGCGCCTTTACCTGGATGCTGATCGAGTGGGTCAAGTATGGCAAGGCCTCGGCCCTGGGTATCGCCACCGGCATGGTTGCGGGCCTGGGAACCATCACCCCGGCATCCGGCTTTGTCGGGCCCATGGCCGCCCTGCTCATCGGCCTGATCGCAGGCATCGTCTGCTTCTATGCCACCAATACCCTGAAGAATGTGCTCAAGGTGGATGACTCGCTGGATGTGTTCCCGGTACACGGGGTCGGCGGCATCCTGGGCACCTTGTTTGCCGGCTTCTTCATCGCCAGTGAATGGGGCGGTGCCGGACTGGCCGAGGGCATGACCACGAGCAGTCAGGTCACGGCACAGGCCATTGGCGTGGTTTCGGTGTTCGCCTGGACCGCGGTTGCCAGTTGGCTGCTGCTCAAGCTGGTTGGCCTGCTCACGCCGCTGCGCGCCAGCGACGAAGAAGAAACCGAGGGGCTGGATATCTCCCAGCACGAGGAACGAGGCTACAACTTCTGAGCTTCGTACCCTCAGGGAACGAAAAAGCCGGCGCTTGCGTCGGCTTTTTCTTGTGCGGAATCTGGCGTCCCCGGCAGGGTTCGAACCTGCAACCTACGCCTTAGGAGGGCGTCGCGCTATCCAGTTGTGCCACGGGGACGGGGCGGGCGGATTATACAACAAGCCACCGTCTTTGCATGACCGTTTGCCGGGACTTCAACGGCAGTTCTTGCGCAGATAGTTTTTGGTTTCGCGTGCCTTCTGCTTGATTTCTTGCTCGCTCAGGAAAATCTTTTCGCCCTGCTCGTTGATGCGATACCAGCGGAATTGCTTTTTGAAGCTGGCGAGTTGCTGGCGCATCTGTGCGCAATTTTGTTGCTGTTGTCTTTTTTCCTGTTCCCGCTGTTGCTGGCGCTTGCGGAATTCTTCATCGTCACGCTGTTTTTCGTAGATGCTCAGGGCGCGCTGGATGCGCTCCCGTGCGCTGAGCGAGGAACGGGCTGGCGGTGGCTCGATCAGCGCACGGGCTGGCAACTCCGTGTTGTCGATAACGGTATCCTGTGTCATGTCCACGCCCAACTTGTCGCTCGATGTTTTTCCTTTCAGCAGTTGTTTTCGTTTGAGCCGGGCCAGCCGGGCTTCCTTTTCACGCTGGAGTTGTTCGAGCTGATCCCGGGCAAAGCCTGCCCACTGGCTTGCGGGATAGTCTTTCAGGAAGCGTTTCAGGCTGCTCTGGTCGCCTTTTTCCATGGCCTTGTGGTAGGCGAATTGATCGCGATAGAAGGTGGCGGTATCGATCCACTCGGAATCGGGATGGTTGCGGATAAATGCATTCAGCGCCGCAATATCCTTGTGCTTTCGAGCTTCGTCGATGAGCTGTTTTTCCTTGAGGGCGGCAACGCGGGAAGTGGCAGAGGGATGGGTCCAGACAGGGTTCCGCAACAGAAACCAACCCGCCAGCATGGCGGCCAGCGACAGGATAATAATGACAGCGGGTTTTTTCATGTTCGGGCCTCGATTCCCCGGTTGTGCCGATGACTGTACTGCCGTAACAGGATGCCCGCAACAATCAGCGTCAGTCCCCACAGGGTCGCCGGTTGTATCGCTTCATCGAGCAGGCGGGACAGGATCAACAACGACAGGAACGGGGTCAGGTAGATCAGGTTGCCGATGCTGGCGGCGCTGTGTGCCATTGACAGCGCCAGTTGCCAGATGAAGAAGGTCAGGCCCATCTCGAACAGACCGACATAGAGTACCGGCAGCCAGGGGTAGTCGTTTCCCGGCCATGCCAGTTGCTGCCGCCACAGGGCGTAGAGGATCGCCAGCGGCGTGCCCACGAGAAAGGCCACGAACAGCTTTACCGCCGGCTCGATCCGCTGCAGGCGGGTGTTGTACAGCCAGTAGCTGGCCCACACCAGGGTACTGGCCAGAGCGAGTGCCAGGCCCCAGCCGTCGATATGCCGCCAGGCTTCGAATTCGCCCCGGCTGGCGATGAGTACCGCGCCGCAGAAACTGAGCAGGATCGGCAACAGGCCCTTCCAGCCAAGAGGCTGGCCGAGAATCGGTACCGAAAGCAGTGCCAGCATCACCGGCCACAGGTAGTTGAGCGACATCGCAATCT
>JALVSR010000021.1 GCA_027024225.1 Hyphomicrobiales bacterium | reverse complement strand
CCCGCGCCCCGCCCAACCCCCAAATTATTGGGAAAACAAGGGCTTGGGCGGGGCGCGGGGCAGCGTGCACCGGTCAGTCATTACGCAAGTTGGTACGCGTCATCCCTTGCCCGGCGCCATCGGCAGGCAGGAGATGCCGCGCCGCTTAAGCTCGCGGCACGCGCGGCGCGCCTGCTGGCGCGACATGCCGGCGTAGCGGGCCCGGTAGAAGACCTTGCCGTTGCGCTCCACCCTGATCACCAGCGGATATTCGCCACGCACGTAACGGCTCAATTTGCGCGCACGGTGCAGGTATTTGCGCGCACCTTCCAGGGTCGGGAAGGCGCCGATCTGGATGAGCCATTTCCGAGCCATGAGTTCCTGTGCGCGGACCGCATCTCCCACGACGATGCGCGCGCCATCTTCGTGCCGGGGCGCGGCGCCTTCGGATGCATCGGAAACGGTCCTGGCGGCAACGGCGACACCGCCGGCGGCATCGCGCGAATCACCCGGTGCGGGCCTTGTCATCCGCCCGGTCATGGACGGGCTCTCTGGCCGCCCTGGCGGTGATGAGGGCACGGCCACCTTCTCGCCGGCGTTCGCCCGCGGGGCAGGGGGCGGCATGGTCTTGGCGATGACCAGCGTGCCCGAATCCGCTGCCGTCTCGAAGGGCTCGGTATCGCCGCCCTTGCGCCCTTCATCCGCGCCGCTCGCCCGGTTCGGCTCGCTGGCCGGCATTCTTTCCAGGGCCGCCAGCGTCGTGGAGGCGAGTTCGGCGGCATCCATTTCCGGCCTTGCGGCTTCCGCCATCTCCGTGGGGTCCAGCTCCGCCTCACGCACCCGCACATGCACCGCCACGGCCACCGGCCGGCCGCTCACGCGCGCCTTTGCGCCTGTCTCCATCCTGTTGTTTGCCGCGAGGGCTCGTTTCGGTGTCACGTTCACCTCTTCCGTGCGCAGCTCGGGAGGCAGCGGGCTTTCGGCGGGCTTGTCGCGCATCATATTGCCGGTAGCCGGTCCGGATGCCCGGTTTGCTGGTCCGGCGCGATTATCGGCCTTGCTGCCGGCGCCTTGGCGCTGCCTGGCGATATTGGCCGCGTCAGTGGCCGTGTCGGTCTCATACGGTTGCCGCAGGGCCCGTGCAGACAGCGCGGCCAAGGCGCGCGAGGCCGGGCTTTCACCGGAGGTCGCCGGCGACACGGAGAGGTCGCTTCCGCGTGCCCGCCGCGAAAGCATGGCCGGCCGCGGCCGCGGTCGCACGTCGGGGTGCGGCTTGGCGATCCTGTTTCTGGCCGCGTCATCCCGAGATGTCCGCCGCTGCCCGGAGGACCGGTCGGCCAGCAGGGCCGCCAGCCCGCGCCGTGGAGCAGGGCGAGGCGCGTGTTTGTAGGCCTGTCTGCCCTGGCGCCGGTGGTTGCCGAAATTCTGGCGGCGCTTCGCGCTTGCCGACCGCCACGCCACGCCCGCATCCACTCTTGCCATCAGCACCCGCGCACGCCGCGCGTTCCAACCCGGCGGCGAGCCGGCCAGCGCCGCGATGCGCGTGCCCGGCGTCAGCCGATAATGGCGGAAGGCGCGCTCGATCAGCCGCGCCATGTAGCGGTTGCGCCAGCGCGAGGAGGGCGCCCCCAGAACCACCGCCACGATGCGCTTGCGCCCATGCCGCACCGAGGCCGCCAGGTTCGATCCCGCCGCACGGGTGTACCCGGTCTTGATGCCGTCCATCCCGCGCACCCGCCACAACAGGCCATTGTGATTGCGCAGCCGCTTGCCACGCCAGGTGAAATATTTCAGGCCGAAATATTTCTTGTAGAGGCGTGGAAAATCCCGCATCAGGCGCAGCGACAGGGTGGCGAGATCCCGCGCCGTGCTCACGTTGGGCGGGGTGGGCAGGCCGGATGCGTTGCGGAACGTGGTGCGCGTCATGCCCAGCGCGCGGGCCATGCGCGTCATGCGCCGGGCGAAGGCGGATTCGGAACCGGCCAGGTTCTCCGCCACCACGGCGGCGACGTCATTGGCCGATTTCACCGCCAGCGCGCGAATGGCCTGGTCCACGGTGATGGTCTGCCCCGGCTTCAGCCACAGCTTGGAAGGAGGTTTCAGCGCCGCCCGGCGCGAAACCTTCAGGCGCGAATGCAGCGACAGCCGCCCGGCCTTCAGCTCGCGAAACAGCAGATACAGCGTCATGACCTTGCTGATGGAGGCCGGATATCGCGGGCTGTCGGCATCGCGGGCGAACAATACCTTGCCCGAGCGCGCATCAACCACGATGGCCGCCAGCGGCTGGCGCTTGGCCAGGGCGGTGCGCGCGCCGCCCAGCACGGGGGCGATGGCCACCGCCACCAGAATCAGGGCCGTCAGCACGCTGTGAACGAAACCTGTGCGTGCATGCTGTTGGGTCATTTGTGGCTCCCTGCCTTGCCCGCGCGATGTTGGCATGCGCGATGAGCGAACGCCGGCGGTGTCGGATGAAGGAAGCGGAAAAACGGGCCGCTTTTCCGCTCTGGTTCCACCTTTGTTGGATGATCCGGGATCAGGGTTGCCAAAAGGTAAAACTTCACCGTTTTCAACATTCTCGCACTGGCGCTCATGCGCCCATCTCGGGCCCCGGCGCCGTCATGCCGCGCCGTGCCATGGTGATTTGACAGGCGGAAAGGTGGCGATTTTTTCATGGTGAATTGGCCGGCGAAAGGTTTTATACTGCTGACGAACAAGGGACGGCGGCCCGCGAGGGTGCGTCCTTCACCGCCCGGAAGGGCATCTTGAGAGCACCGTAAGAATTTGCCGGCCGCCCCGAATGGTTGTCGTGAACACAAGCCGCACGGTTGGCGGTGTGACGCGCCCCAGGGGGCGCGGGGCTGGAAAGGCCGCGGCGAAATGCACACATCACGATGGTGCGGAACGGAACGGGCATGAGTGGCAAGACGGACAGGAATCAGCAGACGGGCCTACTGGAAAAGCCCCGGCCGAAGACAAAGAAGCCACCCATGTACAAGGTCTTGCTGCTGAACGACGACTACACGCCCATGGACTTCGTGGTGCATGTGCTGCAACGCTACTTCAACAAGGGCCACGAGGAAGCCATGCGCATCATGCTCACCGTGCATTATCATGGCGTGGGCGTTTGTGGCGTCTACCCGCACGAGGTGGCGGAAACAAAAGTGAATCAGGTGATGTCGCTTGCGCGCGAGCATGGGCATCCCCTGCAATGCATCATGGAAAAGGAGTGATGGGCCGACATGCCGACTTTCTCCAGATCTCTTGAACAGGCGTTGCACAGGGCGCTGGCCACGGCCAGCGATTACCGGCACGAATACGCCACGCTGGAACACCTGTTGCTGGCGCTGATAGACGAGGACGACGCGCGGGCGGTGATGGAGGCCTGCGACGTGGATCTGGAACTCCTGCGCCGGCAGCTCATCGAGTATCTGGAAAACGAGCTTTCCAGCCTCGTGGCGGAACGTGGCGTGGAACCAAGGCCCACGACCGCCTTTCAGCGCGTCATGCAGCGCGCCGTCATCCACGTGCAGAGCGCCGGACGCGAGGAAGTCACCGGCGCCAACGTCCTGGTGGCCATCTTCGCCGAGCGCGAAAGCCACGCCGCATGGTTCCTGCAGGAGCAGGACATGACTCGCTTCGATGCCGTCAACTACATCTCGCACGGCATCGCCAAGCGTGGCTCGCGCTCCACGCCGCGGCCGGTGCGCGGGGTGAAGGACAGGGATGGCGACATTCCGGGCCTGCCGCGTTTTTCCGCTCGTGACGAGGACGATCACGAGCGCGACGAGGAGCATCTGGACGACGATCCGGACATGGATGACGAGGAGGAGAAGGCCAGCCACGAGGCGCTGGACGAATACTGCGTCAACCTGAACGAGAAGGCGAAGGCGGGCAAGATCGACCCGCTCATCGGCCGCGAGAAGGAGGTGCGCCGCACCATCCAGGTGCTGTGCAGGCGGCAGAAGAACAACCCCCTCCTGGTGGGCGATCCGGGCGTGGGCAAGACGGCCATCGCCGAGGGCCTGGCGCGCCGCATCGTGGAAGGCAACGTGCCCGACGTGTTGAAGGATTGCACCATCTTCCAGCTGGACATGGGCGTTCTGCTGGCCGGCACCCGCTACCGCGGCGATTTCGAGGAACGCATCAAGGCCGTCATCCGCGAGATCGAGGAATACCGCGGCGCCATCCTGTTCATCGACGAGATCCACACCGTCATCGGCGCCGGCGCCACCTCCGGCGGGGCCATGGATGCCTCCAACCTGCTCAAGCCCGCGCTGGCCGCCGGCACGCTGCGGTGCATCGGCTCCACCACCTACAAGGAATACCGCCAGCATTTCGAGAAGGATCGCGCGCTGGTGCGCCGCTTCCAGAAGATCGACATCGTCGAACCGTCCGTCGAGGACACGGTGAAGATCCTCAAGGGTCTGAAGCCCTATTTCGAGAAGCACCACAAGGTGCGCTACACCAACGAGGCCATCCGCACCGCGGTGGAGCTTTCCGCCCGCTACATGTCGGACCGCAAGCTCCCCGACAAGGCCATCGACGTGCTGGACGAGACCGGCGCGGCGCAGATGCTGCTGCCCAAGTCGAAGCGCAAGGCCACCATCGGTGTGAAGGACATCGAGGCCACGGTGGCCACCATGGCGCGTATTCCGCCCAAGTCCGTCAGCCGTGACGACGCCAAGGTGCTGCGCAACCTGGCGGATGACCTGAAACGGGTGGTTTTCGGCCAGGATGCCGCCATCGAGGCCTTGAGCTCCGCCATAAAGCTTTCCCGCGCCGGCCTGCGCGAGCCGGAAAAGCCCATCGGCTCCTACCTGTTCACCGGCCCCACCGGCGTGGGCAAGACGGAAGTGGCGCGCCAGCTGGCCTCTCACCTGGGCGTGGAGCTCATTCGCTTCGACATGTCCGAATACATGGAGCGCCATTCCGTCTCGCGGCTCATCGGCGCGCCGCCGGGTTACGTGGGCTTCGATCAGGGCGGGTTGCTGACCGACGCCATCGACCAGCATCCGCACGCCGTGCTGCTGCTGGACGAGATCGAAAAGGCCCACCCGGACCTGTTCAACATCCTGCTGCAGGTGATGGATCACGGCAAGCTCACGGACAACAACGGCAAGACCGTGGACTTCCGCAACGTGATCCTCATCATGACCTCCAACGCCGGCGCCGCGGACCTGGCGAAGGAGGCCTATGGCTTCACACGCACAAGGCGCGAGGGCGACGACGAGGAGGCCATCAAGCGCCTCTTTACGCCGGAGTTCCGCAACCGGCTGGATGCCATCATTCCGTTCGCGCATCTCACGCCGGACATCGTGCAGCGGATCGTGGACAAGTTCGTCATGCAGCTCGAGGCCCAACTGGCCGAGCGCCAGGTGAACATCGAACTCACCGATGCCGCCCGCGCCTGGCTGGCGAAAAAGGGCTATGACCAGCAGATGGGCGCGCGCCCGCTGGGCCGGGTCATCCAGGAGCACGTGAAGAAGCCGCTGGCGGAGGAGGTGCTGTTTGGCCAGCTCGTGCAGGGTGGCACGGTGCGCATCGATTTGCGGAAGACGGACGGCGCGGAGGAACTGACCTTCGAATACCTCTCGCGGGACGAGGAAAAGGCGAAGCCGAAGGGCGGCGGGCGCAGGGCGGCGGCGAAAAAACGCAAGCCCCGCAAGAAGCCCGAGAAGGCGTCCTGAACCCGCGCCGCTCGCGTTTGGCCGGAGCCTTCGCACGTGAAAATGGTGGCGGAAACGCTTGGGGCCGGCATGAAAACCGTCATGCCGGCCCCGTTTTTTCAGGCATGTCGCTCGGGCGCAGGGCGCTGATACCATCTTGCACAAGGGTTGACCGGTCAAACCGCCCCGCACCCCCGCCCAGCCCCTTGCCTTTCACAATTGGGGGGCTGGATGGGGGCGCGGGGCGGTGAGTGGTTCTTCATGCATTTTGGCATGAGACGGCGCCGCCGTCCTGCACCCTCGTGGAAGTTTCCGCCGCATGCTGCCGCCGTAGCCAGATCTCGCTGGCCGCGTACAGGCCCCAGGTCATGCCCAGCAGCAGATAATAGTGACGCCAATGATCGGTATCGATCTGGATGCCCTGCAGGATGATCATGAATAGCGGCGCGACGAAAGCGATGACATGCCGCCGCCAGGGGGAGGGGATGAGCATGCCGCGCAAGCCCACCAGCACCGTGGCGATGGTCAGCAGCAAGTAGGAGATGCCTCCCAGCCATCCGTACGATGCGAAGGCGTTGATGTAGACATTGTGCGGATCTTCGCCCAGCAGCGTGGCGAATCCGGTGGGGCCGAAGCCGTTGGGCCGCGATATCAGCATGGGCAGCGAGCGCAGCTGGCGGCCGAAGCGGCCGGTTTCGCCCGAATCGTAATCCTTGAACAGGGTGAAGCGATCGGCGAACTCCGCCTGCACCGAGGGCAGGCTCAGCAGGATCATCACCATCACCACGCCCGCCACGACGGCGAAAATGGTCGAATATATGATGCGACGACGCAACGCCTGCTGGCCGGTGGTGATGAACGTGAACAGCCCCAGCAGAAAGAACGACCCGATGGCCACGATCCACGCCCCGCGCGAAAAGGACAGGAAAATGGCCCCCAGAATCAACAGGAGCGCCAGCGTGCTCAGCATCTTGTGCCGGGTGGCTCCCAGCATCAGGTCTTGCAACACGAACACCGCCGGCGCCACCAGCCACACGGAATAGACGTTCGGGTCCTTGAAGCCGCCCTTTACGCGCACTTCCCATTTCACGAACAGCTCGTTGGTGCCGGCGATGTCGAAATAGCCCATGATGCCGGCGATGGCCCCCACCACGCCGGACACGATCCACGCGTTGCGTACCACCCTTGCCACCCGCTCCGGACGCTGGATCGCGGCCATGGCGAAGAAGATGGCGGTAACTGCGAGATAAATGGAAACATAGAAGAAAAGATTTATCCGCCGCTCCAGGTAGGGCGACATCTTCCCCAGTTGCGCCACGCTGAAAGCGCCGCCCATGTTGTAGAGAATCAGGAAGATCACCATCGGGGCGATGAACGCGCTTGCCGCCAACCCACCGGGCAGAAACAGCACGAACGTCAGCACGAACAGGATTTCATAGGGTGCTGGCTCCATCATCACGTACCAGCCGGAAAACACCAGCAGCCACAACATGCCCATTTGCGCCTGCTCCAGCGTGATGCCGGCGTAGCCATGGCGCGCTTTGCCACCGTTGGCTGGCGAGAAGGGGAGCTGTGGTGTTCCGGCGGTCATGATGCAGTCCGTGGCATGTGATCGGGCTCGCTAGGCTGGCGCAAAGGCCGTCATCCCGGCGAATATTTTTTCCTTGCGCTTGCATCCGGCTGGCGCGCTGGATTCATTGGGGCCCGCCCCTGGGTGTCATTGACCGGCAGTGGGTGTCGCCAGCGCCGATGCGATTTGGCGAGGAGCTGCCGGCATGAAAGAGCCCCAGGCACATCGGCGGCATGGCCATTTCCACGCCGCCGATGTCCTGAATGGCCTTACTCCGGCCCCCGCGCCGTGGCCTTTGGCCGGGGGGTACGCAACTCACATCCACGAGCGGGAAAATAAGGCCGCGATGCTTAACGCCCGCCTAAACAGAAGCCAACATTTGGTAGAGGAGTGTTTCAATATGGCAAGGCGCCGGACCGGCAGAAGGGGAGTCCGGCACATGGGCGACGAGGTGCATCGGGTTGTAGTGATTTCGCGTGGAAAAGAATAACCAAATCCGCGGCAATGGCTGGAAATTCCTCTCTTAGGCGCTACTATGGTAATTGCCTGTCTGGTGCATATGCCCCCGGTACGCCACGACGGGCAGGCCCACTCCCGCTTCGGCAGGAGTGGGCCAACTTTTTCATGTGGAGATGTTTCATCATGCCGGTTGCGAAGCCGGCTTTTTGCATGCCTTGCCGTTTGTCTTGGTGATGATGATGAAAAACAAGTTGAATCAGCTGGATATTGCAAGATCCTCACGCGCTGGATTGATATTCAGAGCGGTGGTTGCAAGGCCAGGATCATGCGCTCGATGGATGGATTGAGCCAATTGCGCCCGCCAAAGGCCATGTAGGCCACCCGACCCTCGGGATTCAGCACGAAAGTGATGGGCTGGGTAAAAACACCCCAGGCGTGCGCCACGCTCTTTTGCGGATCATGCAGCACGGGCAGGGTAAGGTTGCGGCGCCTGATGAATTCGCGCACCTCTTCTTCCTTGTGTCCCACGTGTATGGTGAGGACCTGGACATCCAGTTTGCCCAATTTTTTCCAAAGCTTTTCCAGTGCCGGCATTTCCACCCGGCACACCGGACAGGAGATGGACCAGAAGTTGATGACCACCACCTTTCCCTTCAGCCGCGATAGCTGCCAGACCCGGCCGTTCAGGTCTTCCAGCACGAAGTCCAGCGCCGGAGGCTTCTTGGATACCGGCAGGAGGAGCTTCACGTCACCGGCCTGCGCCAATGCCGTCCACCAGGTCACGACGACCAGCGCCAACCCAGCCACGAGGGAAAGCGGGGCGATGCGTCTGCAAGCGGCTTGAAGGATCTCTTTCACATGCATTTCTCGCAAATCCGCACTTGCCTGGTCACACCCCACGCCATGAAGAGCCGGGGGCACGACCTTTAGCCCTCTTCATCTTCTCGCAGCCACCGGGCGACATCCCTGGCGAAATAGGTCAAGACGCCATCAGCCCCGGCGCGGCGAAAGGCCAGCAGGCTTTCCATAACCACCTTGCGTTCCTCAAGCCAGCCATTCATGCAGGCGGCCTTCAGCATGGCGTATTCGCCCGACACCTGGTAGGCGAACACCGGCAGCACGAAATTCTCCTTCAGCAGCTTCACCACGTCAAGGTAGGGCATGCCCGGCTTCACCATGATGGAATCCGCCCCTTCCTCGATGTCCATGGCCGCTTCCAGCAGGGCTTCGCGGCTGTTGGCCGGGTCCATCTGATAGGTTCGCTTGTCGCCCTCCAGGCGGGCGCCTGATCCCACCGCGTCGCGGAACGGGCCATAGAAGGCCGATGCGTACTTGGCCGTGTAGGCCATGATGTGCACGTTGCGCAGGCCTGCGTCTTCCAGCGCCTCGCGGATGGCGCGCACGCGCCCGTCCATCATGTCCGAAGGCCCCAGGATGTCGCACCCGGCGGCTGCCTGATTCAGCGCCTGCTTGACCAGCGCCTCGATGGTTTCGTCGTTCATGACGATGCCTTCCGGATCGATGAGACCGTCCTGCCCGTGGCTGGTGTAGGGATCCAGCGCCACGTCGGTCATCACCCCGATCGCATCGCCGAACTCGGCCTTTACGGCGCGCACCGCGCGGCACACCAGGTTGTCCGGAAAAAAGGCCTCGCGCGCATCGTCGGTGCGTTTCTCGTCAGGCGTGCTGGGAAAGAGGGAAACCACCGGAATGCCCAATTTCACCGCCGTCTCCACCTCGCGCAGCAGCTCGTCGATGCTCAGTCGCTCCACGCCGGGCATGGAGGCCACGGGCTCGCGCCTTTTCTCGCCCTCGATGATGAAAAGTGGCCAGATCAGGTCATCCACGCGCAGGCTGGTTTCGCGCACCAGTCGGCGCGACCAGTCATGACGGCGCTTCCTGCGCGGGCGGCCGGAAGGATAGGGAGCGTGAAGGCTGGACAAGGCCATGTGGCTGTTCTCCGGACTCTGGAAAATCATCCCGATCGGCTGGCAAGCAAACATCGCCCCGCCCCCTCTGTCAACCTTGTCCGGTCCTTGGAGGCATGACCGATGCGCCGCCCGTCACCTCATCGTCCGCGCATTTTCGCCATGGTGGCCTGAGCGCTTGCATTTCGCATCCGCTTCATGTCTTCTTGGGCATCCGGGAGCATGGCAGGGGAGCCCGCGCAAGCCGCGGGTGTGATGCATGAAGATCATCATTTGCGGAGCGGGGCGCGTGGGGCGCGGTATCGCCCGCCGGCTGTCGGCCGAGGGCAATGATGTCACCGTCATCGACGTGGAAGCCTCGCTGGTGCAGACCATCGCCGACGAGCTGGACGTGCAGGGCATCGTCGGCCACGGATCACACCCGGACGTGCTGGAGCAGGCTGGCGCCGCTTCGGCCGAAATGCTCATCGCTGTCACCCACGCCGACGAAGTGAACATGGTGGCGTGCAAGATCGCCGATTCGCTCTTCGGCATCACCACGCGCATCGCCAGGGTGCGGGCGCAGTCGTATCTGCGCAAGCAATACCAGAACCTGTTCGCGCGCGAGCACCTGGCCATCGACCTCATCATTTCGCCCGAGGTGACGGTGGGCGAGATGGTGCTGGACCGGGTGTCGCTGCCCGGAGCGCAGGACGTGATTCATTTCGCCGACCGGCGGGTGGTGGCGCTGGGGGTGCAGCTGGACGAGCAGTGTCCGGTGATCGGCACCTCCCTGGCGGAGCTCACGGAGCTCTTCCCCGACCTGACGGCCGTGGTCGTTGCCATCTGGCGGCGGGGAGAGCTCATCATCCCCCATGCCTCGGACGAGCTGGAAGCGGGCGACTTCATCTATGTCATCACCGGGGTCAGCGACGCCCGGCGCATCCTGCCCATTCTGGGGCGCGAAGAGACGCAGGCCCGCAACATCGTCATCGCCGGGGCGGGCAACATCGGACAGTTCGTGGCCGAGCGCCTGCTGAAGGAAGACCGCCGCCTGCGCCTGTACATCATCGAGGCCGACCGGGAGCGCGCCGAGCGTATCGCCCGCCAGCTGGAGCCAGACGGCAACGTGGTGGTCCTGCACGGCTCGGCGCTGGACACGGAGGTGCTGGACGAGGCCGAGGTGGGGCAGGCGGATCTGTTCATCGCGCTGACCAATGACGACAAGGTGAACCTGCTTTCCGCCCTGCTGGCGCGGCAACAGGGCGCCCGGCGCACCATGAGCCTGATTTCTTCCCTGGATTCGGTCTCCCTGGCTCGACCGCTGGGGCTGGATTCCTGGATCGACCCGCGCGCGGTCACCGTTTCGTCCATCCTGCAATATGCCCGCGGTGGCTTTCTGCGCCGCATTTATCCGGTGTTTGGCGAGGCGGGCGAGCTGATAGAGGCCGAGGCGCTGGAAACGTCTCCCATCGTCGGGCGCAAGCTGCGCGAGGCCGAACTGCCCGAGGGCGTGCGCATCGGCATGATCGTGCGCGGCGAGGAACTCATCCGCCCGACGGGCGAGGCGGAAATCCGCCCGGGCGACGATGTGGTTCTCTTCGCCCGCGCCGACAGACGAGAGGATGTGGCGCGCCTGTTCCGCGTATCGCTTGAATATTTCTGAGATCGCGGATTGTCCCTTGCCGGGGGATGGCTACAATTCATCGAAACAACCGCTGGAAGTGGTGCGAAAAATGCCCATCGAGAAACCATCCCTCACCATAGGTATCGAAGAGGAATACCTGCTGGTGGACCAGGACACGCTGGACCTGGTGGAATCTGCGCCCACCGGCCTGATGGAGGATGCCGAGCGCGAATTGCAGGGGCATGTTTCGCCGGAGTTCCTGCAATGCCAGATCGAGGTGGAAACCGGCGTCTGCGAAACGGTGGGGCAGGCGCGCCAGGAGCTGGCGCAGCTGCGGCGCACGCTGGCGCGCATCGCCGAAAATCATGGCCTGGCGCTGATCGCCGCCTCCACCCACCCGTTCGCCGACTGGTCGCGCATGCAGTTCACGCCAAAGGAGCGCTACCTGCAGCTGGCCAGGGATCTGCAAGGCGTGGGCCGCAGGCTGCTCATCTGCGGCATGCACGTGCACATCGGGGTGGAGAACGAAGACCTGCGCATAGATCTCTTCAACCAGCTCCCATATTTCCTGCCGCACCTGCTGGCGCTGTCCACTTCTTCGCCGTTCTGGCAGGGCAGGGACATGGGGCTGGAGAGCTATCGGCTCACCGTGTTCGACACCCTGCCGCGCACCGGCCTGCCGCCACAATTTGAAAGCTGGGGAGAATACGAGCGCGCCGTGGACGTGCTGGTCAACGCCGGCATCATCGAGGACGCCACCAAGATCTGGTGGGACCTGCGCCCCTCGGCCCGGTTCCCCACGCTGGAAACGCGCATTTGCGACGTTTGCACCCGCCTGGACGACACCGCCGCCATCGCCGCCATGGTGCAGTCCCTGGTGCGCATGCTCTATCGCCTCAGGCGCAACAACCAGCGCTGGCGGCGCTACGAATCGTTCCTCATCAACGAGAACCGCTGGCGCGCCCAGCGTTATGGCGTACGCGAAAGCCTCATCGATTTCGGCCGCGGCGAGCTGGTGGCCTATGCCGACCTGCTGGAGGAGCTCATCGGCATGTTGCGCGAGGACGCGGAAGAGCTGGGCTGCCTGGACGAGCTTCTTTCCACCCGCGAGATACTCGAGCGTGGCACCAGCGCGGATCGCCAGCGGCGTGTCTACGGGCAGGCTCTGGAAGCGGGAGCGGACGAGCGGGAAGCGTTGCGCGAGGTGGTGCGCTTTCTCATCGAGGAGACGGTGGCGGAAACGCAGAGCTGAAAACGATTCAGGAAACGGTTCAGGCTTCGGGCGGGGGCAGGGGGATGACCCCCCGCGTGACCGATTCCAGCAGCGCCCCCAGCCGCCGTTTGATATCGTCGCGAATGGCATCCGCCGCCTTGAGGATTTCCCTCGCCTTCAGGAAATCATAGGCGCGGAAGGCATCCAGTGGCGGGTCTATCCACAGGTCCGGTGGCGACAGGCGGCGTTTCATCTCGGCAATTTTCAGCTGCATGATCTGTGTCGCGCCCAGCGCCAGCTCCGTCTGGCCGGGCTTGCGGCCGTTGCGCAGCAGACCCGAGGGATGCCCCGTCACCTCCACGGCGATGACCGGGCGACAGCCGGCCACCTGCAGATGTTCGAAGGGAACGGGATTGGATATGGCGCCGTCCACCATCAGGCGCCCCTCTATTCTGGGCGCGGCGATGAGCCCCGGAATGGCGATGGAGGCGGCCACCGCCTCGCGCAGGTCGCCTGTGCCGATGACCAGCTCTTCCGCCGCGTAAAAGTCGGTCACGCTCACCACCAGCGGAATGTCCAGCTCCTCCATGCGCGCCGCCACGCGATCGGGCATGAACAGATCGATGAGCGCCGTTCCGTCTATCATCACCCCGCGCGAGAGGGAGAAGTTGAGCAGGGCAAGGGCGCTCCTTTCTCCACCCGTCAGCAACTGCCGCGCCACTCGCGCCGGGTGCGAGAGCACCTCCAGCGCATGTTCGCGGATTTCCCGCGCGGAAATGCCCGATGCATAGGCCGCCCCGATCATTGCGCCCATGGAGGCCCCGGCAATCAGCCCGGGGCGGATGCCCAGCTCGTCGAACACTTCCAGCACGACGACATGCGCCAGCCCCCGCGCCGCGCCGCCGCCCAGCGCCAGGCCAATGCCACAGGCGCCGCCACCATTGCCGGAATGCCGGATCATGACCGCTCTCTGCCTCAAGGCTTCAAATCCGGGTCCAGTGTTGCCCGCCAGGTTTCGGGAACCCGATTGTGGCATGCTCTTCATGAATGCAAAAGGAAAATGCCGCAGCCGGCAAGGGCCGCGGCATTCTCCCGCAAGGTCGTGTTCCGTCGAAGGCGGGGGTCACCTTTCTTCCCTGTCCGGCTCCGTCACTCCGCTTTCCGGCGTGAGGACCTGATCCCGCAAGGATTCCGCATCTGCGTCTTCCGTCGTCTCCGCACCCCCCTCGATGACGGATTCCTCTTCCGCCGCCGGAGCGGGGCGCAGGTAATCGGCCGTGGGAGCATATGTGGCTTCCGTATCCTCGCTCACCCCGGAGGCTTCTGTCGCGGCCTCTTCCCCGGCCTCCGCTTCTTCGCCATACCACATCTGCTGCCATTCACCCAGCGGGTCCTCGGAGTGGCGGATCTGGCCATCGATATAGGCGCCGTCCTCCACCACGATGCTCTGGCTCAGCACATCACCTTCCACCTGCGCTCCGGGGACCAGGTGAACCCGCGCGCCGCAAATGGGGCCGATGACACGGCCGCGCACCAGCACCTCCGTGGCCACCACCTGGCCGTTGACGGCGCCGTTGGTGTCGATGGTCACGCGTGCGGCCTGCACCGCTCCGTGTATGGTGCCGTCCAGCAACAGCTCGCCGCTGGTCACCAGGTTGCCTTCCATGATCACGTCGGAAGTGAGCACCGAGATGCCGGCTTCGCCACCCGTCTCCGGCGTGGCTTCGGCGGCGGGCTGAGAAGCTTCCGGCTGGGCGGCGGCGGTTTCCGGGGTTTCCGGAGCGCTCGTGCCTTCTTCCTTGTGCCTGCGGAAAATCATTGCATACCTCTGAGTTGTCCTCACATCCACCGTTGCGCGTCCTTGGCGCGCACGGACATGCGTGCTGATATAAAACAGCACCACAATTTGCGGGCCTTTTAAAGTTTTCAGGAAAAAAAAGGTAAATTTCTGACAAAATGAACGAGGATGCCGGCCGCAAACAGGCTGCGCCTACCTGTTCCTGAGCGTATCGAGCACTTCCTGCGCGTGACCTTTCACTTTCACCTTTCGCCAAATCTTGTCTATGCGACCCTGTTCGTCGATGACGAAGGTGGAGCGCTCCACGCCCATGTACTTGCGGCCATACATGGACTTCTCCTTCCACACGCCATAGCTCTGCAGAACCTTGTGCTCGGGATCGGCCGCCAGTATCACCTTAAGCCCGTGCTTTTCCCGAAAGTTCTTGTGCCTGCGCACGGTATCCGGGGAAATGCCGATAACCACCGCGCCGAGCTTTTCGAACTCGTCCAGGAGCTCGGAAAAGTCCTTCGCCTCCTGTGTGCAGCCGGGCGTGTTGTCCTTCGGGTAGAAAAACAATACGACCTTCCGCCCCCTGAAATCGGACAGGCGGATGGAGCCTTCGGTATCGGTCTCCAGTTCGAAGTCGGGGGCGATGTCGCCTTCTTTCAGGTCGGGCATGTCGGTGGCCTGGTTAATGTTTCGTGAACGAAAACATGGCAATGTTCATAAAATGGCCGCAAGCATCATGCAAGGCGTAGCGAATACGGACGACCCCGCATGCTGAAATCCTGAAGATTTTGTCTGTATGTGAGACGAACCTCGTGCGACGGGTCTCGTGCAAGGTGCCCCGGTATTGGCTGAAGGCGAAAGCTGTCCGTGATTGGCAAGGTGGGAAAATGGTTGACGCTGGCGATGGCGGGCGTGCTTGTCTTCGCCCTGCTGGCGACGGCTGGACTCTACTGGCGCCTGCGCCAGGGGCCGCTGCACCTGGCCATGTTGAAACCCTATGTGCTGGAAGCGCTGGACAACGCCGTGGCCGGCGCCGGGCTTAAGGTGCGCTTTCGCGACGTGGTGCTGGAGGTCAGCGACGATCTTGTCCCCACCATCCGGCTGCGCGACATCTCGCTAGGCATGCCGGACGGGCGCGTGGTGGCGGCCGCGCCGCGCGCCGCCTTGAGTCTGTCCGGCCGAGCCTTGCTCTCGGGGCGCCTGATGGCGACGCGGCTGGACCTGGAGCGCCCCCGGGTTTGGCTGCGACGGAGCCGCGAGGGCGGCATTTTCCTCGGCATCGGCGCCCGGCCCGGCGCGGCGCCGGGCGGCGAGAAGGGGAGCGCGGCGCGGTCGGGCTATGATCTCTTCGGCCTGGTGCGACTCCTGCGCCAGCAGGCGCGCCGCGACAAGGGACGGCAAGGCGTGATCGGCGGGTTGCAGGCGCTGGAGATCAGCAACGCGGAAATCGTGCTGGTGGATGAGAAATTGGGCATCCATTGGCTTGCGCCGGCGGCCGACCTGACCCTGCGCAGCGTGCCTTATGGCTATGCCCTGTTCGCCACCGCCCAGGTGCACGGGGCGGGGCGCCCCTGGCACGTGGAGGCGGGCGCGTCCTGGCGGCGCGATACCGGCCGCGTGAGCGTCTCGCTGCAAATACAGGACGTGTTCTTGTCCGATTTGCTGACCAGTTTCGTTTCCGCTTCTTCCGCCCTGCAGCGGCTCAGGCTGCCGGTTTCCGGCCGGCTGGATTTCGAGCTGGACAATGCGGGCCGGTTGCTGGCCGCTTCTGGCGAGATGCTGGTGGGGCGGGGCGAAATCGCTTTCCCGAAACTTTTCTCCCGCCCGTTGGCGGTGCGGGAGGGAGCTCTGTTCGCGAAGTTCGATCCGGATGAGAATCGCGTTGTCATCAGGAGCGGCCATCTGCTCACCAGTGTCGGAAGGTTCGACCTTGGCGGAAATCTGCGCCTGCTGCCGGGGCCGGGGGGAACCGTCCAGGCGCTGGCGCTGGACCTGAATATGCGACGGGGTGCCATCGCGACGCGCCACGACCGTGGCGACAACGCCGTGTTCCCCTGGCGGCGGGCAAGCCTGCAGGCGTTGCTGCATCCCGGGCAGGCCAGCGTCCGGATCCGCGACCTGCAACTGTGGGCCGACAAGGGAGCGGTGCGGCTGCGCGGCATGTTGCGCGCGGAACCGGAAGGCGTGGGCATATATGTATCGGGCCGGGCGCGTGATATCTCCCACCAGCTGCTGAAAGCCTCCTGGCCGGCGAAAATCGGTGCCGGCGCGCGAGAGTGGATTGGCCAGCACGTGCATGGCGGAAGGATAGCCGAAGCCACGTTCCGGCTGGCCATTCCCGCGAGCGTGTTGAACGCGGCGATCGATCACTACCGTCCCATGCCGGAGAAGGTGGCCGACGTGCGTTTCGAGGTGCGCGATGTGCGGTTCACCTATGTTCCCGGCTGGCCCGCGATCGATGGTGCGCAGGGCAGGGGCGTGATGACGGGCAACACCTTTCGCGTGGAGCTGACGCGCGGCAGCAGCCGCCTTCCTTCCGGCAGGACCCTCTCCCTCGTGCATGGCGAGCTGCGTGTGAGGGACCTCGCCGCGAGGGTCAGCCCCGGCGATGTTCGCGTCAAGGCCAGGGGGCGCGCGGAAGGCTTTCTGGAATTGGCCGACCTTCCACCCTTGCGGCTGGTGCGGAAGTCCGGGCTGGAAAAGGATGAGCTGCGCGGAGACGTGGTGGCCTCCATGCACCTGAAAATGCCTTTTTCCCGGCACATGACGGGAGATGACATCCGCCTGCAGACCCTAAAGGCCAAGGTGAACGATGTTTCCATCGGCTCCCTTGTGGTGCCGGGGCTGCAGCTGAGGGGCGGCCACATGGAGCTGCGTTATGCCAGGGGCGTCCTGCGGGCCAAGGGCAGGGGGCGGGTGGCGGATCTGCCGGTGCAATTCGAATGGCGCCGCGGGTTTGGCCCCGAGGCCGGAAAGACATCGCCCCTTCTGGTATTGCGCACCACGCTGGACGATGCCGCGCGCCGGCGGCTGGGCGTCGATCTTTCCGCGTGGATGCAGGGGCCCGTGACGGTGGAGGCGCGGATGCGGCCCGGCAAGGCGGTTGCGAGAAAGATCCGCATCAATGCCGGGCTGGACAAGGTGCGCATGCGGCTGCCCGCCATCGGCTGGCGGCGCGAGGCCCAGGAGGGGACGAAAGCCTCTTTCGACCTCCTGCTGAAAGGCCGCAAGGGCATATCGATAGAACACTTGTCCGTGTCCGGGCCCGGTGGCTTGCGCGTGACGGGCAAGCTGCGCCTGGATGGCGCCGGCAATTTTCGCGAGGCGACCTTCTCCCGCTTCGAGCTGGGGCCTTCCAATCGCCTGGCGCTGGGGCTGGAACGCGAGGGAGAGGGGCTGAAAGTGCTCGCCGCGGGACCGATATTCGACGCCCGCCCACTGATCACCCGTCTTTTCGCTCCCCGGCAGGAAACGGACAAGACGCTGCGATCGGCGTTTGTACGGGTGAATCTGCGTGAGGTGATGGCCCTGCGTGGCGAGCGCGTTCGTGATGTGCGGGGTGAGGTGGAGATGCGTGACGGCCTGGTGCGCCGGGCCAGCCTGACCGGCAGGTTCGCCTCCAGCGGCAGAAAGGTGGTGCTGGATCTGGTACCCGCGGGCAACGGTTTGCGTCGCCTGCGCATCGTGTCCGATGACGCCGGCGCGTTGTTGCGCGCATCGGGCCTTTATTCGCGCATCATCGGCGGCAGGGCCGAGTTCACGGCCCTGCTGAAGGGAGGCGATGATGGCGGCGTGCAGCGCGGTCTGCTGGTGATGCGCCATTTCACGGTGCGGGGTGACGAGCGCCTGAGCAGGCTGCGTCGGAGGAACGGGCGCCAGGGCGCCGGCCGCGGTCCGCGAAGGGGACAGAAATTCAAGAAGCTGGTGCTGCCCTTTTCCACCGACAAGCGTTTCATCCGCATCGGCGATGCGCTTGTCAGGAGTCCGGAAATAGGGGCGACGGCCAACGGCCTGATCCGCCGGGCGGACGGCGCCATGGATATCGGTGGGGTGATCATTCCAGCCTATGCGCTCAACTCGGCGCTGGGCAATATTCCGGTGCTGGGCATGCTACTGACCGGCGGCAGGGGCCAGGGCGTGTTCGGCATGACCTATGCCCTGAAAGGGACAATCAACAAACCGAAATTCATCGTCAATCCCCTCTCCGCCGTGGCGCCGGGCGTGTTGCGCCATTTCTTCCAGCTGGGCGGACATCAGGTGAACCCGGATGGCACGCCGAAGTGGCGCAACAAGCAAAAGCCCCGCCGCCGCAGCCGCACCAACCTGGCCAACGGTGGCTGAACTTCCCGCACGGCCGCCCGCGCGGCGGCACAAAAAAGCCCGCTCCCCCGCCCAGCCACCTTGCATTCACAAGAAGCCCTCGTCCTCTCCCGGCCATCTGGTTGCAAAATTTGGGTGGCCGAGAGGGGGAGCTGGCGCCGTCCGCGCCTCAGCGCAATAAAGCCCTCTCCCCCACCTGACCACTTGGCTCTGATAATTTGGGTGGTCGGGTGGGGGAGAGGGCTGGCGCCGTCCGCGCCTCAGCGCAATAAAGCCCTCTCCCCCACCTGACCACTTGGCTCTGATAATTTGGGTGGTCGGGTGGGGGAGAGGGCTGGCGCCGTCCGCGCCTCAGCGCAATAAAGCCCT
>JALVSR010000020.1 GCA_027024225.1 Hyphomicrobiales bacterium | reverse complement strand
GCTGCGACGCTCTTCCAGCCGCCACCAAGACCTCCGAACACGGCCATGCTTCAGTTCCATACAACGCCGCTCTTTGGAGACATGGTCTTATGATAACTTTCCTTGGACACCACTGGGCTTTCGCCGGAATGACGAGAGAGGCTGGGATGGCGGGAGTGTGAAAACTCAGTAGAACATCACCAGGTGCGAGCGCCAGATGGCGTATAGCGCCGCCAGCCCGAACAGCGCCAGCAACAGGGCGGAGGCCAGTGTCCAGCGGCGCAGGCGGGTGGGCAGCACGTTGCGCACGCTTTCCGGCATGGGCAGCAGGCTCAGGGCGAAGATGCCCAGCGCCAGCCCGGAGCCGAAGAACAGCGGCACATAGAGGGCATAGCCGATGAAGCCGTATTGGGGCTTGAGGATGCAGAAGGGGCAGTGGTGGTTCGGCGCCTCGGAGATGTAGGGCGAGATGACCGAGATGATGGCCACGATGGCCAGCGGGAAGAACAGCGTGCCCATGAGCCCGTAGATGGCTGTCAGCCATTTGCCCGCGCCTGGGCCGTTCGCGCGCCAGGCAATGCCCGCCAGTAGCAGCAGCACGCTCAAGGCTCCGAACAGGGCGAACAGCGTTGGCCTGGGCGGAAAGGCCGACAGGTCCGCCTGAAGCCCCGCGCCCTCCGGCGTGAAGGACAGCGAACAGCACGAGGTAATCACGTTCGGGTCGAGGTTGAGGAAATAGAGCCACTCCAGCACGCCCGCGCCCACCACCAGCGGCGCCAGCAGCAGCAGCAGCGCATACTTGTGCCGGATATAGGGGTAATCGTGTCCCAGGTTGTCCGCCGTGTTCATCAGCAGCCACGCCAGCGCGCCGAAGAACACCGCCACCTGCAGCAGGAAGGCGGGCATGCCGTATTCGTTCACGTTCAGCGTGCCCATGGCGCACATGGCGCCGGTGAACAGCACCGCCATGCGGTCGGCATTGTGCACGAACAGGGCGAGCGCCGGCAGTTGCAGCAGCATGATGAGCATGAGCACGGTGGAGACGAGGTGCGTGCCGCGCTCCAGCCGGATCTGCCGCGCATGGCCGCTTTCGAGGTTCCAGTGCCGCAGCAGGAAGACGGCGAAGGGCGCGGCCGCCAGCACGGCCAGCATGGCCAGCGTGGCCAGCAGCAGCAATGCCATGATGGGCGGGTCGAAGATCATTTCATGTTTCCGTTTGCCTGTTGCGCGACGTTTACGCTTGCCCGTTCGTCACTCTTTTCACTCGTCACCCCGGTCAGTTTTTTTTTTACTCGTCACCCCGGTCAGTTTTTTACTCGTCACCCCGGTCAGTTTTTTTACTCGTCACCCCGGCGGAAGCCGGGGTCTGGGGCCGCATGTTCATGGGTATGCCACACGAGATTCCGGCTTTCGCCGGAATGACGTGGGAGGGTGGAATGACGTGGGCGGCCGGAATGACGTGGGAGGGTGGAATGACGTGGGAGGCCGGAATGACGTGGGTAATATTTGCAGAAGATGAGAGCCTCATTTCCCCACCTCCGTTACCGACACGATTTTGCCATCCGCCATTTCCGCCACCACGTCCACCACGTCCGAGTCGATGATGCGCGGATCATGCGTGGTGATCACCAGCGACTTGCCTGCGCGCTTGAGCATGCGGATTTCGTCGAGCAACTGCTCCACCAGCGCCGAATCGAGGTTGGCCGTGGGCTCGTCGGCCAGTATCCAGTCCGGGTCGTTGATGAGCGCCCGGGCGATGGCCACGCGCTGCGTCTCGCCGCCAGAGAGCAGCTCCACCTTCATCTGCGCGCGGTGTTCCAACTTCAGGCGCTTGAGCGCCCCCATGGCGCGCTCGCGCAATTCCCGGTAATCGGGCGCGGCGGGGTAGGCGGGGATCATCACGTTGTCCAGCACGCTCAAGCCCCGGATGAGGTGAAAGCGCTGGAACACGAAACCGAAGCGCTCGCGCCGCATCTTCGCCATGAAGTGTTCGGGCAGGGCGGAAATGATCTCGCCATCGAGCAGGATGCGCCCCGATGTCGGCCTTGCAAGGCAGCCAATGAGGCTCAAGAGCGTCGTTTTGCCGGAGCCGGAAGGGCCTTTCAGCACCGTCACCGCGTGGTCGGGAATGGTCAGGCTCACCTCGTTGAGCGCCCTCACCTCGTTGGGCCGGCCCTCGTTGTAGATGCGGGTGACGTTTTCGATCTCGATCATGGCCGTCCCCCGTCATCTCATGACAATTTCAGGGTCGGTGATGGCCGCCTTCCACACCGGCACCAGCGTGGCCGCCACGTAGGGCACGACGGTCAGCACCGCCAGCGTGAACAGTTGCAGCCGGTCGATGTGCGGGGTGAGCGGCGCCCGCGGATACAGCACCGCCCAGCCCTTCAGCACCGGCTCCAGCACGCCTGCGTGGAAGAAGAACACGTGCGCATAGGCCGCCACCGCGCCCAGCAGGAAGGCGAACAGGGCCAGCAGCGCGCCCTCCCACAGCTTCATGGCCAGGATGTCCGAGGTGTCCCAGCCCAGCGCCTTGAGGATGCCGATTTCGCGCCGCTCCTCGGCCGAGAGGCCGGAGGCCTTGTCGAAGGCGAATATGGCAAAGGCCGCAAGCGAGGCCAGCAGCAGCGCCTGCAACACGCCCTCGCGCCAGGAGAAGACGTTCTCGTAGGTACGCAATATGTCCTCGCGCGTGATTACCCGCGCGTTCGGCAGGCGGCGGGAAATCTTGGCCGCGATGGTGAGCACCTCGCGCGGGTTGCGCACTTCCATCGCGATGTCGGTGAAGCCGAAGTCTTTCGGCAGCTGGAAGAAGGCGCGGAAGTCGGCTTCCGCCAGTAGCACCAGGTCGTGGGTCAGCAGGGCGGAATCATCGCTCAAGATGCGCCTGATGCGCCACTTGAACAGCTTGCCATCGGGGCGCAGCAGCAGCAGGTGGCGCAGCTTTCTCACCTCGCGCACGTCCGCCACGCCCGCGCCGACGATCACCTCGCCCGGCGCCACCTTCAGCGACGGGTCGGTGCCGTCCGGCACCATGATGGTGTAATTCGCGCCGTTGGCGGCGTCATAGAAGTAGCCCCACAGGCGGCCGCGCACATGGCGCGTGCCACGGATGCCCTTGAGCTTCTCCACCCAGTCCGCCGGGGCCATGGCGTGCCGACCCAGGACGAGGTTCTGCACCATCACTTCCGGCGCGAACCTCAGCGCATGGGCCGCCTCGAAGCGCACCGCGCTGCCAAAGAAGCTCACACTGGCCAGCATGAACACCACCAGCGTGAACACGGCGAGCAAGATGAGGTTGCGCCACTTGCGCCGCCACATGGCGGCCAGCGTGTAATCCATCAGATACCGCTGCCGGGCGAGCCAGTGAAACATCTCAGCGGCCCTCCATGCCGGTCGTGGTGGGCGTGGTGCTGGTTGTTACTGCGGAAGTCTTGGCGGCTTCCACCTTCAGCCTGCCGGAGGCGGGCAGGTGAGGGGGTGGGGAGATAAGCGAACCGGTGGGAAAGTGCTCCACCGTCAATGGTGCGTCCTGAAACGGCGTGAACAGGTCGGCCACCGCCGGGTGCCGGGTGTAGCGCGCTTCCGTGAACAGGGCGAGGTCGGTCAGCCCCAGCGCGCGGGTGAGCCGTGCGGGCGGCCAGCCGCTGTCGCTGTTCAACTCCGCCGTGCCGACCATAAGCCACGAATGCGCCAGCGCCGCCGCCAGTGCCAGCGACAGCAGCGCCAGCAGGGACAAGGCCCAGGTGGAGCGGCGGATGTGTACGGATTCGCTCATTTCAGCTCCTTGCCTTTGGTTCTTGCGCTGAAGTGCTTGCGGTTACGGCCCGCTCCTCCGCTCATACACCCGATATGGTGGGCAAGGTGGTTGGACGGGGGAGCGGGCCTTCTCGTGGCTGCTCATTTCAGCTCCTTGCCTTTCACGATGAACCTGCCTTCGTCCAGCCCCTTCAGCATCTGCATGTCGATGTCCTCGAAACGCACGATGGCCTTTCCGTGGTGATCCTTCATGAAGGTCTTCGCGTCATACATGTCCGGGTGGGGCACCAGCTCATGCCCCATCGGCCCGGTCACGTCCGAGCCGATGACGTAGAGCGCCTTTCGCGCATCGATCATCTCGGTGGAATAATAGGCCGTCACGCCAAAGGCCTTCACGTCGGCCTGCGTGTGGCCGTGGTGGTCGTATTTCTTCATGTCCAGCCAGAACTTGAAGGCGTCCTTTGCGCCATCGAAGTGCGCCACGTGACCGTCCCTGAACACCATGGTGGCGATCCACTCGCGATAACGCGCGACGAACATGCCGCACACCGGGCAGCGGTCGCTTTCCGTCGGTGGCGGCAATTGCAGTTTCGGCGCGGCCTCTTGCGCCTGTTCCGCCCGCGCCACGCGGACGCACAGGCACGCCGCGCCCATGCCCAGCAGCAGGCGCCTGCGCGAGATTCGTGAGACGTGATGGTGTCGCTTGCACATGGTTCTCGTTATTTCCGTGCATCGGGTGCGTGGGGAAGGGCGGGGGCGCGGGGAACGCCCCCACCCGGCGCAAGGGAATAGAGTGATGATCGCATGATGAAGGATTATTTCATCTTTTCCTTCATCATCTGCATTTTCTTCATCATGTGGGCGCGTTTCTCGGCCCGGCGCTTGCGCACCATGGCGCTGTCCTTGCCAAGGTCGCAATAGGCGGCCTGCAACGCGGTGTCGAAGTCCACCACCTCGCCGCCCTGCGCCTCTGCCTTCGCCTTGTCGGCAAATGCCCATTTGCGCCGCATGGTCATGGTGCCGGGCTTGCCCTTCACCAATGCGTAGTGGGCCTTTTCCACCTCGATGAGCGGCTTGATCTTGGCGTCCGCGCCGGCATCAGCCACCCAGATTTTCTCCGGCCCCCTGTCCAAATTGATTGCGAAGGCTACTGCCACGCAGCGGATGGAACAGGTGCCCTCCGCCGTGCCGTCGGCATACTTGATCAGATGCCGGGTGTGGTTCCACATCTTGCGCGACATGCCGCAGTAGGGGCAGCGCGGGTATTTCTTCAGTTCGTCCTGTGTGGGATTGGCATCCTTCCTCACCGGCGAGACGACGCCATGTTGCTTTTGCCATTCCCACGGCGGAGTCATCTTCATGCCCGGCTTCATGTTCATGGCCAGACCCGGACGCGTGCCTGCGGCCAGCGCCAGCGTGCCAAGCGCGGTGGCGCCCAGCAGTTCCCTGCGGTCGAGTTTCATCGGAGTTTCTCCCTGATCGTGTCCGCGTTCCAATTTTGCGCAAAAGCCAGTCACTTCTGCGCATGCCTTCAATCTCGTTGCGAGATGATGAGCGGAGGAACGATCAGGCGGGCGGAGCGCGTATGCGCTTGTGCTGGATGAGTGCAAGGGGATTGCGCGTCTGCTGACGCGGCACGGGGATCGTCGCCAGCGCCACGTCGGGCGCGGGCAATACCGGCTCCGCCTGAGGTTGGGCGAAAGGCGAAGCCAGGGGCGAATTGCATATGGGGCAATAGACGCTGGCCTGCGCCTGCCCATAGGCATCGGCATCGTCTGCGGCGGGCAATATCTGCCTAGGCAGCTCCACCAGGCCGCTGGGGGTGCAGATCTGGAAGATCCAGCTATTCGGATTACTGGAACCATTGGCGGCTGCCAGCGGTGCGGCGGCCAGCGCCGCGGTGTGTATGGCGCTGAGCAGCAGCGAGGCCAGCAGCGTGTAAACCGCTGCTATGGCCACCCATTTCTGCCTGCTCAGCCGCTGCATGAGGCCCTTCTTCCCTTCCGGGTTCGTCACACCACGAACATGCATCATGAACCTATGCCGCGAGTGCTATCAAGCTCCTTGACCTTTGTCATGTGTAACGGATTTGTGAGATTGGGGCGGCGGGGGCGCGGGCCGGAACCGCCCGCGCCTAGACGCAAGAACAAGGCCCACGCGCCCGTCTAACCTCTTGTCAGCATTGTCGGGAGGTTGGGCGGGGGCGCGGGCCGGAACGACGCGCTTCAGCGCAATAGTAGAATCACCCCTCAGGCTACCGCAGGTGGGTAGTTCTGTTCCATTTGCAGCCGCAACAGATCCAGCGCGGTCAGCATGGCCTGCCAGCGCACCTTGCCGCGCCCGATGTCGCCGAACTGCTTCATCAGGGCGATGGTTTCGCCATCACGCGCCGCACAGGCGAAATGCACCAGTCCCACCGGCTTTTCCGGCGAGCCGCCGCCAGGCCCGGCGATGCCGGTGATGGAAACGGCGAGGTCGGCGCGCGAGCGGGCAAGGGCTCCTTCGGCCATTTCCCGCGCGGTCTGTTCGGATACCGCGCCATAGGCCTTCAGCGTCTCTTCGGAAACGCCCAGCAGCTCCATCTTCGATTCGTTGGTGTAGGTGACGAAGCCACGCTCGAAAACGCTGGACGCGCCCGGCACGGCGGTGAGTGCGGCGGCGAGCAACCCGCCGGTGCAGCTCTCCGCGGTGGCGATCATCAGCCCGCGCTCTCGCGCCTGGTCCAGCGTGTCCTTCACGGCCAGCAGGGCGTCCTTTTCAAACTCCAACATGGGCCGCCTCCCTTGTGCTGCAAGAAATGAAAAAACGGGCCTTCAGGCAAATAGATGGGAGCAGGGCGGGGCAGGGTGAAGCGCTGGCGGCGAAAAACGGTGGAAAACCATTCGCTCAGGCCTCGCCCATGGTGTCGAACAGGCAGGCGCGCAGGGCTTCCCTGGGGGACTTGCCAGCCCACAACACGAACTGAAAGGCCGGATGATAGCGCACGCAAGCGCTCGCCACCCGCTGCAGCAATTCGCGCGCCATCGCCTCGTCCGGCGCGGCTTCGGCGCCGATCATCTGGGCATGGCGAAAGAGTACCGAGCCGGTTTCCTCCCACAGTTCGAAGTGACCCAGTGGCAGGTGCGTGTTCACCAGCTGCACCAGCTCGGCCACCCCGCGGCGCCGCGCGGACGGCACCCGCATGTCCCACATGGCGCTGATCTGCAACAGGTCATCCTCCGCCAGCCATTGCACGGAAAGCTGCACGTCCAGCCCCTGCAGGGGTGCGGCCAGCAACAGTTCCGTGTCCGTGCCGCGCATGCAGGCCCAGTCCAGCGTTTCCGCCGCGGCTTCCACCACGTGCAGAGGGCTGGCCGTCTGTTCGAACGATACCGCGCTGGCGCGCATGGGGGCTTCCTCCGGCTGTTCTTTCCCGCGCCCGGATAAAGGGGCGGGGGAATGATGTTTCATGGTTAACGAATCGTTGTTTTCCACACTGCCGCAGCGTGGACTCGCGGGCAAGAGTCGGGCGCTGATTCCTCCACAACGCCCGTTTCACGGGATTGCATGCCGCCGGAAAAGGAAACGAAAAACAGCCAAAAGCGGCGCGCGGAAATCCGCCGTGCCATCTTGCGAGAGGCGATCGCAAGGAGTATCTATGCGGCGTGAAACGCCAGCGATGCCACCGGGCAGAAAAAAGGTGACCGCGCTGGTGGCGACCTGAATCACGGCGTGATTTTCGGGCGGTTAGCTCAGTTGGTAGAGCATCTCGTTTACACCGAGAGGGTCGGCAGTTCGAGTCTGTCACCGCCCACCATGTCATTCCACCATGTCATTCTTGCACGGAAGCGCGCGGTTGCGGCCCTCTCCCCCGCCCTGACACCTCAGGATATCGGGCGTCCGGGCGGGGGAGAGGGCCTTCCTTTTGCACGTAGTGCACCGCCCGCCGCCCCACCAACCTCCCGATAATGGTGGCAAGAGGCCGGCCGGGGCGTGGGGCTTGTTCTTGCGCCGAAGCGCTCGCCGCTTGCCGCTTCATTTCCGATTCTGGCGACGAGAGATGACTTGGGGCTTGGGCTTTTTCGTCTTGTGCCCAGGTGCACGTTTCGGGTTCTCTTTTTTACCCATCATCTCACCAGGCGGAATGGGTGGGGAGGGTGCTTTGACATTTCCGAGTAAAATGCTCAGATATTTTTCGAACCTGTCAGACAACCCGAACAACCAACGAAATCGAAAACCTCAAGGGAGGAAACATGAGCACGACCATTGAGCTGCCCCCGCGTGATGCGGACGGTTACCTGGAGAACATGAACGACTGGACACCGGAGATCGGCCGCGCCATGGCCGAAGCCGATGGCATCACGCTCACCGACGAGATGTGGGAGCAGATCATGAAGGCGCGGGAGTATTACGAGGAATACAACCAGGTACCCGCGCTGCGCGCGTTCATGAAATACATCGGCAAGAGCAAGAAGGAGCTCTTCGACCTGTGGCAGACCGGGCCGATGAAGCCGATCACCAAGTATGGCGGCCTGCCCAAGCCCACGGGCTGCGTGTAAGGTCGGTGCGGCCTGGCGGTCACTCAAGGTGGCGGGAATGTTGGAGAAGGCGTCGTGAGCGCAGGAAACAGAATCCCCAGAACGCCCTGAGACCATGTCTTGGGGGATACCCTTCCCTCCATCCGGCTTCAAGGTTGAAAGTTGCCGGAGGTTCCCTGCCTGAGCCGCCCAGCGCGTGCCCCTCGCGCGTTGGGCGGTTTCTTTTGTGCCGATGCCGGCCAAGCCGCCAGGACAAGGCCTCGCCCCTTCGGCCATTCGTGTTCGCGATTCGGGTGGCCGCAGGAGAGCGGGCTGGTGCGGCCGCACTTTCGTGCAAATGAAAAGGGCCTGCTGCCTCGTCCACCCCATTGGGTTCCGGGACATTTGGCGCCGGAACGAGGAAGCGGGCCGGCGCGGCGCGCCCGGGCACGAAAAACCTTTCACTCCGCAAGCTGGTCTTCGATTCTGGCCAGCGATTCCTCGCGTCCCAGCGCCTCCAGCACCTCGAAGATGCCCGGAGAGACGTTCGAGCCCGTCACCGCCGCGCGCAGGGGCTGGGCCACCTTGCCCAGCTTCAGCCCCTTTTCCTCGGCGAAGGCGCGCACCGCCTCGTCGATGGCGGCCTCCGTCCATTCGGGCAGGGCGGAAAGACGCGCATGCAGCTCTTTGAGCATGGCGCGCGCATCGTCCTTCAGGATCTTCTGCGCTTTCGCGTTCAGCTCCAGTGGCCGATCGGCAAACAGGAACCACGAGAGATCAAGCAGTTCTCGCAAGGTCTTCGCGCGCTCTCTGAGCGCATCCAGCAGCTGCATGAAGCGCGCCCGCACGTCCGCGTCGGCCAGTTTCTTCATTGCCTGTTCGGCGCGGGGCTTGTCCTCCGCCGGGGCGTGCGGCAGCCAGTCGAGGAAACGCCGGAAAAGTTTTTCGCGCTCGAGGTTGCGCATCCACCAGCCGTTCACGCTCTCCAATTTGGTGAAGTCGAACCGCGCCGGCGATTTGCCCACGGCGTTGAGGTCGAACCACTCGATGAGCTGCTCGGTGGTGAAAATCTCGTCGTCTCCGTGGCTCCAGCCAAGCCGCGCGAGATAGTTGCGCATGGCCTCCGGCAGGTAGCCCATGGCGCGGTAGGCCTCCACGCCCAGCGCCCCGTGGCGCTTGGACAGCTTCGCGCCGTCGGGGCCGTGAATGAGCGGGATGTGCGCCATCTTCGGCACTTCCCAGCCCAGCGCGTCGTAGATCATTTTCTGCCGCGCCGCGTTGGTGAGATGGTCAACGCCGCGGATGACGTGAGTGATTTCCATGTCATGGTCGTCCACCACCACGGCCAGGTTGTAGGTGGGCGTGCCGTCGGCCCGCATCAGCACCAGGTCGTCCATGGCGTCCGCGGCGAAGGTCACCGTGCCTTGCACCAGGTCGTCGATGACGATCTCGCCCTCGTCCGGCGCGCGAAAGCGCACAACCAGCGGCCTGTCATGCGGCGGGCACAGGCCCAGCTCGCGGCAGCGGCGGTCATAACGCATCGGTTTGCCTTCCGCGCGCGCCTTCTCGCGCATTTCCGCCAGCTCCTCCGGCGTGCACTGGCAGTAATAGGCATGACCCGAATCGAGCAACTGCCTGATGACCTCCAGGTGCCGCTCGCGGCGTGAAAACTGCGAGAGGGGCTCGCCCGCCCAGTCCAGCTCCAGCCATTTCAGGCCCCCGATGATGGCCTCCACCGCTTCCGGGGTGGAACGCTCGCGGTCCGTATCCTCGATGCGCAGCAGCATTTCGCCGCCGTGGTGCCTGGCGTAGAGCCAGTTGAAAAGCGCGGTGCGCGCCCCCCCGATATGCAGAAAGCCGGTGGGCGAGGGGGCGAAACGGGTTCTGACCTTGCCGCTCATGATTCTGGTTCCGTGATTGGTCTCTTGACGCGGGTCCGGATTTTCCGGGCGAATTGTCGCTGGCTCCGTGTTTGCCACCGCGCGCGCCTGTTGACAACCGCGCATGACGATTGCGCAAGGGGCCCGGCTGATGCTTGCATGCCTGCCATGCGGCGGGGCGAGAGAACAGGAACAACGGACGAAGGAAGCGGCGGACCGTGGGCGATCGGCTGGTGGCGGGCGCCGCTGGGGATGCCGCCGCGTGGCGGTGATGGGCTGGTCTGGGCGACGGTGGGGCTGCTGGCGGGCATTTTCCTGTGGTTCTGGCTGCCTGCGCCGCCGCCGTGGTGGATTCTCGTGCCGCCCATGCTGGCGCTGTTGGCGGCGTGGTGGCGGTTTCGCCGCATGTGGCTGCTGGCCCCGGCGCTGGTGCTGGCCGGACTGGGGCTGACGGATGCGCGCATCCAGTTGCGCGATACTCCCCTGCTGCCCGCCAATGCCGGATGGGTGAAGATATCCGGCCTGGTGGAAGAGGTGCGCCCCCGCCGCCCCGGCCAGGCGCGCATGATCATCCGCGTCGAGAGCATCGGCGGGGTCAGGCGCCGTCATTGGCCGGAAAGAGTGCGGGTGACCATATTTGCCGGCAAGAAAAAGCGGCCACGCGAGGGGGCGGCGGGCGCGAGCGGCCTTGCGACCCTGCCGCTGCCCGGCGACGAGGTGCGCTTGCGCGCGAGACTGCTGCGCCTGCCACGCCCGGTGGAGCCGGGGGCCCATGATCCCGCGCGGGAACTCTACATGGCGGGGATCGGCGCGGTGGGTTTCGCCGGCGCGCGATCCATCCGCATCATGACCACCGATTGCGGCCGATGTGGCCCCTTCCTGTGGATGGAGCGCCTGGTGGAGCGGTTGCGGCGCGCCATTGCGCACACGGTGCGTGGGCACATGAAAAGAGAAGAGGCGGCCTCGCTGGCGCTGGCGCTGATGACGGGCGAGCGGGGCGCGCTGTCGCGTGATGTCCGCGAAAGCCTGCGCGCGGCGGGGCTGGCGCACATCCTGGCCATCTCGGGGCTGCACCTGGGGCTGGTGGCCGGCGCGGTCTTCTGGCTGGTGCGGGCCGGTCTTGCCGCCTTTCCGGCGCTGGCGCTCAACTGGCCCGTCAAGAAAATCGCCGCCGGTATTGCGCTGGTGGTGGCGCTGGCCTACCTGGTGTTGTCCGGCAACTCGGTGGCCACGCGGCGGGCCTTCATCATGCTGGCGGTGGCGCTGCTGGCCCTGCTGATGGATCGTCCGGCCATCTCCATGCGCAACCTCGCCGTCGCCGCCCTTCTCATCCTGCTGCTGGCGCCGCACAAGGCGGTTTCAGCCGGGTTCCAGATGTCGTTCATGGCCGTCATGGGGCTGGTGGCGGTCTACGAATATTTCACCTGGCGCCGCATGCGGCGAGATGAGAGGGAAACGCTCGCGGAACAAGCGGGACGGTGGCGCCTGCTGCGCTGGCCCTTGCTGGCCTTGGGCGGGATTGCGCTGACCACGCTGGTGGCTTCCGCCTTCACCGCGTTGCCCGTGGCCTGGCATTTCAACCGCCTGCCCACCTGGGGGCTGCTTGGAAACCTGGCCGCCCTGCCGCTGTTGACAGTGATGGTGATGCCGGCGGGGCTGCTGGCGCTGGCGCTCATGCCGCTGGGGCTGGCCGGGCCGCCGTTGACGGTCATGGAATGGGGGCTTTCCGGCATGTTGCGCGCGGCCCAGGCCATTGCGGGCCTGCCCGATCCGTGGTGGCCGGTTCCGGCGATGTCCGCCGGTGCGGCGTTCCTGATGGCCGCCGGGCTGACGTGGCTGAGCCTGCGGGCGGATCGTCTGCGCATGCTGGGGTTGCTTCCCCTGTTGGCCGGATTGCTCTGGCCGTTCGCACAGCGGCCGGAGGTTTTGGTGGAAGACCGCGCCCGCCTGCTGGCCGTGCGCATGGAACCACGAGGCCCGCTGGCCGCCGCACCGCAAAAGGGCAGGGCGGGGGACTTCGCCTTGCGCATCTGGTTGCGACGCGATGGGGACACGGGGTCGCCGAAACAGGCCCGGCGCCGCCCTGGATGGACATGCGACAGGCTGGCCTGTGAAGCCCGCGTTGGGGGTGGTCTTCGCGTGCTCTACCTCAGGGATGTCTTTCGCAAGAAACGGCGGAATGACGAGAAGGACGTGGACGTGCTGGAAAGAATGCGGGCGCGTTGCGAAAGGGCGGAGCTGGTGGTGGCGGCCTTTCCGTTGCGCGGCTTGTGCCGGCATGGCCGGGCGCGGGTGGTCATCGATCGTTTCGATGTCTGGCGCAATGGCGCGTATGCGTTGTCAGTGGGGCGAGACGGGCGCGTTGTCGCCACGCATGTGCGCGGCAGCCTGCCGCGGCGGCCATGGGCCACGCCGCCGCTGTCGCGCCGCGAGGTGCGGACCACCTCCCGCTCACACTGATGGAATCGTTGGCAACGAGGTGAACGGAGGGGGGCATCAACGGAAAATGTTCAGGAACTTGATGCGCCGCCGTTTCGGCCCGCCGCGGCCAGCCCGGATCACGCGCACCCGGCGTCCCGGAGCGCCACTCCTGAAATTGGTGCGGGCGTGCATCTTCCGTCCGGTGGAGCCGGCGCTTCTGGCGCGGCGCTTGCGACCGCCTTCGAAAATCGACAACAGCCTGTCGACGGCCGACGGCCGCTGGCTTCCCACCTGCTTTTGCGCGTTTCGTGAGCCGCTCACGATCCGGGCCGTGCTTTTGGCGGCCAGTGCGCTCGCCGGGGCCACCACCAGGATATCGCTGTCATCCAGCTCGGCGAGAGAAGGCAGCAGGGCCAGGGAGATGCTTTGCATCTCCTTCGGTTTGCCGCTGGCCCTGGCGGTGTCTTCCCCGGCCTGGGCCAGGTGCCGGGCCTGTTGAGCCTTTTTCGCGGCCACGGCTTTTTGCGCCCGGTTCAGCGGCACGCCGGGCAATGGCCTGGGCGGGGCGTCGGCCAGCGCCTTTTCCATGAAGGCCTTCCACGTCATGGCCGGCACCGAGCCGCCCGTCATGCGGCGGGTGGGCGTGTAGTCGTCGTTGCCGAACCAGATGCCGGTGACCAGGTGTCCCGTGTAGCCGATGAACCAGGCGTCGCGATAGCCCGAGGTCGTGCCCGTCTTGCCCGCCTGCGGCGTAAAGCCCAGGTATGCCCGCCGCGCCGTGCCGTTGAGCACGACGTTGGCCAACATCCGGTTGAGCTGGGCGATTTTCTTTTCCGGAAAGACCCGCACGGGCCTGGCGTCGGGATCCTGATCGCGCGAGTAGAGCAGGGTGCCGTCCGGCCGGCGGATCTCCCGCACCGACCAGGGCTGCACCTTCAGGCCGCCGTTGGCGAAGGGCGCATAGGCGCCGGTGATGTCCAGCACCGTCACTTCATTGGCGCCCAACGGCAGCGAGGGCACCGCACGCAACGGCGCGTCCAGCCCGGCCATCTTCGCCACCTTTATGATGTTCTTCGCCCCCACCTTGAGCATCAGCCGCACCGGCACGGTGTTGTAGGAGTGGGTGAGCGCCTGCATGAGCGTGACGCGGCCGTGATAACGGCGCGAATAGTTCTGGGGCGTCCAGCCGCGGATGGTGATGGGTCCGTCGTGCACCACCGTGCGCGGCGTCATGCCCTGCAGCAGGGCCGTCAGGTAAACGAATGGCTTGAACGCGGAGCCGGGCTGGCGCCAGGCGTCGGTGGCGCGGTTGAACTGGCTGCGTTCATAATCGCGCCCTCCCACCAGCGCCTTCAAAGCGCCATCGGGCGTCAGCGCGACCAGGGCGCCCTGCGAGGCGCGATAGGCCTTGCCGTGCTTGTCCAGCGCCTCGTTCATGGCCTTTTCCGCCAGGCGCTGCAGTCGCATGTCAATGGTGCTTTTCACCTCCACGCTGTAGGCTTCGATGCCCTTCCTCTTCAGGATGTCCAGCGTTTCCCGGTAAACGAGATCGAGGACGTGCTGCGGCGCATCGACGTTTTGCGGGCCGACGATCTGCACCTGCTGTTCGCGCGCTTCCAGCAGCTCGCCATAGGAGATGAAGCCCGCCTGCAACATGCGATACAGAACCACCGTCGCGCGCTTTTCCGCCGCTTCCGGCCGCCGGTGCGGCGCATAGGAGGAAGGCGCCTTGAACAGTCCGGCGATCATGGCCGCTTCCTTCAGGTTCAGGTCGCGCGCGGACTTGCCGAAATAGAATTGCGCTGCGGCTTCCACGCCATGATTTCCCGCACCAAGATAGGAGCGGTCCAGGTACATCTTGAGGATTTCGTCCTTGGACAGGCGGGCCTCGATCCACAGGGCGTAGAAGGCTTCATGAATCTTGCGCTTGAGCGAGCGTTCCGGCGACAGGAACAGGTTTTTCGCCAGCTGCTGGGTCAGCGTGCTGCCGCCTTGCACCACGCCCTGGGCTCGCGCATTGGCGATGGCGGCGCGCAGAGTGCCGATGATGTCCACGCCAAAATGTTCGTAGAAACGCGCGTCCTCGGTGGCCAGCACCGCCTTGACGAGATAGGGGGAGAGCTCTTCCAGCGGGATGGTGTCGTCCTGACGCACGCCGCGCCAGCCCAGCAGTTCGCCGTTGGCATCGGTGATGGTCACCGCCACCGGGCGGCGCGCGTTCCAGGCGTCGTCATCGGCCGGAAAGATGGGCAGGGCATAGGCGACGATGCCGAACAGCACCGCGATGGAAAGGGTCATGGCGTTGTCGGCCAGATCGACGATGATGCGGCGAATGCCGCGCACGCGGAAACGCTCCAGCCACGAGGCATAGGCCGCCCAGGCGCGGCGCACGAAAGCCCATGCCTCGAACACGGCGGTACTGATGGCCGCGTCCGCCGCCCACAGGAAGTCCACGAATCGCCGCCACGGGCTCCGTTTCATGTCGCTGTCCCGTTTGTGCCGCATGTCGCGCCGGGTTTCCCGTGACAGGAGGCGCGATGAAACGAGGAATCACCTCCGATGAATCGCCTCCTGAATCAGCACCGGATAATGTCGCCGGCAGTGGTAGCATCTCAAGCTGAAGGAAGGCTTGCCATCTTTCTGCGGCATTTGCAATTGAACATCGTGTGCGCCGGGCGGATTTCAACCGCCGATTCGCCTCTTGCTTTCTTGGTGCGGTCGCCGATGCTTTGTCGTCGGGACATGTCCTGGCGCCGCTCGCGGCCCGCCGATGCCGCAAATCGCCATGATGCCATGCGGGTCTTCGGGGGCCTGTGTTCCTCGTTTGCCAGGACGTCTGGAAGCAGAGGCGCATTTCAGCCATGCATGACACGCATGAATTCCGCGTTCATCCACATCCTCACGGGACTTGACGCGAGATAAGGGCGGGGTTAAATCATGCCCACACGGACGCTGCGCTTCGCCGGCTTCTTGATGGAAACGGTAGCAGAAGGGCGCAGCGGCCAGCAAGCCAGACAGGATTCACGCAAGACCTTCCTCGGAAGGTCCTCTGAATTCAGGCAAACCGGATATGGCAGGGTGGCAGTCCGGTTTGTCCTTTCGCACGCTTGCGCCAGCCTGATCGGCAGAAAGGGCGGCAGGCGCGGCGGGTTTTGTGTTTTTTGCCGCCCGCGAAATGAACAGGGTAACCAGGCGCAATCGCCTGAACCGGAGAAGGCAAGGCAGGAGCGACATGCCGACGATCAACCAGCTCATTCGCAAGCCGCGCAAGGCGCCGGTGAAGCGTAACAAGGTGCCGGCCCTTCAGGCCTGTCCGCAGAAGCGTGGTGTTTGCACCCGCGTGTACACCACCACGCCGAAGAAGCCGAACTCGGCGCTGCGCAAGGTGGCGCGCGTGCGTCTGACCAATGGCTTCGAAGTGACCAGCTATATTCCGGGTGAGGGGCACAACCTGCAGGAACACTCCGTCGTGCTCATCCGCGGCGGTCGCGTGAAGGACCTGCCGGGCGTGCGCTACCACATCATCCGTGGCGTGCTGGACACCGCCGGCGTGGAGGGGCGTCGTCAGCGCCGCTCCAAGTATGGCGCCAAGCGGCCGAAATGATTTGCAGGGATGGTTGCTTCGGCCCGGCTGGTGCGGGCCGGGCTCCTGGGTCAAGAGATGCAGAGCAACGAATTCTGAGGGATATGTGAAATGCCCCGTCGCCGTCGCGCAGAAAAACGCGAAATCAACCCCGATCCGAAATTCGGAGACGTGGTGCTGTCGAAGTTCATCAATTGCCTGATGTACGACGGCAAGAAGTCGGTGGCCGAAAAGATCGTCTATGGTGCGCTGGACCGCATCCAGGAAAAGCTGCGCCGCGATCCGCTGGAAGTCTTCCACGAGGCCGTCGACAACGTGAAGCCGCAGGTGGAGGTGCGCTCCCGTCGCGTGGGTGGCGCCACCTACCAGGTGCCCGTGGAGGTGCGGCCCGAACGCCGGCAGACGCTGGCCATCCGCTGGCTTATCCAGGCCGCCCGCGCCCGCAGCGAGCGGACCATGATGGAGCGCCTGTCCGGCGAGCTGATGGACGCCGCCGCCAACCGCGGCGCGGCGATCAAGAAGAAAGAGGACACCCACCGCATGGCCGAGGCCAACCGCGCCTTCTCGCATTATCGCTGGTAAGGGCTGCGGGCCTGGTCTGCGAAACGGAACGCATAGAGGATTCGGAGCACGAACATGCCCCGCAAGGTGAAAATAGAAGACTACCGCAACTTCGGCATCATGGCCCACATCGATGCCGGCAAGACGACCGTGACCGAGCGCATCCTGTACTATACCGGCAAGTCCTACAAGATCGGCGAGGTGCATGACGGCGCCGCCACCATGGACTTCATGGAGCAGGAGCAGGAGCGCGGCATCACCATCACCTCGGCCGCCACCACCACGTTCTGGCGTGGCAAGCGGCTGAACATCATCGACACGCCGGGTCACGTGGACTTCACCATCGAGGTGGAGCGTGCGCTTCGCGTGCTGGACGGTGCGGTAACCGTGCTGGACGCCAACGCCGGCGTGGAGCCGCAGACGGAAACCGTGTGGCGCCAGGGCGACAAGTATCGGGTGCCGCGCATCGTCTTCGTCAACAAGATGGACAAGATCGGCGCGGACTTCTACGCCTCGGTGGAATCCATCAAGGAACGCCTGGGCGCCCGCCCAGTGCCGATCCAGATCCCCATCGGCGCCGAGGACGAGTTCAAGGGCGTGGTCGATCTCATCCGCATGGTTGCCATCGTCTGGGACGAGGAGACGCTGGGCGCGAAGTTCCACGAGGAAGAGATTCCGGCCGAGCTGAAGGACAAGGCCGAGGAGCTGCGCACGGAGATGATCGAGACCATCGTCGAGATGGACGAGGAGGCCATGGAGGCCTACCTCTCTGGCGAGGAGATCTCCGAGGACAAGATTCGCGAGCTGCTGCGCAAGGGCACGCTGAGCAACGAGTTCTTCCCCGTGCTGTGCGGTTCCGCCTTCAAGAACAAGGGCGTGCAGCCGCTGCTGGACGCGGTCGTGGACTTCCTGCCCTCGCCGGTGGACCTGCCTCCCGTCAAGGGCACCAACCCCAAGACCGGCGAGGAAGAGGAGCGCAAGCCCTCCGACGACGAGCCGCTGGCCATGCTGGCCTTCAAGATCATGGAAGACCCCTATGGCACGCTCACCTTTGTGCGCGTCTATTCCGGCAAGGTGAAGAAGGGCACCACCGTGCTCAATTCCACCACCGGCAAGACCGAGCGCGTGGGTCGCATGGTGCTGATGCACGCCAACGAGCGCGAGGAGATCGACGAGGCCTTCGCCGGCGACATCATGGCGCTGGTGGGTCTGAAGGACACCCGTACGGGCGACACGCTGTGCGATGTCAACAAGCCCATCGTGCTGGAAAAAATGGAGTTCCCCGAGCCGGTCATCGAGAAGGCCATCGAGCCGGCCTCCAAGGCCGACCAGGAAAAGCTCACCGTGGCGCTGCAGAAGCTGGCCAAGGAAGACCCGTCCTTCCGCGTCTACACGGACGAGGAATCGGGCCAGACCATCATCGCCGGCATGGGAGAGCTGCACCTGGACATCAAGACCGATATCCTGAAGCGCACCCACGGCCTGGAGGTGCAGGTGGGCGCGCCGCAGGTGGCCTATCGCGAGACCATCACGAAGAAGGCCGAAGTGGACTATACCCACAAGAAGCAGACCGGCGGCGCCGGCCAGTTCGCCCGCGTGATCATCGAGGTGGAGCCGAACGAGCCGGGCAAGGGCTACGAGTTCGAAAGCACCGTGGTGGGCGGCAACGTGCCGAAGGAATTCATCCCCGCGGTGGACAAGGGCATTCAGTCCGTCATGTCCTCCGGTGTCGTCGCCGGCTTCCCCGTGGTGGACGTGAAGGCAACGCTGAAGGACGGCGCCTACCACGAGGTCGACTCCTCGGCGGTGGCGTTCGAGATCGCCGGTCGCCAGGCCATGCGCGAGGCCCTGCAGAAGGCCGGCGCGCAGTTGCTGGAGCCGATCATGAAGGTGGAAGTGACCACGCCGGAGGAATACCAGGGCTCCATCATGGGCGACCTGAACTCGCGCCGTGGCCAGATCGTCGGCACCGATCGGCGCGGCAACGCCGTGGTGATTACCGCCATGGTTCCGCTGGCCAACATGTTCGGCTACGTGGACACGCTGCGCAGCATGTCGCAAGGGCGCGCCAACTTCACCATGATCTTTGATCATTATGCGCCGGTGCCGAAGAATGTGGCGGATGAAATCATCGCCAAGGTGGCCTGACCGGCCGGAAACACGAGAACAGCTAACGCAAAGACGGAGACAGAAAGATGTCCAAGGAGAAGTTTGAACGCACGAAGCCGCACGTGAACATTGGCACGATTGGTCACGTTGACCACGGCAAGACGACCTTGACGGCGGCGATCACGAAGGTTCTGGCCGAG
>JALVSR010000019.1 GCA_027024225.1 Hyphomicrobiales bacterium | reverse complement strand
TGCAGCAGCCCCTTGCCCAGCATGCGGGTGTTCTGGCCCGAACCGCCGGTTTCCGCCACGATGATTTTCAGGGTGGGGTCATACCTCGCGGCCAGCTGGGCGATGGCCTTCACCATGGCGTAGGATTCGCCCTGCTTGTGTCCGGCGCCAATCACCAGCACGTGCGTGCGGTTCGATTCGAGCCAGATCAGCCCGGCGGAAATGATGAAGAAGCCGAGCGTGAACAATATGACGGCGCTCAGGATCTGGCGCAGGCCCATTCCCATGTTTTCACCATGCCTTTCGCAGCATATACAGGACGCAGGCGACCAGGGAAACCGGGGCGAACGCCCCCTGTCCTCCCACGCCGGGGATTGTCATACAACCTGCAGGCACACAAGGCAAACCCATGCCGTGCCGCATATTTTTGGCTGGAAAGGGAGTATCGCGTGATGATGGACGCCGGGAAACGCGTGTTGGTGATGGTGGCCCCCACGGGGGCGCATCTGTCGAAAGAAGACGTTCCGGGCTTGCCCGTGACGCCGGAAGAACTGGCGGCGGAGGCCAGGGCCTGCCGTCAGGCGGGAGCGGCGGCGTTGCACCTGCACGTGCGCGATCACGAGGGGCGGCATACGCTGGATTTCATGCGTTATGGCGAAGCCATCAACGCCATCCGCGAGGAGGTGGGCGAGGATATGGTCATCCAGATCACCACCGAGTCGGCCGGGCGCTTTTCGCCGAAGGAGCAGATGTGGACCGCGCTGGCGCTGACGCCGGAATCCGTCTCGCTGGCGCTGCGCGAACTGCTCCCCGAGGATGCCAGCGATGAGCTGCAAGCCGAGGTTGGGGACTTTTTCGTCGAGCTGGGAGAAATGCACGCCGGGCCACAGCTCATCTGCTACACGCCCGAAGACGTGGCGCGCGCGGCGCGGCTGGTGGAAGACGGCACCATCGGCTGGGCGCGGCCCTTCTTGCTGTTCGTGCTGGGGCGGCGCGGCGGGGCGGATGCGACCCCGCAAATGCTGGAAGATTATCTGAAGGCCTTCGAGCCCCTGCGCGAGCGGGCGAGCTGGATGGCCTGCGCTTTTGGCCCGCGTCAACTGGAGGTGCTGGAGGAGGCGGCCATGCGCGGCGGCCACGTGCGCGTGGGTTTCGAGAACGGCGCCGAGCTGGCGCCCGGCGAAATGGCCGAATCGAATGCCGCGCTGGTTGGCGCGCTGGTGGAATGTCTGCGCGGACGGGGGCTGGAGCCGATGGATCCGGCGCAAGCGCGCGCCTTTTTCCAGACCATCACCGGCTGACGCCTCGCCCTTCGCTGGCTGTTAACCACCGTTTTACCGCAAGCGCGATTCGGGCTGGATAAACGCGGGCGCGGGATCTAACATGACGTCGACATGATGAGGCGATGCACCGCGATGCACCAATGACGCGGTGCGCCGGATGCGCCGGAGATGTCTGGCGCGGTGTGCGGGAAGATTCGCTGGACAAGTGGGTGTGGAAATGGAGCTTGCCGGTATCAGTGAATAGAAGAGAGGTGCGCTGAAACCGGCGTGACTTGAAAGGCCGCCTTTCCGGCGGCCTTTTTTTTGCGTTGAGGCACAACACCTCAGCCCGCTCTCCGCCCAATCAGCAGGTTTTCGCAAAAGCCCGCATCCTCCGCCGGCCATTTGGTTTCACAATTCAGGTGTCGGGAAACACGGGCCGGTGCCGCGGTGCCGCGCGCATCGATGCGGAAAACCAGGCTTCATCCCGGGCGTTTCGGCATGAGATCGAAAAATCCGAAGGCGTAAATGGCCAGCAGCAGAATGAGCATGAAGGCCAGCGCCGTGGAAAACCCCGTGCGCCAGTGCGCCGGTGCGGCGCGCAGATTAAGATATACCAGCAGAATGCCGCGGGCCTTGGCCCAGGTGATGGCCAGCAGCGCCGCCGTCCACACGATGCCGAGGGAAGCGGCGGAGGTCACCTTGCCCGCGATCATGGAGCCGATGGTCAGCGCCACGAGCACCGCCCAGGCCACGAGGATCTGCCGCACAGTGGGCAGACGCGCCAATTCTTCCTGCCCGGCGGAGACGTTCTTCTCCGGCATGCTCACGCTCCCCAGTTCTGCTGCCAGTTCCATTTGGGCACGACGGGACGACACGGCGCATTGATCGGCGTCAAGCCTCCTCCATGCCGACAGACGGAAGAAGAAAACGAAAGTGACGCATAATAGTTGATTGGATTACTCGGATATTTTATATCAGCCTTGAAGACAGGCCATGACATGCCCGGGCAGCCGGGATGCTTCTTGCATAGCATTGCGCAAGCTGCCTTCGCAAGGTTGCGGCGCGAATGCGTGAATTGTGCGGAGCAGGCCGTGCGCAAACGGGTTCGAGGCAGGAATACGAATACAGATGAAACTTTCCACCAAGGGACGATACGCCGTCATGGCGCTGGCCGACCTGGCGAGCCGCCGTTCCGACAGGCCGGTGCCGCTGGCCGCCATCGCCGCCAGCCAGAACATTTCGCAGGAATACCTGGAGCAGCTTTTTGCCCGCCTGCGCCGGGCCGGGCTGGTGGAATCGGTGCGCGGGCCGGGCGGTGGCTATCGGCTGGCGCGCAAGCCGGACGAGATCTTCATCATCGACATCATCCAGGCGGCCGACGAACCGCTGCAGGTCACCCGCTGCGCCGATGGTGACGGCGTGGTAGGCTGCCAGAATGGCGAGGCCTGCATCACCCACGAGCTGTGGTCGGCCTTGAGCCGCCAGATTTGCAGCTTTCTTTCGCACATCACGCTGGGCGACGTGATCGAGCGGCGCAACCTGGCCCTCGCCGCGGAAGTGCGGCGCACCAGCGCGCTAACGCCGCATTCGCGGCAGACGGATGCCGCCTCGACACGCGACGAAACAGCCGCGCCCGTGCGCGACATGGCGGAATGACGGAATTCACACCGGAGATCGGAAACGATGGCAGACCAGGATACCATCCGACAGGTCGAGGAGCTGAAGAAGTACAAGTATGGCTTCGAGACCGAGATCGAGACGGAAAAGGCGCCGAAAGGCCTTAACGAGGACATCATTCGCTTCATCTCGCGCAAGAAGGGCGAGCCGGAGTGGATGCTGGAGTGGCGTCTTAACGCCTATCGCCTGTGGCTGAAGATGGAGGAGCCGCGCTGGGCCAACGTGAACTACGAGCCCATCGACTACCAGGACCTCTACTACTACGCCGCGCCGAAGCAGCGGAAGAAGCCCAAGTCGCTCGACGAGATCGACCCGCGCATCCTCGAGACCTACGAGAAGCTGGGCATTCCGCTGAAAGAACAGATGGTGCTGGCGGGCGTGGAAGGCGCGCCCAAGGTGGCGGTGGATGCCGTCTTCGACAGCGTCTCCGTGGCCACCACCTTCCGCGAGGAGCTGGAAAAGGCCGGCGTCATCTTCTGCCCCATCTCCGAGGCCATCCAGAAATACCCCGATCTCGTACGCAAATACCTCGGCTCCGTGGTGCCGCCGGGCGACAACTTCTTCGCCGCGCTCAACTCCGCCGTCTTCACCGACGGCAGCTTCGTCTACGTGCCCAAGGGCGTGCGCTGCCCCATGGAGTTGTCCACCTATTTCCGCATCAACGAGAAGAAGACCGGCCAGTTCGAGCGCACGCTCATCATCGTCGATGAAGGCGGCTACGTGAGCTATCTGGAGGGCTGCACGGCGCCCGCGCGCTCCGAGCACCAGCTGCACGCGGCCGTGGTGGAGCTGATCGCGGAGAAGGACGCCGAGATCAAGTATTCCACCGTGCAGAACTGGTACCCGGGCGACGAGGAGGGCAGGGGCGGTGTTTACAACTTCGTCACCAAGCGCGCCGACTGCCGCGGCGAGAACTCCAAGGTGAGCTGGACACAGGTGGAAACCGGCTCGGCCATCACCTGGAAATACCCCTCCTGCATTTTGCGCGGCGACAATTCGGTGGGCGAGTTCTATTCCATCGCCATTTCCAACAACGCGCAGCAGGTGGATTCCGGCACCAAGATGATGCACTTAGGGAAAAACACGAAAAGCCGCATCATCTCCAAGGGCATCTCCGCCGGGCGCTCGCAGAACACCTACCGCGGCCTCGTCTCCATTGGCCGCAAGGCGCATGGCGCGCGCAACTTCACCCAGTGCGACAGCCTGCTCATCGGGGAGAGGTGCGGCGCGCACACCGTGCCCTACATCCAGGCCAGGACGCCGCACGCGAAGGTGGAGCACGAGGCCACCACCTCGAAGATCGCCGAGGATCAGCTCTTCTACCTGCGCGCCCGCGGCATCCCGGAGGAAGAGGCCGTGGCGCTCATCGTCAACGGCTTCGTGCGCGAGGTCATCCAGAAACTGCCCATGGAGTTCATGGCCGAAACCCAGCGCCTGATCGGCATCTCGCTGGAGGGCTCCGTGGGGTGATGGCACTTCGCAAACACCGTTCAAATATACTCGTCATTCCCGCGAAAGCGGGAATCCAGACTGACGCAGAAACATGGTTTGGCAGGAGAGAAAGCAACCATGCGTCTACATGCTTGCAAGCAAGCCTTGGGGTACACTGTATGTCGGTGTGACCAGCGATCTTTGCAAAAGAGTATCGCAACACCGGTCAGGAGAAGTGCAAGGATTTACGAAAAAATACGGAGTGAAGGCGCTAGTCTGGTTCGAAGTTCATGAAGACATGGAGGCGGCCATTTTGCGCGAAAAGCGCATCAAGAAATGGCGGCGTGCATGGAAAGTGAAATTGATCAGGGAGAAAAATCCAGCGTGGAGAGACCTGTTTGAAGAATTGTGTGGAAGCGACGGCAGGTGAATGGATCCCCGCTTTCGCGGGGATGACGAAGGAAGGGCGGGGATGACGAAGGAAGGGCAGGAAGTAACGAATCTTGGGCAGGAGGAAATTCGAAAAAAGATGAATTTTTTCACCGTCATTTCCGCGAAAGCGGGAATCCAGAGAATTGGTTAGAGCATTGCACAGGAAAACCGGAAGGGAAGAGAACACATGCTGCTGGAAGTGAACGACCTGCACGTGGCCGTGCACCCGGAAGAGGACGAGGGCGAGGCGAAGGAAATCCTGAAAGGTCTTTCGCTGTCGCTGGGCCGGGGCGAGGTGCACGCCATCATGGGCCCGAACGGATCAGGCAAGAGCACCTTCTCGCACGTGCTGGCGGGCAAGCCGGGCTACGAGGTCACAAGCGGCCAGGTGCTGTTCGATGGCGAGGACCTCTTGGAGCTGGAGCCGGAGGAGCGCGCCGCGAAGGGCCTGTTCCTGGCCATGCAGTACCCGGTGGAAATTCCCGGCGTGCCCTACATGCAGTTCCTGAAAATCGCGCTGAACTCCCAGCGCAAGCTGCGCGGAGAGGAAGAGCTTTCCACGCCCGACTTCATGCGCCTGGTGCGCGAGAAGGCGCAAAAGCTCGGCATCTCCATGGACATGCTCAAGCGCCCGGTGAACGTCGGCTTTTCCGGCGGCGAGAAGAAGCGCATGGAAGTGCTGCAAATGGCCGTGCTGGAGCCGAAGCTGTGCGTGCTGGACGAAATCGATTCCGGGCTCGACATCGACGCATTGCGGGTGGTGGCGGACGGCGTGAACGCGCTTCGCGATGAAAACCGCGGGTTCCTCGTCATCACCCATTACCAGCGCCTGCTGGACTACATCGAGCCGGATCACGTGCACATCATGGCCAACGGTCGCATCATCCGCTCCGGCGGGCCGGAGCTGGCGCACGAGCTGGAGCGCTCCGGTTACGCCGCGTTCGTGGAGGACGCCGCGTGATGGCTTGCCTCGTCATTCCGGCGAAAGCCGGAATCTCGTGCAACGAACTCATGAGCCTGTGGGCCGAGACCCCGGCTTACGCCGGGGTGACGGAGAAAAAATGAAGGGACATTCAAGGTCATGACCAGACCGACCAGGAAATTGCAGGCGGAGGAAACCTGGCGCGAGGCCTTCGAAGGCTTCTCCGTGCCGGCGCTGGCGTGGATGCAGCCGCAGAAGGCGGAGGCCTTCGCGCGTTTTGCCGAAATGGGCCTGCCCACACCGCGCACGGAAAACTGGCGCTGGAGCGACATTCACCGCCACCTGAACGCGCCCTACGCGCCGCTGGCACCCGAACAGGCGGCGGAAAAGACGCCATCGGCGGAAGATATCCGCGCGCTTCTGGAAGGTCACCTGCTGTCCGTGGCCGATGCCGCGCAGATCGTCTTCATCAACGGCGTCTATTCGGAGGAGCATTCGCGCCTGATGGAGGAAGAGGGCGTGGAAGTCGTTCCGCTTTCCGCCACGCCCATCGGCCCGGACTGGGCCGATTTGACGCCCGCCAATGACGCTATCGACCTGCTCAACATGGCCTATGTCACCGACGGCGCGCTCATCCGTGTGCGGGCGGGCGTGGATGCCGCCATTCCGCTGCTCATCGTGAACATCACAACGGGCGACGCCCACTCGGTGGCGCTCAGGCACTTCATCCGGGTGGAAGAGGGTGCGAAGCTCTCCGTGTTCGAGGCGCACCTGGGTATGGGCGATCACGTGAGCAACGTCAGTACGAAGGCCATCGTGCACGATAACGCCGAACTCACCCGCGTGCTGGTGAACGAGAAGGACGAGCAAACCATCCATTTCGGCCGCTTTTCGGCGGAAGTGCATGCGCACGCGAAGCTGCACGATACCGCGCTGCTTACCGGCTCCCGCTACCACCGGCAGAACACCTGTGTCGATTTCGCCGGCGACCATGCGGAGATCACCACCAACTCCGCCTACCTGCTGCGCAACCGTCAGCATGCCGACACGCGCCTCAAGGTGAACCACGCCAAGGCCCACTGCACCTCGCGCGAGACCTTCAAGTGCGTCATGGACGGCCACGCCCGCGGTGTCTTCCAGGGGCTCATTCACGTCGCGCCCGGCGCATCCGCCACCGACGGGCAAATGGCCGCGCACGGCCTGCTGCTGGGCGAGATGAGCGAGTTCGACAGCAAGCCGGAACTGAAGATCTACCACGACGACGTGGTCTGCGCGCA
>JALVSR010000018.1 GCA_027024225.1 Hyphomicrobiales bacterium | reverse complement strand
GGGTGGTGGGTGGTCCTTTATGCATTTTGGCATTACCCACCCGCAACCGGGGGCCAGACGGCCAGCGTCTGGCCCTCTTTCAATTTCACGCCGTCCAGTTCCTCGGGCGAGACGTAAACCCCGTCAATCAGCGCCAGGTGCACCTCCTCGCGCGGCACGCCGAACCGCCGCAACACCTTGGCGATGCTGGCCCCCTCCGGCACCTCCACCACCGCCTCGTTATGCCCGGCGCGCTTCGACGGCAGGTATTTTTCCAGCGTCGCGAACAGTTTCAGCGTGATGCGCATGTGTGCCCTGCCGTTTCCTACCCGACTGGTGAGTGCCTACTGCGCCTGCACGATCTTCAGCGCCAGCCACGGCACGAGGTTGAACACGTAGATGAACAGCTCATACTGCGCCAGCCAGTGCAGATAGACCTCGTCCACCTTTTCCACCGGCAGCGGGAAAAACCGCCGCACCAGCATGGTGATCCACGGCAGCTCCGGGCTCAGGGCCCATGAAGGGCGTGGATGCCAGCGGCATTTTCGCGAAATATCGCTGGTTTTTCGCCCGCAGGGAATAGCCGAAGCTATTTCCAAGGGTGAAAAGCCAGCGAGATGAAGCGAAAATGTCGCCCGAAGGGTCTGGCGCAAAATCTCGATAATCCATTGCTATTTGCCGATTTTGCGCCAGACTGGCGCCGCGCAATTCATGGGGCCTGAGCCTGGCCAGATGAACAGCCACGCCAGCAGCAGCAGACCGATGTTCAGCACCGTCATCCAGCCGAAAAAGGCCGCGAGTTGATCGATGGTCATGACTGTCCTCCCCATTGCGGTGAAACGTGCCTCTCAACGGGGATATGGCCATGATGCCCGCCGATTTCACGCCCGCCGGGCCGGGTCATCAGGCTTCCCGCGCCAGGTCCACGTAGGCCTCGGCCACGCGCTCGGGGTGCTTCAACAGCCTCTCCTTCCACCCGCGCAGGGGAATGCGGCTCTGGATGAGCCCGCGGATGCAGCCCACCATGTTCACGTGCCCGGCCGTTTGCGCCCCCACCAGCGTATCCTCGTCGAACTCCAGCCGGATGTAGCGCCACTCGTCCGCGTTGTGCAGCACCGCGCGCTCCCCGCCCACGCCCTCGTGCCTGCCGAACGAGGTGGTAATCAGCCCCGCCGTGTCCAGGATGTTCATGGGCAGCGCGCAGTGATACTCGGCGTTGCCGCCGGCCATGTTCTTCGCTGCCGTGATGGCCTGTTCCACCGCCACCGGCTGAATGGCCAGCGTGTTCAGGTCACCGGTGGAAAAGTCGCAACCCTCCGCGCAGTCGCCTGCCGCCCACACGTCAGGCAGCGAGGTTTCCATGCGCGCGTTCACGATGATGCCGGCGCGCTTCTCGACACCCGTGCCATCCATGAACTCGATGTTGGAGGTCACGCCCGTGGCCACCACCAGCAAATCGGCGGGCAGGGTTTCGCCGCTGGAGAGCTTCACGCGCAGCTTGCTTCCCGTATCCTCCACCTCTTCCACGGCGGTGGAGGTCAGCACCCGCGCGCCGGCGCGCTCCGTCCACTGCTTCAACATGGTGCCGGCCACCTCGTCCAGCATGCGCGGCACCATGCGGTCTTCCACCTCCACCACGGTCAGCTTCACCCCGCGGCGGATGAGCGATTCCAGGATAATGCAGCCAATGAAGCCCGCGCCCATCAGCACCACGTCAGAGCCGGGCTGCGCATGTTCCATGATGGCGCGGGCATCTTCCAGCGTCCAGCAGTGCCGCACGCGCTCCCCTTCCAGTCCCGGCACGGGCGGCTTGATGGGCCGCGCGCCGGTGCACACCAGCAGACGGTCGTAGGCCAGCTCCGTGCCGTCTTGCAAGCGCACCTTCTTGGCCGCCGCGTCCAGCGCTTCCGCCCTGCCCCGCACCAGCGCGATGCGGTGTTCGGAATAGAACTCCAGCGGCCGGTGAATCCACGTGCCCTTCTCGTCGATCTTCCCTTCCAGCAGGTAGGGAATGGCCATGCGCGAATAGGGCGCCTCGCCCTCGCCGTCGATGAGGGTGATCTCGCAGGCCGGATCGAGCCGGCGCAGCATTTCCGCCGACCGCACCCCCGCCGGCCCCGCGCCTATGATGAGATGATGCATGGCCTCGCTCCTTTCCATCAATTCACCGTGCCAGGGAACACACAACGACTTTCATGAAGGTTCCGAACGGCCCCGCTTCCTCATTTTCTGCCCGACGCACAACCATCTTCGTCATTCCCGCCCCTTCTCCGTCATTCCCGCCCCTTCTCCGTCATTCCCGCGAAAGCGGGAATCCATCACTGAAGCAACGGCCCAGATGGATCCCCGCATTCGCGGGGATGACGGAAAAAGATGCACCCCCGCCGGCCCCGCGCCTATGATGAGATGATGCATGGGATGCCTCCCATAACTGTTTGCAATGGCGGCAATAACTCGCACCGCTTGAATCGGTCTGATTGAATCGGTTTCTCAACCATTTACCAGAAGAGACTGATGGAAAAGCCCGCGAACGCAGTCGTTCGCGAGCTTTCATCAAGCGTTCCTTACGCCAGGCCGAAGCGTTCCAGCGTCTCCGGTTTCGGGTAGCCCTCCGGCGTCCAGCCGCGCAGCTCGTAGTATTCGGGCAGCATCCTGTCCAGCCCGTTCACCAGCCCCTTGGCCGGTCCGGTCTTGGCCGCCTCCTTCAGGATGCGTTTGGGAAGCGTGTCCTCCTCTGGCGTGATGCCGGCGTCCAGGTTGAACTTGCGCTCCATGTTCCAGATGCGCTCGCCCACCTCGAGGAGCTTCTCCACCGTCCACTCGCCCTCGCAGGCAGCGTCCACCTGCGGCGCGATGTCCTCCAGCGTCCAGGCGAAGGTGGTGAAGATGCACAGCCCCGTGGAGTCCACCGCCGCGGTGGCGTCCTGGAAGGCCTTCACCAGCGCCGCCTTGCCCTCGGTGGCCAGCGGGTCGGTCTTCTCCGGAATGCCCAGCACCTCGGACGCCACCGTGTATGAGCGCAGGTGGCACGCGCCGCGGTTGGACGTGGCGTAGGTCAGCCCCATGCCCTGAATGCCGCGCGGGTCGTAGGCCGGGAACTCCTGCCCCTTCACCGTCATGGACAGCTCCGGATGGCCATATTTCTCGCACAGGCGCTTCGAGCCCATGGCCAGGTCCTTGCCGAAATCCGTGCCCTCGCAGATGGCGTCCACCGCCCGGCACAGCGCCTCCGCCGAGCCGAACTTCAGCTCGATGCCGCCGGTGGTCTCCTTGGTCAGAGCGCCGATGTCATACAGCTCCATGGCCGCGGCGATGGTGGCGCCCACCGAGATGGGGTCGAGCGCGTGCTCGTTGCAGCGATAGTTGCAGTAGGTGAGCGCCTCCAGGTCGTCCACGCCCGTGTCCGCGCCCAGCGCCCAGGCGTTCTCGTATTCCACGCCGCCGGAGGCGATGTCGTATTTCTCCTTGTCCTCCGGCTTCACGCACGGAATGGTCACGTCCAGCTTCGAGACGCGCCCGCAGGCGATGGTGCAGCCGAAGCAGCCCTGGTTGGTCACCAGGTTCGGACGCCCGTCGGAGCGCCGCGGCCGGTGCATGGCCTCGCCGGAAATCTCGTTCGCGCCCTCGAACTGCACATCCCGCGCGTTGCGCGTGGGCAGGGCGCCGATCTCGTTGATGATGTTCATCAGCACCTGCGTGCCGTAGGTGGGCAGCGCCTCGCCGGTGACGGCGTTTTCCGCCAGCACCTTTTTCGCCGCCTCCACCGCCTGCGCGAAGGCCTCCGGGTCCTTCACCTTCAGGCCCCTGGTGCCATGCACGGCCAGCGCCTTCAGGTTTTTCGAGCCCATCACCGTGCCCACGCCGGAGCGCCCCGCCGCGCGGTGGCCGTCGTTCACCACCGCCGAGATGAGCGCCCCATACTCCGCCGGGTGGCCGATGGCCGCGATGTGCAGCAGCGGCTCCTGGTGCGCATCCTTGATGGCCTCGTCCACCTCCCACACGGACTTGCCCCAAAGGTCTTCCGCGTCCACCAGCTCGATATGATCATCGATCATCAGGAAATAGACGGGCTTGGGCGACTTGCCCTCGAAGATGATCATGTCATAGCCGCAATACTTGATCTCCGGCCCGAAGTAGCCGCCCGAGTTGGAGCAGGCCACGCAGTTCGTCAGCGGGCTCTTGGTGATGACCGAATAGCGCGCCGAGGTGGAAGCGCCCGTGCCCGTCAGCGGGCCGGTGGCGAAGATGAGCTTGTTTTCCGGCGACAACGGATCGGTCTTCGGGTCCACCTCCTCCACGAGATACTTCGTGCCCAGGCCACGCTGGCCGAGGTATTGCATGGCCCAGTCCATGTTCAGGTCTTCGTCGGCCCAGGTGCCCTCGGTCAGGTTCACCCGCAGGATCTTGCCCGTCCAGCTCATGATTCTTTCTCCCTGTCTTTCGCGGCGGCGGCGCCATCGCTCACCATTTTGGCGCGCCGGCTCCGCATCCCTTGATCCCTCATTTTCAACGAGATGAAATGCGCGCCCTCAGTGCGCGGCCGGCGGCAGATCGCCACCCGCCTGCGGCGCGGTGTCCACCCGCTCGGCCCACTTGCGCATCTTCTCGAAGCCCTGCACCGAGATGTCGGTGTAGACGATGGCTTCCGTCGGGCAGGCCGCCGCGCAAGCCGGGTCGCCGCCGCACAGGTCGCACTTGATGACCTTGCCGCTGGCCGGGTCGTAGTTCACGGTGCCAAACGGACAGGCGATGGTGCACACCTTGCAGCCCACGCAGATGTCCTCGTGCACCACCTTCACGCCGTTCTCGTTGGTGATCGCCCCCACCGGGCATACCTGCTGGCACCATGCCTGGTCGCACTGGGTGCAGGTGTAGGGCACGAAGCGCCCCTTCGTGTGAAAATCGAACACCACGATGCGCGAGCGCGACGGGTTGAACTCGCCCGTGTGACGATACGAACATGCCAGTTCGCATTGCCGGCAGGCGGTGCACTTGCCGGGGTCGATGACCAGCGCCATTTCCATCGGATCTACCCTCCCTCCACGTGAATCATGAATTCGGTCTTCGGTCGTTCTCTGGCCGGCTGACGCCGTCGGCAGGGGTTTGATAGGCGGAAACCTGTCGGCGGGAGATGCAACCGGCGCGGAAGCCTCTGCATCTTATGATTGCGACATTCTGCCGCATATCTTTGAAGTTTGCTACCATGTGGGAAGGCTGTCAACGGGTAAAAATCGCGCACTCCCCATGGTCCAGAGTTCATGACGGGCAAGAATATCGGCGGAATTCTCGTGGTCTTTCGCCGGTTTTTTCGCTTGCAGCAAATGGCCGGAGCCATTTTCAAGATCGAAAAAACAGCGAGATACGGCAAAAGTGCAACTCTTGCCCGAATATCCCCCCTCCCCTCAGCGTAAAAGCGCATCGTCATGAACCTGGTCATGAACAAGATCCACGCGCGCCGGCACGAGGGACGCACAACACCGGATCTCGCGTCGGCTGCCCCATCTCCGGCGCCGCCAGCAGCGGCCCTGTTTTCATGTGCGCGGAGCACCTCCTCGTGCGCCGCATGACATGGATCGTGCACGCACGCCAAACCCACCCATCATGCGCATCATCGCCGTGAGCTGCCCGATTCGCCACCGCCGTGGCGACGGCTTGATCAATATCAAGGAGATTTTTGAAATTCGTCTTATAATAAATCCAAAAAATGATGGAAGAAATGCCCGGGGCGTCCCTTGCAGAAACGAGCGATACCCTCTTTCAAGCAGATGGAGGCCATCATGAAAAAGCTCTGCATAGGAATTGCCGCGGTGGCGTTGGTCATGTCTGCCCCGGCCCAGGCCGCGGACGATCTGCTGAGCCAGGCGAGAGAGCTGTTCAAGCCCATTCCCTCCACCGCCCCCCGGCTGGCGGACAATCCCATCACGCCCGAAAAGGTTGAGTTGGGCAAGATGCTCTTCTTCGACCCTCGCCTTTCCTCCAGCCATCTCATCAGTTGCAACACCTGCCACAACGTGGGCATGGGCGGCGACGACAACCTGGAAACATCCATCGGCCACGGCTGGGCCAAGGGGCCGCGCAACGCCCCCACCGTGTTGAATGCCGTGTTCAACGCCGCCCAGTTCTGGGATGGCCGGGCCAAGGACCTGGAGGAACAGGCCAAGGGGCCGGTGCAGGCGGCGGTGGAGATGAACAACACTCCGGACGTGGTGGTAAAGACGCTCAAGTCCATGCCCGGCTATGTCGAGGCGTTCAGGAAGGCCTTCCCGAAAGCGAAAGATCCCGTAACCTTCGACAACATGGCCAAGGCCATAGAGGCCTTCGAGGCCACCCTGCTCACCCCCGACTCACGCTTCGACAAGTTCCTGAAGGGTGACGCAAATGCCCTGAACGAGCAGGAGAAGAAGGGCCTCGCCCTGTTCATCGACAAGGGCTGCGCCAGCTGTCACAACGGCATCAATCTCGGCGGTCACGACTATTACCCCTTCGGCGTGGCCGAACGCCCGGGCGCGGACATCCTGCCCCCGGACGACAAGGGCCGCTTCCAGGTAACCAAAACGGCGGATGACGAATACGTCTTTCGCGCCGCGCCATTGCGCAACATCGAGCTCACCGCCCCCTATTTCCATTCCGGCAAGGTGTGGAGCCTGAAGCAGGCCGTGGCCATCATGGGCGATGCGCAGCTCGGCAAGGGCACGCTGAACGAAGAAGAGGCGGAGGCCATCACCGCCTTTCTGAAGACACTCACCGGCAAGCAGCCGCGGGTGGTCTATCCCATCCTGCCCGTCAGCACCGACGCCACGCCCAGGCCGAAGGCGATGAAATAACCGGATGAGAAAATGACCGGAATGAACTGACCGGCCATCGTGGGGCATGCCGCAATCGCTCTGGCGTTTCGGGCCGGATGCATTTACATTGCGCGGCATGCCCCAGTTCACCGAGGAAGAGCTTCAGCGCTATCGGCGGCACATCGTGCTGAAGGACTTCGGCGGCCCGGCGCAGGCGCGGCTGAAGGAATCGGCCGTGCTCATCGTCGGCGCGGGCGGCCTTGGCAGCCCGGCGGCGCTGTATCTGGCCGC
>JALVSR010000017.1 GCA_027024225.1 Hyphomicrobiales bacterium | reverse complement strand
CATACCCTTTCCCGCGCCATAATGCACTTTCATGGGCCTGGCCCGGCATGAGCCGCACGGGCGAATCCCAGGAGATCTTTCCGGCGCGAAAGCAAAGAAAAAGCCCGGCCATCGGATGATGGCCGGGGCTCGTTGGATCTTGCGCTCCGTCGTCGCTTATTCCTCGTTCATGATGCCGAGGATGTTCAGGATGTGGATGAACAGCGTAACGAAGCTGCCATACAACATGAAGGCGCCGAAGATGGCCTTTGAGCGCGCCGCCTCCGGCAGATCGCCCTCGTAATACATCGCCTTGATGGTCTGCGTCTCCCAGGCGGTGATGCCGGCGAACAGCAGCACGGTGATGATCGAGGTGATCAGGCTCATCATGGTGCTCTGGAAGAAGATGGCGTTCACCACGATGGCGATGAGCACGCCGATGGTGGCCATCATGAAGAAGCCGGCGAAGCCGGAGAGATCCTTCTTCGTCACGTATCCGGCCAGCGAGGTGGCGGCGAAGGTGACGGCGGTGATCAGCAGCGCGCGCACCACGACGGCGGGGTTGGTGCCCATGTAGAAGGCGATCATGGGCGAGATGAGCACGCCCCACAGCGTGGCGTATGCGCCATAGGCCAGCCAAGCGGTCGCCGCGCTGCCGGAAAAGATCAGCCGCGGCGCAAACCAGCCAAGCCCCAGGATGGCAATGAACAACACCCATTTCATCGGCCCCATGGCCACCGTGGCCATGAGCGCCGGATTGGCCGCCATGAACAGCGCCACGATGGCCGTCCATGCCACGCCCAGCGCCATGTAGTTGTAGACCCGCAGCATGTAACTGCGCAGTCCTTCGTCGATGACCGCACGCGCTTCCGCACGGGGCCGTGCGACAGGCTTCACATCGAAGTCGCGCATCGTTCCTCCCTTTCGGTTCGTCGGTACTGGGTAGAATTCAACCGTTCCGGCGCGAAAGGCTCGGCCGGGAATTCGCATGTCGCAATATTATGAGCACGCGGCTTCCATGTTGCAAGCACATGGACGTTTTGTCATGTCCGCGACGTGAAATGCCCTTAACGCTTCGTGAACGCTGTTTCCCAAGCCTCCGTTAAATCCCACGGGCTAGGATATCCGCCAGAAGATCATGTCTTGTCCGGGGGATTGGGAACCATGCATACGCGCAGATTCATGCTCGCCGGCCTGTTGGCCGCATTCGCCGGGCCCGCGCTGGCGCAAGGCGGCATTCACTTTCCGCAGCTCGCCGCCAGGCGCGGCCATGGCCGCTATCGCGGACGCCGCGTTGTCCGTTGGAACGGACCGGAAAAGCCCGGCACCATCGTCATCATCACCCATGAGCGCGCGCTGTATCATGTCATGCCCGGCGGCAAGGCCATGCGCTACGGTGTCGGTGTGGGCAGGGCCGGTTTTCAGTGGTCGGGCGAGGCCTACGTGGGACGCAAGGCCATGTGGCCGGACTGGCGCCCCCCGAGGGAAATGATCCGGCGCGAGCTGGTGAAATACGGCCGCCGCCTGCCCGACGTGATGAAGGGCGGCATTAACAATCCGCTCGGCGCCCGCGCGCTGTATCTGTATCGTAACGGGCGCGACACCATGTATCGCATCCACGGCACCAACGCGCCGCACACCATCGGCCAGGCGGTTTCCTCCGGCTGCATTCGCATGCTGAACGAGGAGATCATCGAGCTTTTCGACCGGGTGCCCGTGGGCACGAAGGTCATCGTGCGCTGATTCGGGATTTGGGGTGCTGCGCGCTGATTTTCGCTCGTCGGACTCCCCCGTCGGAGCGCCCGAAATTGTCCCGCCGCCTCCGAGGCCTGCCGGCAGGCATTGACCCCTGCGCATTCTGAAGGCAAAACACTCTGGCGTCTTCACATATTCAAATTCCTTTGCATAATCATTCCCGCATTACGGAAATGGTTGTGCCCACGGCAGCGGCGGCGCAGGAGGTGCTGATCGCCTTGAGCGGCGCCGAGAGGGTCAATGCTTTCAGGGGGCGAACGGGGCTGGCATGAGCGAAAAGGACAAGAAACCCGGCAAGAGCGGCGCCGCCAGGCCGCCGGTCATCAATGTCAAGGCCAAGACGGTTAAACCCGCCGCCGACAAGACGACGTCCGCCGGCAAGCCGGCCGGCGCGGCCGCCACCGGCGCGAAGGGATCCACCTCGGCAAGGCCATCTTCAGCCGCGCCGTCTTCCGCGCCATCCACCGAAAAACAAAAAGCCGGCGCCACCACCGCCCAGGAACAGCCTTCCGCGGCATCGCACAAGGCGCCCAGGAACAAGGATTCCAAGCCTCCCGCCGACAAGCCG
>JALVSR010000016.1 GCA_027024225.1 Hyphomicrobiales bacterium | reverse complement strand
GCGTCGTTGGGCATGTTCACGGTCTTGGAGATGGCGCCCGAAATGAAGGGCTGGGCGGCGGCCATCATGCGGATGTGGCTTTCCACCGACAGGTAGCGCTTGCCCAGACGGCCGCAGGCATTGGCGCAGTCGAACACGGGCAGGTGTTCTTCCCGAAGGTGCGGCGCGCCTTCCAGCGTCATGGCGCCGCAGACATGAATGTTCGCGGCCTCGATCTCGTCCTTCGTGAAGCCCATGTGGGCGAGCATGTCGAAGGAGATGTCGTTGAGCTGCTCCTCCGTCATGCCCAGCACGTCGCGGCAGAAATCATCACCCAGGGTGAAGCGGTTGAAGACGTAGCGGATGTCGAAGGCCGAGCCCAGCGCCTCTTCCACCGCGGCGATCTTCTCATCCGTGAAGCCGCGGCGCTTGAGCGTCTCGTGGTTCACGCCCGAGGCGTCCTTGAGCGTGCCGTGGCCCACGGCATAGGTGATGATGTCCTCGATCTGCTGCGGCGTGTAGCCCAGCGCCTCGAGCGCCGCCGGCACGGCCTGGTTGATGATCTTGAAGTAGCCGCCGCCGGCCAGCTTCTTGAACTTCACCAGCGCATAATCCGGCTCGATGCCGGTGGTGTCGCAGTCCATCACCAGGCCGATGGTGCCGGTGGGCGCCAGCACGGTCGTTTGCGCGTTGCGATAGCCATGCCTTTCGCCCAGTTCCAGCGCCTCGTCCCAGCAGGCCTTCGCGCGCTCGGACAGCGTGGCGTCCGGGCAGTTGGCATGATCCAGCGGCACCGGGTTGACGGAGAGCTTCTCGTAACCCTCGCGCAGGCCGTGGGCGGCGCGGCGATGGTTGCGAATGACGCGCAGCATGTGCTCGCGGTTCTTCGCGAACCCGGCGAACGCGCCCAGCTCCCGCGCCATTTCGGCGGAGGTGGCGTAGGCCCGGCCGGTCATGACCGCCGTGATGGCGCCGCACAGGGCGCGGCCCTCGTCCGAGTCGTAGGGCAGGCCCATGGTCATCAGGAGCCCGCCGATGTTGGCGAAGCCCAGCCCCAGCGTGCGGTACTCGTAGGAGAGCCTGGCGATTTCCTTCGAGGGGAACTGCGCCATGAGCACGGAGATTTCCAGCACGATGGTCCACAGGCGCACGGCGTGCTCGAACTCCTCCACCCGGAAAGTGCGCGTCTTGCGGTCGTAGAAGCGCAGCAGGTTGAGCGAGGCGAGGTTGCACGCGGTATTGTCCAGGAACATGTATTCCGAGCACGGGTTGGAGGCGCGGATCTCGCCCGACGCCGGGCAGGTGTGCCAGTCGTTGATGGTGGTATGGAACTGAATGCCCGGGTCGGCCGACTGCCAGGCGGCAAGACCAATCTTCTCCCACAGGGCGCGGGCGGAGACGGTTTTCGCCACCTCGCCGTCGGTGCGGCGGATGAGGTGCCATTCGGCATCCGCTTCCACCGCGCGCAGGAAGTCTTCCGTCACGCGCACGGAGTTGTTGGAGTTCTGCCCGGCCACGGTGCGGTAGGCCTCACCGTCCCAGTCGGTGTCAAAGGTTTCCACCTCGATCTCGGTATAGCCCTGCTTCGCCAGCTGGATGACCTGGCGGATGGCGCCCATGGGCACCTCGTCGCGCCTGGCCGCGCGCATGGCGCGCTTGAGCGCCGGGTTGCGCTTCGGGTCGAAGCAGTCATCACCCTCGGCCTCACAGTTCACGCAGGCGCGGAAGACGGCCTCCAGGTGGCGCTTCACCAGCTTCGAGCCGGCCACCAGCGCGGCGACTTTTCGCTCCTCCTTCACTTTCCAGTCGATGAATTCCTCGATGTCGGGGTGGTCGATGTCCACGATGACCATCTTCGCGGCGCGGCGCGTGGTGCCGCCGGACTTGATGGCCCCCGCCGCGCGGTCGCCCACCTTGAGGAAGCTGAGCAGACCGGAGGAACGACCGCCGCCGGAAAGCGGCTCGTTCTCGCCGCGCAGGGTGGAGAAGTTGGTGCCCGTGCCGGAGCCATACTTGAACAGGCGCGCCTCGCGCACCCACAGGTCCATGATGCCGCCCTCGTTGACGAGATCGTCCTCGATGGACTGGATGAAGCAGGCATGCGGCTGCGGACGCTCGTAGGCGGAGGTGGACTTCCTCAGCCGGCCGGTTTCGTGATCGACGTAATAATGCCCCTGCCCCGGCCCATCGATGCCATAGGCCCAGTGAAGGCCGGTGTTGAACCATTGCGGCGAGTTGGGCGCGGCCATCTGCATGACCAGCATGTGGCGGATCTCGTCGTAGAAGGCGCGCGCATCTTCTTCCGAATCGAAATAGCCCGCCTTCCACCCCCAGTAGGTCCAGGTGCCGGCCATGCGATCATAGACCTGCCTGGCCGAGGTTTCGTGGGTAGTGCGCTCATCCTCGGGCAGCTTCTCCAGCGCTTCCATGTCCGGCTCGGAGCGCCACAGCCACTCCGGCACGCCCTCTTCCGGCACCTTCTTCAGCGCCACCGGCACGCCGGCCTTGCGGAAATATTTCTGGGCCATGATGTCGGAGGCCACCTGCGAGAAGTGCGCGGGCACTTCCACGTCTTCCATGCGGAAGACGAGCGAGCCGTCCGGGTTGCGGATTTCGCTGGTGATGCGAGCGAATTCGATGTCTTCGTAAACATCCTTGCCCGGCTGGGTGAACAGACGCTGGATCTTCATCTCGCCCCCTCAGGTTTGCCTGCTTTCTCGAATTCCATCAGCCCCGGCGGACAAAGCACCCCCGTTGCAGAAGGCGCGCACACCCTCCGGTCCTGCTGGCTCCACCAAAGACCTATGAGAACTCTATGTGAACATTACGATTACACAAGAGAAACCTTCAGTCAATCAGGATTTGCCGAAAACGAAGCCCCAATGCCTCGCTCCGGCCGCGAATCCCGCTTGACGAAAGGAATTGTGCCTCAATGTCTGGTATGGAGCAAGAGGTGGCTGCACAATATCGTGTGGAAAACTTCCCGGAGCATGAGAAAAAGAATGGCGCCGGTCATGCACAAGTGAAGGGCTCATCCTGAAGAGGGCTTTTCAAAGTGTCTGATTCCCCGTCCCAAATCAAGCGGCGCCCGGCCGGCAAGACGGTGCAGGAGCTGTGGACAGCCTGTGGGCGGGGCGCGCACGCCCATCCTCCGTCACCACGTTCATCCCGAAAGCCGTGCCCGGGGGCAAACGGCCCGCCACAAATGCGGCTCTCGCCGCTCTCCCGCACGATTCGCCGCCCTGGAGAAAATAAAGGCGGATCAGGCACGCGCGCGTGCCCATGGCCGGGGAAGTCTTGCAAGTGTGGTGAAATCGACTATCCTTGCGCCGGAACTGGCAACGGGGACGGACGGAAGCAGCCATGGGCATGATGAAGGTCATCCAGCGCATCTTCACCTGGTGGAACGATGCCACGCTATCCACTCTCATCTACACCCGGCGCAAGGGCGTGCTGGTGGGCAAGGACGAGCAGGGCAACGCCTATTACCGCACGCGGGACGACGCGCACCGCTGGGTCATCTACAATGGCTATGCGGAGGCCTCGCGCATTCCACCCGGCTGGCACGGCTGGATTCACCGGCGCACCGACACTCCGCCCACGCATGACGACTACAAGCCCAAACCCTGGGAAAAAAGCTGGCGTCCCAACCCCACGGGAACGCCCGAGGCCGAATATCCCCCCGGTTCGCTGTACCTGCACAGGCCCGCGCCCATGGGCAGGAAGCCTTATAAGCCATGGGAGCCGGAATCGGCCGCGGACGAGACATCCTGAAGAGGAATGTGCGGCAAAGTGGCCGGACAGGCGAGACGGATCATGCCGCTGGCGTTCGCTTTCGCACCGGATGCCGCCGGACATCGCAAAGAGCGGTTGAACGATGAACAATCTGCTGGAAACCCTCATCGGCACGCTCGTTCTGATTGTCGCGGCCACTTTCTCATGGTATGTATATACCACGACAGATATCGGCCGCGGGCATGGGGGATATGTCATCAAGGCCGTTTTCGATGATGCCTCGGGGGTCAACATCGGCACCGATGTGCGTCTGGCCGGCCTGAAGATCGGCAGCGTGGTGGCGCACCGGCTGGACCAGGAAACCTACCAGGCCATCATCGAGATGAGCATCGATGCCTCGGTGAAGCTGCCGCAAGATACATCGGCCAAGATCACCACCGACGGCCTGCTGGGCGACAAGTACATCGCGCTGGAACCCGGCGGCGCGGAAGAGATGCTCAAGCCCGGCGACGTGCTGGAACACACGCAAAGCTCCATCGACCTGTGGGCGCTGGTGAACGAATACATCTTCAAGGACGAAAAGAAGAACAAGTGACATTTCGTCCGGGTTTTTCGTTCACGTTTCTGTCCGCGACATATCATGTTCACATTTCCGGTGAATATGCGGGAGTTGCGGGCTGTCCACTCATGAGACGAGCGAGGAGTCGCGAACCATGCGGTCACATCCGGGCTGGCTGGCAGACGAGTACGAGAAGCAGGCGCGCTTTGTTTTCGAGGAAGCGGAAGAGATCCTGCGCTGGCTGGATGCGCGGCCGGGCGAGCGCATTCTGGATCTCGGCTGCGGCAGTGGCGTGATCGCGCAGCGGCTCATGCGGCAGGGCTGCAACGTGCTGGGGCTGGATGTGGATGCGGACATGCTGCGGGCCGCGAAGGCGCGCGGCGTGACCGTGGTGCGGGGCTCGGGCGAACAACTGCCCTTCGAGCGGGAATTCGACGCGGTGTTTTCCAACGCCGCCCTGCACTGGATGACCAACACCCCTCAATCGGTGGCCGAAGGGGTGTTCCGCGCGCTGAAGCCCGGCGGACGTTTCGTGGCCGAGTTCGGCGGACATGGCAACGTTGCGGCGATCATCACCGGCCTCAGGGCGGTGGCGCGGCGGCGCGGGGCGGATGAATCGCTCGCCGCGATTTGGTATTTCCCTTCCCCGGAAGACTACGGGGCATTGCTGGAGCGCACCGGTTTCGGGGTGGAGCGCATCGAGCTGGCGCCGCGCCCCACCCTTCTGCCCGGTTCGCTGGGGGATTGGCTGAACGTCTTCTGCCCCGTCTTCCTGGCCCAGTTTGGCGAGGAGGCGCCGGCGGTGATTGCGGAGGTTGAAGACCTGTTGCGCCCCGTCTTGTGCGATTCGGCCGGACGCTGGACGGTGGATTACATGCGTCTGCGCGTGCTGGCGCGCAAGCCGCGGCGCTGAGAAACTGGAGCCTGGCATGGGCGGACCCATCGGGAAAAAGCTGCTATTGGCGCTGGCGACCTGTGCGTGCCTCGCGCCGGCCCCGGCGCTGGCCGGGCCGGTGAAGAACCGCGTGGCGGTGTTCGCGGCGCTGGACAAGATCACGGGCGACATCACCACGCTGGAAGTGCCGCTGAACGAGACGGCCAAGTTCGGCACCTTTCGCATCGTTCCGCGCACCTGCCACACGCGCCCGCCGACGGAAAAGCCCAAGACCATGGCGTTCGTGGAGATCGAGGAGTTCACCTACGACAAGAAGCACCGGCGGGTGTTCAGCGGCTGGATGAATGCCGAAAGCCCGGGCCTGCACGCGGTGGAGCATCCCTTGTTCGACGTCTGGCTCACCGGTTGCCGCGAACCGTTGGATGCCGCGCCGCAAGGCGTCACGCCAGCCAGCATCATGCCTTCTCCCGCCACCGGCGCCGGCAAGGCCGACTCCGCTTCCGATTCTCCCGATTCCGTATCGCCGGAACAGGAGACTGATGCGGCCGGCGTGGGGGATGACGGGCGCGAGGATGCGGCCACCGGCATCGGTTCCAAGGCCATGAAGGAAAATTCCGCAAGGCTCGAGGCCGCCGGCTTGCCTGAGAAAACACGAGGCGTTTCGGTCCGCATGGCGCCGACGCAGCCTGATGCCGCGGCCGCCGCACCAGCGGAGACGCCGCACACGACCCCGGCGGCGCCGGTGCATGACAACGTGCCTCCCGCCGCAACGGAGCATGCGAGGGAGGGTGCGCAATCCGCGATGGATACCGGCGTGGATGCGCTCCCCGGGCATGGCCTCGAGGCTTCGGGCCCGACCCGCCCGGCGCGGTCGGAAAAGGCCACGGCTGCGCTCCCCGGCGCCGATGTTCCAGCCGAGGCGCCGGCCGGGGCGCCGGACAGCGAGGAAAGAGCCCCCGTGCCCGTGCCGGAGCCCGAGGAGGAACTGGGGCCATTGTATTAGGCCCAGAATCCGGCTCAAGAGCGCGGATGCCGGTGGCTTTTTCACAAGATGGCGTGCGTGGTGGTGGCAATTTCCCCCTTTTTCGCGCACCGGTTCCCCCGCTGCGAATTCCGGGCCGTGGCGCCCAGCCGCAAACCATCGGCTCAAAAGGGCGCGGGCAAGACACGTTGATGGCTCGACGCCGATGGCGGCTTGACAAGCCCCCGCCCCTGCCGCACCAAGAAAAATGGCCCGTTCTCGGGCCAGCCGCCACAGACCGCCATAGAGCGCCACAGACACGCACACACAGGCAGGAGGTGTCGTCATGTCCGATTTCGCCGCGCTGAAACCCTTCATCGCCAAGGCCGCCACGGGCAAGCCCTTCACCCGCGAGGAGGCGCGGGAGGCCTTCGAGGTCATGATGTCCGGCGAGGCGACGGATGCGCAAATCGGCGGCTTGCTCATGGCCATGCGCGTGCGTGGCGAAACGGTGGAGGAAATCACCGGCGCGGTGGAAGTCATGCGGGCGAAGATGCGCCCCGTGGCCGCGCCGCAAGAGGCCATCGACATCGTGGGCACGGGCGGCGATGCCTCCGGCTCCTACAATATTTCCACCGCTTCCGCCTTTGTTGCCGCCGGGGCGGGCGTGCCGGTGGCCAAGCATGGCAACCGCGCGCTGTCCTCGAAGTCCGGCGCGGCGGACGTGCTTTCCGCCCTTGGCGTGAATCTGGAGCTGGAGCCGGAGGGCATCTCCCGCTGCGTCAGGCAAGCGGGCGTGGGCTTCATGTTCGCGCCCATTCACCACGCGGCCATGAAGCACGTCGGCCCCGCGCGGGTGCAGCTGGGCACGCGCACCATCTTCAACCTGCTGGGGCCGCTTTCCAACCCCGCGGGCGTGAAGCGCCAGCTCACCGGCGTGTTCTCCCGCGAGTGGGTGGAGCCGCTGGCGCACGTGCTGAAGGAACTCGGCTGCGAGGCCGCGTGGGTGGTGCACGGCGAAGGGGACGGCAGCGGCGGGCTGGACGAAATCAGCCCCACCGGCACCACCTGGGTGGCGGAGCTGAAGGACGGCGAGGTGCGCACCTTCGAGATCACGCCGGAGGATGCGGGGCTTTCCCGCCATGCCTTCGAGGAGATCAAGGGTGGTGATGCGGAAGAGAACGCGCGCGCGCTCCGGGCGGTGCTGGAAGGTGAAAAGAACGCCTATCGCGACGCGGTGCTGCTGAACGCCGGCGCGGCGCTGGTGGTGGCGGGCAGGGCGGCGGACATCGCCGAGGGCGTGCAACTGGCGGCGGAAAGCATCGATTCCGGCAAGGCGAAGGCAGCGCTTGAGAAGCTGATTGAGGTTTCCAACACAAGCACCTGATACTCCGGGATGAGCACCACTTTCTCTCCAGCCCGCGCCGTGGTGTTCAACATGCCCGAACCTCCTGTGCATCGGCCTCATCCCATCTCCTGGGGCCGGCCACCGTCCCGAGCCAGCCGAGGCTCGTTTTTCCTTCACCCCATGGAGCCTGCCATGGATGCGATCGCCAGTGCGCTGCTGCCCGTCATGCTGCTGATTGCGCTGGGCTTTGCCTTGCGCAAGAGCGACGCCGTGCCGGCCGAGAACTGGCGCGGGGTGGAGGCGGTGCTCTACTGGCTGCTGTTTCCGGCGCTCTTGATCGTCACGCTGGCGCGTTCGCGGCTTTCCTTCACCTCGCTTTCTTCCTTCGCGCTGGCGCTGTTTGCCTTCGTCATCGTGCTCACCATCGCGGCCTATGCCATGCGCGTGCCGTTGAAGCGCCTTTTCGGCATGGGTGGGCCCACCTTCAGCTCGTTCTTCCAGACCTCCACCCGCTGGCACGGATTCGTGGCCTTCGCCATCGTCGAACGCCTGTTCGGGCTGGATGGCGTGGCCATCATCGCCATCGCGTTCGCCGCCATGATCCCTTGGCTGAACGTGGCCAACGTGGCGGTGCTGGCCATTCATGCCTCCCATGCGCGCGCCACGCCCGCGCTGGTGCTGCGGCAACTGCTCAAGAACCCCTTCCTGTGGGCCATCGCCATTGGCGTTGCGTGGAAGCTCTCCGGCCTGCCGCGGGAAGGCGTCATCATCGCCACGCTTGAGCTGCTGGGGCGCGGCGCGCTGGGCATCTCCCTGCTGGCGCTGGGTGCGGGGCTTAGCTGGCGGGCGCTTAAAAACGCTCAGGCCGAGGTGCTCGTCACCATCGGCATGAAGCTCATCTTCGCGCCCCTGCTGGCCATGGCGCTGGGCTGGCTGTTCGGCGTTTCGGGCGAGGCCTTCGTCATCATGGTCATCGCCGCCTCCGTGCCCACGGCGGTGGCGGGCTACGTGCTGGCCCGGCAGATGGGGGGTGACGCCGAGTTCTACGCCGCGGCCGCCACCGCGCAGGTGGTGGCATCCTTCCTCACCATGCCGCTGTTCATCTGGCTGGCCATGCGGCTTGCGCATTAACCATCCGCGCTAACCATCCGCTGAAAAAGCGCCGCCTCTCCGTCCCGTTTTCTCATGTTCGGCACCCTACCTGCAATGCTTGGGCAAGGATGAACAAGCCGTTTCAAAACGGGACAGAAGACCATGCCTCTTTCCATACCCATCGCACGGGACATCCCCTCCGCCCCCAACGCGGCACCTGCCGCAGGCGCCAAGGGGCGCATCGACTGGGTGGATTACGCCAAGGGGCTTAGCCTCATCATGGTCATCATGCTGCACTCCTCGCTGGGGGTGCAGAAGGCGCTGGGGGATTGCACATGGTTCGCCTACATCGTGGAGTGGGCGCGGCCGTTTCGCATTCCGGCCTTCTTCCTGCTCTCGGGCCTGTTCCTGGCCCGGCGCATCAACTGGCCGTGGCGCGACTTTCTTGATCGCCGGGTGGTGCATTTCGCCTGGTTCTACCTGGTGTGGATGCATGTGGCCATTCTGGCCGCCCTGCCCTTCATGCTGCCGCAGGTGGGCGCGGAAGGCGCGCTGAAGGAATATCTGCTGGCCTACGTCGACCCCTACTCGCACCTGTGGTTCATCTACCTGCTGGCCATCTTCGCCGTGGTGGTGAAGCTGGTCAAGGACGTGCCCGCCTGGGCCGTGTGGACGGTGGCGGCCTTGCTGGAAATTCTGCCCATTCACACCGGCTGGATGGTGCCGGACGAATTCGCCGCGCGCTTCGTGTATTTCTACACCGGCTATGTGGCCGCGCCCTACGTGTTCCGCTTCGCCGAGGACATGCGGCGTTTCTCGCTGCCGGCCCTGGCCGCCGCGCTGGTCATCTGGGCGTTTGCGAACGCCGCGCTGGTGTTCACCAACCTGCCGGGTGAACCGTGGCTGGCGCTGGTGACCGCTCCGGGCGTGGAAGGCGTGGCCAAGCTGCCGGGCATTTCGCTGGCGCTGGGGTTCATCGGCTCGCTGGCGGTGGTGGCCGCGGGCGTGTTCATGGCGCGCGTGGGTGGCGTGGTGTTCAACTTCGTCCGCCTGGTGGGCGAGCGCTCGCTGGTGGTCTATGTCGCCTTCTTCCTGTTCATGGCGTTTGTGCGCATCGTGCTGGTGAAGGTGGCGCCACAGCTTGGGCCGGATATCATTTCCGCCATCGTGCTCTCCGCGGCGGTAACGGGGCCGTTGCTCATGCACGCGGTGGTGCGCCACGTTCCGGTGTTGAAATACCTGTTCGAGCGCCCGGCCTTCTTCCGCCTGGCTCCGTCCCGCGAGATGCGCATGCGCCAGCGGCTGAAGTGGATTGTTGACAATGCCTGATGCCATCTTGGCAGTGGCGCCGCCCGTGCGCTACTGAACGAAACATGGCAAGTGACGCAATGGAAAGGCCGGCCATTCTCAACTCCCGCCACCTGCTGGGGGTGGCCGGCCTTTCCATTGCCGAAATCACCGCGCTCATGGACTTGGCGGAGGAATACGTCGCGCTCAGCCGCCAGCGCGAGAAGAAGACGAACCTGTTGCGCGGCCGCACGCAGATCAACCTGTTCTTCGAGCCGTCCACCCGCACGCAGAGCTCCTTCGAGCTGGCCGGCAAGCGCCTGGGCGCGGACGTGATGAACATGAGCGTGAAAGGCTCTTCCGTGTCCAAGGGCGAGACGCTTCTGGACACGGCGGTGACGCTGAACGCCATGAATCCGGACTTGCTGGTCATCAGGCACCAGCATTCCGGCGCCGCCGAGCTGCTGGCGCAGAAGGTGAGCTGCGCGGTCATCAACGCCGGCGACGGCTGGCACGAACACCCAACGCAAGCGCTGCTGGACGCGCTGACCATCCGGCGCCACAAGGGCAAGCTCGAAAATGTCGTGGTGGCCATCTGCGGCGACATCCGGCATTCGCGCGTGGCGCGCTCCAACATCATCCTGCTCTCGCGCATGGGCGCGCGGGTGCGCATCGTCGGTCCCGGCCCGCTGCTGCCGCCCAGCGCGGAGCGGCTGGGGGTGGAGGTGTTTCACTCCTTGGAGGAGGGTTTGCGCGGGGCGGACGTGGTGATGATGCTGCGCCTGCAAAGGGAACGCATGGACGGCGCCTTTATTCCCTCCGAGCGCGAATACTATCGCTTCTGGGGGCTAAACGAGGAACGCCTGCGGCTGGCGAAGGAGGATGCCATCGTCATGCATCCGGGGCCCATGAACCGGGGGGTGGAAATTGATTCGAGCGTTGCCGACGGGCCGCGCTCGGTCATCCGCGAACAGGTGGAGATGGGCGTGGCCGTGCGCATGGCGGTGCTGGACGCACTGGCGCGCAACCTCGAGCGGGAGGCGGCGGCATGAGCGCGGGCGCGGCACATGCGGCACGGGGAGCTGGAGCGGGCGCTGGTGCGCGCGCGCTGGTGAACGCGCGGCTGCTCGATCCGGCCGGGGGGCTGGATGCGCCCGGCGGCGTCATCGTCGAGAACGGGCGCATCGTGGCCGTCGGCGCGGAGGTGACGGCGGAGGCGGCCCGCTCGCGCGGCATCGCGGTAGAGAACATCCTCGACTGCGCCGGCAAGTGGCTGCTGCCCGGCCTCATCGACATGCGGGTGTTCACCGGCGAGCCGGGCTTCGAATACCGCGAAACGCTGGCCTCGGCTTCCGCCGCGGCCGCCGCCGGCGGCGTGACCTGCATGATCGTCATGCCGGACACCGATCCGGTCATCGACGATGCCGCCATCGTGGACTTCATCCTGCGCCGGGCGCGCGGCACCTCGAAGGTGCGGGTGCACCCCATGGCCGCCATCACGCAGGGGCTCAAGGGCGCGCACATGAGCGAGGTGGGCCTGCTCAAGGAGGCAGGCGCCGTGGCGCTCACCGACGGGCGCAAGTCGGTGGCCTCCGCCCGCGTGCTGGCGCGGGCGCTGGCCTATGCGCGGGACTTCGACATGCTCATCGTGCAGCACGTGGAAGAGGCCGAGCTGGCGGGGCCGGGCGTGATGCACGAAGGGGAACTGGCCGCGCGCCTGGGCCTGCCGGGCATACCTAGGCAGGCGGAGATCATCGCGCTGGAGCGCGACCTGCGGCTGGTGGAAATGACCGGCGCGCGTTATCACGCGGCGCAGATCTCGTGTGCGGAATCGGTGGAGATCATCCGCCACGCGAAGGAGGCGGGGCTGCCCGTGACCTGCGGGGTGAGCATCAACCATCTGCTGCTGAACGAGCACGACATCGGGGCCTACCGCACCTTCTTCAAGCTCTCTCCGCCGCTGCGCACGGAGGAAGACCGCGTCGCGCTGGTGGAAGCGGTGAACGAGGGCGTCATCGACGTCATCGTCTCATCCCACGACCCGCAGAGCGCGGATACCAAGCGCCTGCCCTTCGCCGAGGCCGAGTTTGGCGCCGTGGGGCTGGAAACCCTGCTTTCCGCCGCGCTCTCGCTGCACCATTCCGGCCAGGCCGACCTCTCAAGACTGATCGCCGCCCTCGCCCACGCCCCGGCCCGCCTGCTGGGGCTGGAAGGCGGCACGCTGGCTGAAGGCGCGCCCGCCGACTTGACGCTGGTTGACCCGCACCTGAGCTGGAAGGTGGAGGAGAGCGCGCTGCATTCGCGCTCGCACAACACACCGTTCGAGAACCGCGTGTTCGAAGGCCGCGCGGTGCTGACCCTCGTTGCCGGCGAGAGCGTGTTCGACTACCATGCCGGCGCTTGAGCACGACATTCACCGGCCCTGTTGAGGACAATCCATGCCCATCGCGCTGTTGGCACTGTTTCTCGTCGGCTACCTTTCCGGCTCCATTCCCTTCGGCCTGCTGCTGACGAAGCTGGCGGGACTGGGCGATGTGCGCCACATCGGCTCGGGCAACATCGGCGCCACCAACGTGCTGCGCACCGGCTCGAAAAAGCTCGCCGCGCTTACCCTGCTGCTGGATGCGCTGAAGGGCTTCGTGCCGGTGTTCGTGGTGGGCTGGCTGGCCGGGCCGGCGGCTGCGGCCATCACCGGCGTGGGCGCCTTCCTGGGCCACGTGTTCCCCGTCTGGCTGGGGTTCAAGGGCGGAAAGGGTGTTGCCACCTTCATCGGTGTATTGTTTGGGCTCAACTGGGTGCTGGGGCTGGCCTTCATTCTCATCTGGCTGGTCATGGCCTTCGCCTTTCGCATCTCCTCGCTCTCCGCGCTCACGGCGGCGGCCGCCATGCCCATCGTTTCCGCCCTCATCGACATCGCCCCGGCGCAACGGGTGGTGGTGATCCTGCTCTCGCTGGCCATCTTCGCCACCCATCATGAGAACATCCGCCGCCTGCTGGCGGGCACGGAACCGAAGATTGGCGGCGGCAAACGGACAAACGACAACGACGAGGCCCGCTGATGTCCGGTTGGCCGGCGCAGTTGCTGGACGATGACCAACGCCTGGCCTGGCTGCGCCTGATACGCTCGGAAAACGTCGGCCCCACCCTGTTCTACCAGCTCATCGACCGCTTCGGCTCCGCGCAGGCCGCGCTTCAGGCCCTGCCCGAAATGGTATCACGCGGCGGCAAGAAGAAACGCCCGCGCATCTGCCCGGCGGACGAGGCCGCGCGCGAGATGGAGCGGCTGGAAGAACTGGGCGCGCGGCTGGTGGCGCGCGGCGAGAAGGGCTATCCGCCGCTGCTGGCATACGCGCAGGCTCCCCCGCCGCTGCTGTGCCTGCGCGGTCAGCCAGCGGTGTCGCAATTACCACCCGTGGCCATGGTGGGCGCGCGCAATGCCTCCGCCGCCGGGCGACACATGGCACGGGAAATGGCGGCGGCGCTGACGCGCGAAGGATACGTGGTCGTGTCCGGGCTGGCGGCGGGCATCGATGCGGCGGCGCACGAAGGCGCCCTGAATGGCGGCGCCACCGTGGCGGTGCTGGCCTGTGGCATTGACGTGCCCTACCCGCGCTCCAACGAGGCGCTGATGGAGCGCATCGCCGAACACGGCCTGTTGCTGACGGAAATGCCGCCCGGCACGGGGCCGCGGGCGGAGCTGTTTCCGCGACGCAACCGGCTGGTGGCGGGCATGAGCCTGGGCACCGTGGTGGTGGAAGCGGCGCGGCGTTCCGGCTCGCTGATCACGGCGCGGCTGGCGGCGGAGGAAGGCCGGCACGTGATGGCCGTGCCCGGCTCTCCGCTGGAGCCGCGCGCAGCCGGATGCAACCATCTCATCCGCGAAGGCGCCACGCTGGTGCGCCATGCGGCGGATGTACTGGAGCTGCTGGCCGAGGCGGCGGCGCAACTGAAGGTCATCATGAATGAACATCCACCGCCACCCTTCACCGAGCGCGGCCGGGAAGACGCCGCGGCAACCGCGCCACCGCGAGAGATTGCATCGGTGCCGGCCACCACCGCTCCGCCCGCTCCGTCATCAGCGGCGGCAACCGAAGAGCCCCCGGAAAAGCTGCACAAGAAGCTGCTGAGCCTGTTGGGGGATGCGCCGGTGGACCAGGATACCCTGCTGCGCGAATGCGGCGCGCCGCCCGATTTGACGCTGGCGGCGCTGATGGAGCTGGAACTGGCGGGAAAGGTGGTGCGCACCCCGGATGGCAGGCTCGAACGGCGGCGCTGAGTTGTCCACATCACGCGCCGGACCATGATGACCTGGGCTCCTCCCCCGTTCCTGGGGGCGCAGGGCGGGTTTGCCGGTTAGACATTGCGCAATCTGGTATCAGGCCCCTTCCGGTTTCGGAGCGTCCAGTATGGCGGGGCGGCCATCCTTCAGGCCAATGACCTTTTCGCCCCGCAAGAGCGCCTCGGCCAGCTCGCCGAACACCTCGCGCCGCCACCCGCGCATGGCGGGAACATCCGTGTCGCCGGCGGCCAAGCGCTCCAGGTCGGCGGCGGATGCTATGATTTTCGGCGCTATTCCCTTCTGTTCCGTCACGATCTTCAAGGCCAGCTTCAGGATGTCGGCCCGCGCCTGCGTGCCCTCGGGATGGGGCCGGGGGCGCCTTTCGGGCGCCGGCAGTTCGTGCTCGGCCAGGTTCTTCACCTCTCGCACCAGCCGCAGGATGGCCCGCCCCGTCGCCCCCTTGGCGTGGCCTTCCGATATGCCGCGCAGACGCTTCAGGTCGCGTTCGGTCTCTGGCATCTCGCTGGCGATTTCGGCGATGGCCTCATCCTTCATCACGCGGCGGCGCGGCATGTCGCGACGCTGGGCCTCGCGTTCGCGCCATTCCGCCAGCCGCTTGAGCAGGGCCAGCTGGCGGCGGTTGCGCGGACGAAACTTCAGCCGGCGCCAGGCCTGTTCCACATTCTGCTCGTAGGTCTGGGGGCTGGTGAGGGTTTGCAGCTCTTCCGCCAGCCATTCCATGCGGCCGGTGCGCTCGAGCTCTTCGCGCAGGCGCTCATAAACCTTGCGCAAGTGGGTGACGTCCGCCAGCGCATATTGCAGCTGACGCTCCGACAGTGGTCGGCGCGACCAGTCGGTAAAACGCGAGCCCTTGTCGATTTCCACGCCGACCAGCTTGCGCACCAGGGCCTCGTAGCCCACCTGATCGCCAAAACCGCAGACCATGGCGGCGATCTGGGTATCGAACACGGGCCTAGGCACCTGGCCGGTGAGATGATGGAAAATCTCGATATCCTGCCGCCCGGCGTGGAATACCTTAAGCACTTTCTCGTCTGCCAGCAGATCGAAAAAGGGCGAAAGGTCCATGTCCCTTGCCAGGGGGTCGATGATGGCGGCCTCCTCTTCCCCCGCCACCTGGATCAGGCACAGCTTCGGCCAGAAGGTATGTTCGCGCATGAACTCCGTATCGACGGTTATGTATTCCTCGCGCGCCAGCCGGCTGCACAGATCCCGCAATTCATCCGTGTCGGTAATGACCTTCATGACCGCCCCCTGCCCCGCCTTGATGCCGTTTTTCCATTCCCGTTGGATCATGCGGGCACGGGACGCCATCGGCTCCCGTGCCCCGCTCCTGTCATTCGTCGTCGCCTCCCCCGGCGGCATCGCGAGACTGCAATTCGGCCAGGAATTCGCAGAAATCGGCCGCCTCGGTGAAGTTGCGATAAACGGAGGCATAGCGCACGAAGGCCACGTCATCCAGCTTGCGCAGGCCCTCCATGACCAGCTCGCCGATCTGCTGCGAGGTCACCTCGTTCTCGCCCATGCTCTCCAGCTGGCGCACGATGCCGTTGATCATGCGCTCCACGCGCTCGGCATCCACGTCGCGCTTGCGCAGCGCGATCTGCACCGAGCGGGCCAGCTTGTCGCGGTCGAAGGGTACGCGCCGGCCGGAGCGCTTGATGACGGTGAGTTCGCGCAACTGCACGCGCTCGTAAGTGGTGAAGCGTCCACCACAGTCGGCGCATTCGCGCCGCCGGCGAATGGCCGCGCCGCCTTCCGCCGGGCGGCTGTCCTTCACCTGTGTCTGTTCCGATCCGCAAAAGGGACAGCGCATGACGCCGCTCGCTTCGTTCTTGGGGTGGTGCCTGAAAGCGGCAGGCCGCTCACACCATGGCGGCCAGGCGCTGGCGGGCTTCCTCCAGTTTGGCGTGTTTCGTCTGCAGCTCTTCCAGGCGATGCTTCGTCTGCTCCACCACTTCCGGCTTCGCCTTGGTCAGAAACTTTTCGTTCGACAGGCGGGCTTGCAGCGACTTCATTTCCTTCTCCGTCGCCGCCAGCTCCTTCTCCAGCCGCTTCAGTTCGGCGTCAAGGTCGATGACGCCTTCCAGCGGCAGGGCGATGATGGCCTCAGCCAACACGATCTGGGCCGACTTCGGCGGCACCTCGTCCGCCAGCGTGATTTCCGAGAGCCGCGCCAGGCGCCTGATCTCCGTCTCCCACTCCTTCAGCCTGCGGCGGCTCTCGGCGTTGGCGCTCACCAGCACCGCCGGGATTTGTGCGCCAGCCGGCACGTTCATCTCCGCGCGGGTGGAGCGCACCTCGCGGATGAAGGTGATCACCCAGTCGAGCTCTTCCGCCGCGTCCTCGTCGATGAGCTCCTCGCGCGCCTCCGGCCAGCTGGAGAGCATCAGGAAGCCCTCGCCACCGGTGCGCTGCCACAGCTCCTCGGTGATGAAGGGCATGAACGGGTGCAGCAGCTTCAGGATGACATCGCGCACCCAGCCGGCCGTCTTGCGTGTTTCTTCCTGCGCCGCGGCGTCGCCTTCCTTCAGCACCGGCTTGATGAGCTCCAGGTACCAGTCGCAGAACACGTCCCAGGTGAAATGGTAAATGGCGGAAGCGGCGTCGTTGAAGCGATAATCGTCCAGCGATTGCGTGACCTCGCCGATGGTCTTGACCGCCTCGCCGACGATCCAGCGGTTCAGCGCCAGGCGGCAGGATGCCGGATCGAAGGCGGCATCGCGCCCCACCTCGTTCATCTCCAGGAAGCGCACGGCGTTCCACAGCTTGGTGCCGAAGTTGCGATAGCCCTGCACGCGCGCTTCCGAGAGGCGGATGTCGCGCCCCATGACGGCCTGAATCGCCAGCGTGAAGCGCAGCGCATCGGCGCCATACTTGGCGATGAGCTCCAGCGGGTCGATGACGTTGCCCTTGGACTTCGACATCTTCTGCCCGTGCTCGTCGCGCACCAGGGCGTGGATATAGACATCGTAAAAGGGCACGTCGTGCATGAAGTGCAGGCCCATCATCATCATCCGGGCGACCCAGAAGAAGATGATGTCGAAGCCCGTGATCAGCACCGACGTGGGATAATAGCGCCGCAATTCCGGCGTGTCGTCCGGCCAGCCCAGCGTGGAGAAGGGCCACAGCGCGGAGGAGAACCAGGTGTCCAGCACGTCCGGATCGCGCTTGAGCTCCACCGCCTCGCCGTAGTGTTTCTCGGCCTGTTTCTGCGCCTCTTCCTCCGTCTCGGAGACGAAGATCTTGCCATCCGGGCCATACCAGGCCGGAATCTGGTGCCCCCACCACAGTTGGCGCGAGATGCACCAGGGCTGGATGTCCTTGAGCCAGTTGAAATAGGTCTTCGTCCAGTTGGCGGGGAAGAACTTCGTGTCGCCGCGCTCCACCACGCGGATGGCGCCCGCGGCCAGGGCCGCGGCATCGACGAACCATTGCTCCGTCAGGCGCGGTTCGATGGGCACCCCGCCACGGTCGCCATAAGGCACCATGTGCAGGTGGTCTTTCACCTTCTCCAGCAGGCCCAGCCTTTCCATGCGCTCGACGATGCGCTTGCGCGCCTCGAAGCGGTCGAGGCCGTGATATTTCAGCGTCTCTTCCAGCTCCGACGTCATCTCCAGCCCGGCCAGAAAGTCCGGGTTGTCCTTCAGGAACATGTGCGCCGTCTCGTCCATGACGGTGATCATGGGCAGGTCGTGGCGCTTGCCCACCTCGAAGTCGTCGAAGTCGTGCGCCGGGGTGATCTTCACCGCGCCCGAGCCCTTTTCCGGATCGGCGTGTTCGTCGGCCACGATGGGGATGCGCCGGCCCACCAGCGGCAGGATGACATTCTTGCCGACGAGATCCTTGTATCGCTCGTCATCCGGGTGCACGGCCACGGCCGTGTCGCCCAGCATGGTTTCCGGCCGGGTGGTAGCCACCACGATGTAGCGGCCCTCCTCGCCCTCGATGGGATAGCGGAAGTGCCACAGGTGCCCCTGCGTCTCCTTCTGCACCACCTCCAGGTCGGAAATGGCCGTGCGCAGCTTCGGGTCCCAGTTGACCAGCCGCTTGTCCTTGTAGATGAGGCCTTCCTTCCACAGGGTGACGAACACCTTGAGCACGGCGCGGGAGAGGCCCTCGTCCATGGTGAAGCGCAGGCGCGACCAGTCGCAGGAGGCGCCAAGGCGCTTGAGCTGGTTGATGATGGTGTTGCCGGACTCCTCCTTCCACTTCCACACTTCTTCGAGGAACTTCTCGCGCCCCATCTCCCAGCGGGTGGGCTTGCCCTCGGCGGCCAGCTTGCGCTCCACCACCATCTGCGTGGCGATGCCGGCATGATCCGTGCCCGGCTGCCAGAGCACGTCATACCCCTGCATGCGGCGCAGGCGCACCAGGATGTCCTGCAACGTGTTGTTCAGCGCGTGCCCCATGTGCAGCGAGCCGGTGACGTTGGGCGGCGGAATGACGATGCAGAAGGGCTCGCCCTTGCCCGACGGTCTGAAGGCGCCCGCCTTTTCCCACGCCTCGTAGAGGCGCTGCTCCACCTGATTGGGGTCGAAGTGCTTGTCCAGCATTCCCTGCCCTGCCCCTTGTGCCGGAAACCCGGTGATTCATGACGAAAAGGCGCGCGGAATCACGCGCGCACGGTTGGCTTGTGTATAAACACCAGTGATGAAGGTGGCGCAAGAGGCCGCGGGCAGCCTGCCCCGCCCTTTGGTGTGGGAATCATCCGGCGCCGGAGCGGGAGCGCGGGCGAGAGCGGGAGCCGGTGGCCGGCGCCTCGAGGCCGGTGATGCGCGCGATCTCTTGCGCCACGCGCCGCTCCACGATTTCGGCCAGGTTTTCCTCCAGCCATTCCTTCAGCAGCGGTTCGACAAGATCCGCCACCAGTTGGCGCAGGGCTTCCTCGCCACCCAGCGCCCGGCGTGCGGCCTCGATGCGCTCCAGCCGCGCCATGGCGCTCTTCACGCGTGCCTGCACCTTCGGAGGCAGATGCGACGCACCGGGGGTGCGCCGCCCTTCTGCGGAAGCGCCCGCGGCCGGGGCGCCGGGCGCGGATGGCTGCCCGGCATCGGCGGCGGGATAAAGAGGCATGACCACGGCGGAGGCCCGCGGCGACGGTTCGCGACGGGGGGTGCGGTGGCTGGCGGAGGCCTTGTCAGCGGTTGGTCCTTCTTCGGCGAACAGCCCGGTCGCCGCCGGATGATGCGGGCCGGAGCCGGAGCGCGCGGATTCCCCGCCGCTGCCGCCAGCCCCGCCGCGCGAACCGTCATCATCAGTAGCAGCAGCAACGGAAGCGGCGGCAACCGTCCCGGCGTGGGCGAAATTCTCCTCGGCGAGACCGGAGGGCGCCTCGGCCCGCAGGGCCTGTTGCGCCACGCGCGTTTCCTCGTGCGCATGGTGGATCGCCTCGCGAATGGAGGCGAGCAGCTGCTGCATATCGTCCAGTGTGTCCGCTCCGCTCATGTTCCCGCGGCTCTCCATGCTTGGCGAATCACCTTCGTGCTCAAGGATACCACGGAAGAGTGCCGCAAGGGCGCCGCCGGCAAAAGACGAAAGGCAAGGTTACGCACAGGCTTGTGCAGACTTTCCATCCCTGTGGAAAAGGGCGTGCGCGCCGGCCGGGCCGTGACATGACCGTCATCGATGTTGTTTCACGGATGCCGGCTCAACAGGTCCAACAGGGCGCGCGCGGCGGCCCGCTTGGACTGGCGCGGCAGGCGCGTTTCCTCACCCGTGCGGGAGATGACCAGCAGCTCCGTTTCGTCTCCGCCCAGGATGCCGGTTTTTTCGGAAACATCGTTGGCCACGATGATATCCGCTCCCTTGCGCTTCAGCTTGGCGCGGGCATTGCGGGCGATGTTTTCCGTCTCGGCGGCGAACCCCACCACCAGCTTTGGCCTGCCCGCCCGCGCCTGGGCGATAGTGGCCAGGATGTCCGGGTTTTCCTCCAGCTCCAGCACCGGGGGGCCTTCGGGCCCCTTCTTTATCTTGGAGGCGCTTGCGTTCTTCACCCGCCAGTCGGCCACCGCGGCGGTAAAGATGCCGATGTCCACCGGTGCTTCCGCCAGCGCCTGCCTGACCGCGCGCAGCATTTCTTCCGCCGTTTCCACGCGCCGCACATCCACGCCCGCCGGCGCGGAAAGCGCCACGGGCCCGGAGACGAGCACCACCTCCGCCCCCTTCTCCCGCGCCGCCTCGGCCAGCGCATACCCCATGCGCCCGGAAGAGCGATTGGCCAACACGCGCACCGGGTCTATGGGCTCGTGCGTGGGCCCGGCGGTGATCAGCACCCGCTTGCCGGACAGCGGCAACTCGGCGGAGCGCCCCTGTATCAGCGCCAGCACGCGGGCGAGGATTTCGGCCGGCTCCGCCATGCGGCCTTCGCCTTCTTCACCACAGGCTACCTCGCCGCTTTCGGGGCCGATGATCTCCACCCCATCGGCGCGCAACTGCGCCGTATTGCGCCGCGTGGCCGGGTGCGTCCACATGCGCGGGTTCATGGCGGGCGCCATGAGCACCGGCGCCGTGGTGGCCAGCAGCAGCGTGCTGGCCAGGTCATCGGCCAGCCCATGCGCAGCCTTGGCCATGAAATCGGCCGTCGCCGGCGCCACCACCACCGCGTCCGCCTCGCGCGCCAGGCGAATGTGGCCCATTTCCGTTTCGTCGGTGAGGGAAAAAAGCTCCGCGTGCGCCTTCTCTCCCGCCAGCGCGGCGGCGGAAAGCGGCGTGATGAAGGCCCTGGCCCCCTTCGTCAGCACCGGCCGCACACGAAAGCCCTCCTTGCGCAGCAGGCGGATGAGCTCCAGCGCGCGATAGGCGGCGATGCCGCCGGTGATGATGAGCACCACGGTCGTTGGCTTTTTTTGCATGGGGCAGCCCTGCATTTTCACGGGGTGCGAGGATCGGAGCGAACGGGTGAATTATCCACGTTTTTCACCTTTACGCCACAGCTTCCTCACGCCGTAATTAACAGCCTGGCCCACAGGTTGTTCCTGCGTTCCTCCACCATTCCGCGAACCGGTTTTCCCTGGGTCTTCCCACGAGTTCTCCACCATGATTTCCACAGGTTATCCACAGGTTTTCCACCCTTTTCCCACCTTTTTTACGCGCCTGCGCGCAGGCTCAGGACACGTCCACAATCAGCGGCTCGTGCCCGGTGGCGCGCAGGAATTTCAGGAAGTCCTCGCGGGAAATGGTGGTGGTGGCGGTGTTCACCAGCGGATGGAAGTTCAGCACCTCGTGCTCCATCATGCGCGCGTCCAGCACCACGCTCACCCGGCCCTCGCGATCATTCATCAACGCGAAAGGCGTCACCGAGCCGGGCTTCACCCCCAGCACCTCTTCCAGCAGCTCCGCCTTGCCGAAGGAAAGCCGGGCCGAACCGATTCGCGCTGGCAGCCTCTTCAGGTCCACCTTCGCATCTTCCAGCGCCACCACCAGCCACAATTTGCCTTTCTTGTCCTTGAGGAAAAGATTCTTGGTATGTCCGCCGGGAATGAGGCCGCGCAATTCCTTCGCATCTTCCACCGTATAGGCCGGCGGATGCTGGCGCGTGTGCGTTTCTATTCCCAACTCTCGCAAATATTCAAGGAGTTGCTTGGCCTCGACCGGCAAATCGGCATGTTCGCTCATGATGTTGCAAAACCCTCTTGAAATGCACATCACTTTGCGCCATATAACAGGGCGCCAGCCGGAAGGCCACGCGGAAATGCAGCGGACCTGAAGGCTGGATATTCATGAGCGGGCGTAGCTCAGGGGTAGAGCACAACCTTGCCAAGGTTGGGGTCGTGAGTTCGAATCTCATCGCCCGCTCCATTCATTAGGAAATTTCACGCGAAGGGCGCTGACCAGTTGTCTTCGGCGCCCTTTTTCATTTCATCTGCCGGCCGTCTTCGCCTCTGGAGCGCTTCCTTTTTTGAACGCTCTCGTTTCCGTCGCCACTTTCGCATGCATGGCCGCTTTTTCATGACGCGTGGGCGAGCATCCATGCTATTTTTCAGGCCGCCGGCACGAAAATCGGTTTTCAACGGGATCCAGCGGCCATGACTTCCAGGCGTTTGCTCGCGCCATTCGCCATATTCGCCACGCTCACGCTGTGGGCCGGCCCGGACGCACACGCGGCGCAAGAGCCGGGCGCACCGGCCGGCGCGGCCGCCACGGAGGTGCGGGAGCAGACCGATCCGTTGCGCGAGCATGGCAAGGCGACCATAAAGGCGCTGCTGGAGAAGCTGAAAACGGCCCGCGACCCCGCTCGTGCCAAGGCCTTGCGCGAAAGACTGATGCGGGCCTGGACGGCGAGCGGCCCGGCCAGCGCCCAGGCCCTGCTGAAGGAAGCTGCGCGCGCCCAGGCCGACGGGCTGATCGGCACCGCGCGGCAGCTGTATGACATGGTGGCGAAGCGCTGGCCGGAATATGAAGACGCCCATTTCCGCCGGGCATATTTCCTCTGGCAACTGGGCCGGCATGAGGCGGCCCTGGCGGTGCTGGACGGGCTGCTGAAGCGAAGCCCCGGTTATTTTCCCGCCCTCGTCCTGCGCATCCATATCCTGCGGGCGGAAAAACGCTGGCGGGAAGCCCTCAAGGCATGCCGGCGGCTGAAGACCATCGCGCCCCTCTGGGAGGAATGGGAAAAGCGCTGTCGACGGATGGAGTTGCGGGTGCAGCGGGATATCTGATGCCGGAGCGCGTAAAGGGCCAAGCGGAGCAAGGCGTCGCTGACCGGCGCAAGAACCAGCGCCAACCATGCAAGCCCCCACCCCGCTCAAGCCCCATTCTCGACGATTCGGAAGCTCTGGCGGGTGGGCAAGGCGGCAGCCGCTTTTTCATGCATCTTTGCATTGGCCCCGCGCCGGCCATTCGGCCGCGGGCGAAAGCCTGATCCGCGCGGGCGCCCCCATGTCGCATTTGATCAAAATTCTGCTTGAATTGACGGCCGCCCGTTCAGGGGTGCGTTAACCTTTTGTTGAAATTCCGCCGTGGCGGAAGAGTGTTGCGCCCGCGCGAACCTTTAATCAGAGGTTAATTCGTGGTATAAGGGAAGATGGAAACAGGGCATGCGCGCCAACAGTTTCCGGGCTTCCATCTCTCGAAGCCCGGGTTTTTCTGGCGCCGGCTCATGCCGCTCAATACCCGTTCGAGCAAGCGTCGGCCTGTCTCCCTGTCAACAGAATAAGGGCATGGCGGGCGAATGCAAGCCGGTTTTTTTTCGGGAGCCAACCTGTACCTGCAACCCGCGCAAGGCCGCCCACCTAAAACGGACGGCATGCGCCTCGAAACTCAAGAGGGCGATCAACACCATGGCCAGCAAGAAAGGTTCGAAAAAGGCACTTTCGTTCAAGCCGGGCGAATTCATCGTCTATCCCGCACACGGCGTGGGCAAGATCGTGGCGGTGGAGACGGAGGAAATCGCCGGCATGGAGCTGGAGCTGTATGTCATCGACTTCGAAAAAGAGAAGATGCGCCTGCGCGTGCCCACCAACAAGTGCGAACAGATCGGCATGCGCAAGCTTTCCGGCAAGGATATCCTGGACGAAGTGATGAAGGTGCTGCGCGGCAAGCCGAAGATCCGTCGCGCCATGTGGTCGCGCCGGGCGCAGGAGTATGAAGCCAAGATCAACTCCGGCGACATCATTTTCGTGGCCGAGGTGGTGCGCGACCTTTACCGGCCCGACGATCAGCCCGAGCAGTCCTATTCCGAGCGTCAGCTGTTCGAGGCGGCGCTGGACAGGCTCGCGCGCGAGGTTTCGGCGGTCAAGAAGGTGAGTGAGACCCAGGCCACCGAGGAAATCCGCGAGGTGCTGTCCAAGGCCCGCAAGAAGTCGGCCAAGGCGGCTTGACACGCCCGTTCATTGCCTTGCGAAACATGATCCGGCCGCTCCCTTTCGGGGCGGCCGGATCTTTCGTGCTGGCGCCGGACATGGACGGCATCGCACTTCGCGGGATGGAAAGTCAGAACAGGCTGTCCACCATGATCCGCCTGCCGTCGACTTGCAGCCCGGCGATGGCCGCCTTGCCCGCCTCGTTTACCCGCAGGATGACGCCGGGCGGCCGAACGCCCGGCGCCGGCATCATGCGGCCCCGCTCGCTGTCGAAACGCCAGCGCCCGCGCAGTTCACGCTCCAGCGCCAACGCCCTTTCCCTTGGCGCGTAAAACCGCTCGATGCCGCATCTCACGCCAACGGATTCATAGCCCAGGCCGGCGATGTCGCAGGCCAAGAACACTTCATCCTCGCCCAGTTGCCGCGGGGGCTTCAGCTGCGCATGGGAGAACCTCCAGAAGGGCGGGTTGTGCGGATCTTTCTTCAACACAATGTAGATCCCGCCCATGAGCGGCAGTTTCGGAATTGCATCCTCGCCGATATTTTCCAGCCCACGAATCTCGTTCATCCGGATGCGGGAGAAATCGTAATTCAACCGTGCGTAATGGCCGCGGAACAGGTCGCGCGGATCCACCGGGCGCATGGGCACGATGACCTCCCGCCCCGTGCGCAGCAACCGCTGCTGCTGCCAGATCATCAGCGCGATGACGAAGGTGAAGGCGCCCAGCAACAGCAGCATGCGCCACCAGGGCGAGATGCTCTCCACCCGCCGCCAGAGCTGCCGCAGCGTGGTCATCATGCCGCGCCCTCCCCTCGCACGCCGCCGGCGTTCCCGCCATCATGGCCGCGACCATGCCGCCGCTCCAGCCAGGCGAGGAAGCGCCAGCCGGCAAACGCCAGCGCCAACAGCAACAGCCCCGCGCCCAGGAAAAAGCCCGCCGTGCCCAGCAGCGAACCGATGGTGACCACGTAAAGCCAGAATACCGCCAGCCCGAACAGCACCAGGCCCAGCCGCCACAGGCCCTTGCGCTCGTGCTCCAGCCCCAGCGCCATCAGCCACACGGAAAGCATCAGGCTCAGGCCCGCGGCCACCCATTTCGACACCAGGAACTCCGGCCAGTAGGGTAGTCCCCACTGCCACAGGCCGAAGACGAGCGGCGGCAACACCTCCCACCAGCGCAACCGCCGCATGGCCACCCCCGCCAGCGCCAACAGCACCAGCGCGGCGAAAGCCGCATGCGCCAGAACTTCGCCGCCAGTCTGCTCCAGCCGCACGCCCAGAAGCTCGCCAAGTATGGTTTTCGCTTCCCATCCCGTGGCCATCAGCAGGGAAAACAGCCACGCATGCAGCGTTCCCATCCACAGGGCCGGAATGCCGAAAATGCGCAGCTCCTCTCGACCATCACGCACCAGCCACGCGCCCTTCAACGCCGTCAATAGTCCGATGAAGGGAAGCGCGCGGAAAATGCCCTCCGCGAGGCTCGGATACCAGGCCATCATCACCAAGGCGTGGACGCTGATCCACACCAGCAGGGAAAATGCCACCATCCGCGCAAGCCAGCGCCAGCGATGCACCATGGCCAGCGCCGCCGCCGCCAGCCATGGCAGCAGGAACGGCCAGTGCCAGCCAGATGGCGGGCCGCCATGCCGCCGCTCCAGCAGGTTGATCAGCAGGAATTCGAAAGACTGCCCTTCGCCCAGCACCACCAGGCTCCAGGCCAGAGCCAGAAGCAAGCCGGCCACGCTGGCCTTTTCCGCCCCCATGAGCGCGCCCAGCGCCAGCGCGCCGATGCTCCAAGTCAAGAGGAATTGCGGCAGGTCGCCGGAGATGTGGAAAATCTGCGCCACCAGCGCCATGGCCCCGCCGAAGGCCAGCGCGGCCAGCAGGAACATGCCCTCGGCATACAGCGGGCTCGCCCTTTCCCGCAGCCATACGGCCAACAGGCCAGCGCCCCACAGTCCGCCCAATACCCACGCCAACCGCGCAAGGCGACTCATCTCCTCCCAGTTGGCCGCCACGAAGCTGAGCAAGCCCGCCGCCAGCAGCGCGCCCGCCAGCGTGAACATGGCGCCCACCATGTGGCTGCCGCGCTCCCGTGGCGCGGGCGCGGTCCTGGCGCCCGGCGCCGCTTGTGGTTTCGCCCCCTTTTCCGTTCTCGGAATGGCTGCGGGGGCATGGTCCTCGGGCACATCCTTCTGCCGGGCATGCACCCCGGCATCACGTGCGAGCTCCTCGGCAAGATCCGGCGGAATACGGCCTTCGCGCACCCAGCGCGAAAGGTCGGCCCGCAGCCGCCTCAAATATGTTTCATCGGATCGCGCCACCCTGCACCCATCGAAAAGCGGCCTGGAAGGAGAATGCTCCCCGAAATCAGCCGAAGCCTAGACGCATCCTCGCGCCGATGGCAACACGTGCCCGCCGAAACGCGGAAATGCCCGAAAGCGGATCACCTCCGTCGTGGCCTCTCTGCCGGGCGGATCGAGTGGCCTCCGCCAGCGCGTGCAACCGGTAGACTTGCGCCTTCAGATACCTATTGGCGACGTGCCGATGCAGCCCGGCCGCGTTGCCCAACAGCTCCGGCACGGCAACGCCCGCCAGCTCCGGCCAGCGCGTTGCATTGCGCAGCAGGAACCACGCACGGGCCAGGTCATCGGCATGTTGCAGCACCGCTTCGTCCGTCTCACCGTGCAAATGCGCGAGATAGCGCAGCACCGGCGCGGAAGCGCGCGCGGCATGATCCAGCAGAACCTCTCCGTCCACGGCCATTTTCTCCACCGCGCCGGAAATCTCGTCGCGCACGGCATCGGCCAGGGCCAGCGCATCGGCAAAGCCGCCACCCGTTTCCAGCAGGGAATCGCGCAGCATGACCGCCGGCAACAGCTCCGGCCGGCTCATGGCCGGTCCAAAAGCCCCCGCCAAGGCCAGCTCCAGAAGTTCCACGCGCTTTACGCGCTCTTCCGCCGGCTCATTCAGCGCCACGATATCCGCCAGCGCCCCCGCGAACACGGCCATCGCCGCCATGTGTTTTCGCGCGGACGGAGCCATGAAGGCGGGATGCACGGGCGCCATGAACACATGCCACGGCGCGCGTGAAACATCGGCCACGGGTTTCGGCGGCGGAGAACCCGGCATGGCCCGTGGCGTTTCTCCCGGAAATGGATTTTTCATTCTTTCGTCCACTTTTTCGTAATTGTCCTATCCCTATCCATCGCAATGGGTCAAATATGCCATTCCGGAGGGAATGTCCCGGTTGTTTCGCCCAACCCGTTACGAATCAAGAAGGGAACCGGACTTCATGAAAGGTCTTTCCAGTCTTGTTTCCCGCGTCATGCTGTGGGCGGGCCTCATGGCTGGAATCGTCCCGCCGTCGGCCCAGGCAAGCGCCCTGGAACAATGCGCCCGTGTGGCTGCCGAATGCCGCCAGCGGGGCGGCGACCAGGCGGAATGTCAGCGCAAGGTGGACGCCTGCATGAGCGACAATGCCTGCGAGGAAGTCTATCTGAGCTGCCTGGAACTGATGGAAGTGGAGGAGACCCTCACCGAAGAGGCTTGCAAGCGCAAGCGCGACGAGTGCAAGAGCAAACGCGCGCAATGACAAATGACATCTGCGGAGCATGAGGCCATCGCCCTGGAGATGAGCCTGGATGAAGGTGAATTCCGTCGCCTCATCAACCGCTTGCCGGCTGCGGGCGAGGCGATTTCGGAATGTTCCTCGCGCCGGTGGCGGTTGCTGCCCGCCAACGTGGACATCTGCGTTCATCCGCTGTGCGCCAGGCGCATGGGTGCTCTTGTGCTGCCGCGCCTCAGGGTGGAGCTCGACCTGTCGCCCCTGCCGGACAATGCCGCGCGCGAGGAATTTCTGCGCCGGTTCCGCCGCAACTTCCAGCGTGGCGGGGGCTGAGCGGCCCAATGCCGCCCATACGGCTTTCTCACCAACGCCCTTCTCCTTGCTGTTCTCCTCGCCCTTCTCCTCGCTGTCCGCAGGAGTGTCCCGCCCGGCGCAGGCGCGGCCGGCCTGTCGCCCCCACGTGGCACAGGCCTTGCTTCACACCACGACCGGATAACGAACGATCAAGGCGCCGTTTCAATTCGATACAATGGCGCCGAAACCACCGCGTCACGGGAGTTGGGACATGAGGCACGAAAACATCGCCGCCCTGCCCCGGGCAATGATCGCCACCCTGCGCGCGGGCAGCCCGCACTGGTCTGTCCGGCGGCTGGAGGCCTTCACCGCGCCGGAGGCGTTCGCCTTCGCCCGGCTGCTGAAAGAGCATCAAGCGAATGCGGAAGACATCTTGCGCGGCTGCGAGGAGAACCTGCAAAGGCTGCAAAGATCCGGCAAGGACGTTCTGCCCCTGCCCATGCTGGTCATGGACGAAGACGCCGAGCCGGCCATACTGCTGCCGCTGGCGTGCTTGCGCCGTCCCGACGGCCTGTTCGAGGTCACGCCCATGCCCCTGGACGCCCCCGGAGAAGCGGGCGAGAATGAAGGCGGCTCCAGACGGTACGCCACCCCCCTCTGCCGCCCGCACCTGAACCTGACGCGCCAGGAAGCCAATGCCATCCTGCGCGCGCTGTTCGAGAAAATGCCGGCGGCGGACATCGCCCGCTTCGCCTTGTGCGCGCCGGCCAACCTCGACCAGCCCATGCATCTTCCGCCCGCGCATGCGCTCAGCTGGCGCGGCATGTATCACCTGTTGAGGCAGCGGCTGGCCGTGAACGAGAAGACATCATGAGCCAGCCGGCTTGAGCAGCCAGCGCAACAGCAGAGCCACCGTGCCCACCGTTATAACGCCCATCACCCATAGGGCCACGAACCAGGCCAGGCGCCTCCACAGGGGCGGCGCCCCGGTTTGCGCGCGGTGATGGCTGGGCGAGTTTTCAGTGATATCCTTCACCTTCGCGCACCTTTCCGCGGAATACCCAGTAGGCATAGGCCGTGTAGGCCAGTATCAGCGGCAACAGCACCACCGTGCCCACCAGCGTGAAGCGCAGCGTTTCTTCCGGCGCCGCCGCGTCCCATATGGTGAGCGATGGCGGCACCATGTACGGGTAGAAACTGATGCCGATACCCATGACCCCGGCCACAAAGAAGCCCAGCGCGGCCAGGAATGGCTGCAACTCCTTGCGGTCGCGCAAGCCCGTGAAGAACAGCCAGACCAGCATCAGCATGAAAAACGGCACCACCATGGTCCACAGGCTGCCCGGCAGGTTGAACCAGCGCTGGAAATAGACCGGCTGCAACAGCGGCGTAATGATGCTTACCAGCCCCATGAATGCCAGCGTGGCGATGCCCAGCCGGAAGGCGTAGTGCCGCATGCGCTCCTGCAGTACCCCTTCCGTCTTGTAAATGAGCACGGTGGCGCCCAGCAGTGCGTAGCCCGTCACCACCGCCACGCCGGTAAGCAGCGAGAACGGTGTCAGCCAGTCGAACCAGCCACCGGCATAGGCGCGCCCCTGCACCGGGATGCCCTGCACCAGCGCGCCCAGCGCGATGCCCTGGCAGAACGCCGCCACCAGCGAACCGCCGAAGAAGGCGGCATCCCACACCTTCTTCCAGCGCACCGTGCGCCAGCGGTATTCAAACGCCACGCCGTGGAAGATGAGCGCCAGCAACATCATGATGATGGGGATGTAAAGCGCCGACAGGATGACCCCGTAGGCCAGCGGAAACACCGCGAACAGCCCCCCGCCACCCAGGATGAGCCACGTCTCGTTGCCGTCCCAGACAGGGGCGATGGCGTTCATCATCACGTCGCGCTCGCGGTCGTTCTTCCCCGTGGGGAACAGGATGCCCACGCCCAGGTCGAACCCGTCCAGGATAACGTAGAACAGCACCGCAAGGCCGATGATGACCGCCCAGGTGAATGCCAGGTCCAGTTCCATGACCTTTTCCTCCCTTTCAGCCCTTGCCGTGCCCATCATTTTTCCGGCGGCAGGAAATCCGGATCGAACTCCGGCGACAGCACCGGGGTGGGGTCCGCCTCGTCTTCCGGCGGCAAGGTGCGGATTTCCGCCACCGGCTTGTTCATCAGCCGCAGCAGGTAGTAGATGCCCGCGCCGAAGACGAAGAAATAGACGACGATGAACCCCGCCAGCGACGCCGCCACGGCCGGCGCATCCACCGGCGAAAGCCCCTCCGAGGTGCGCAGGTAACCCTGCACCAGCCACGGCTGGCGCCCCACTTCCGTGGTGAACCACCCGGCCAGCAGCGCCACGAAGCCGGACGGCCCCATGATGAGCGCCGCCTTCAGCAGCCGGTGATTCTCGTACAGGGTGCCGCGGTATCTTGCCCACAGGCTCCACAGGCCCAGCCCCAGCATGAGAAAGCCTATGGCCACCATGACGCGGAAGCTCCAGAACACCACCCCCAGCGGCGGCCACTCGTCCTTGGGAAACTCTTTCAACCCCTTGATCTGCCCGTTCCAAGAATGGGTGAGGATGAGCGACCCGAGATACGGAATGCCCACGGCGTATTTCAGCCGCTCCTCCTCGCGGTCTGGAATGCCGAAGATGTAAATGGGCTGGTTGTCTCCCTCGCGCTCGAAATGCCCTTCCATGGCCGCCACCTTGACTGGCTGGTATTCCAGCGTGTTCAGCCCGTGCAAGTCGCCGGCATAGATCTGCAAGGGCGTTATCAGCGCCGCCATCCACATGGCCATGGAAAAGGCGCGCCGCGCCGCCTCGTCGCGGGAATTGCGCAGCAGGTGCAGCGCGCTCACCGCCCCCACGGCGAAGGCGGTGCTCAGGAAGGCCGCCAGCACCATGTGCACCAGCCGGTATGGAAACGAGGGATTGAAAATGATGGCCCACCAGTCCGCCGGCAGGAAGCGCCCGTCTTCCGCCAGCGTGAAGCCGGCCGGCGTCTGCATCCACGAGTTCACCGACAGGATCCAGAAGGCCGAAATGAGCGTGCCGAGCGCCACAATGGCCGTGGCCAGCATGTGCAGGGCGTCGCCAACCTTCTGGCGGCCGAACAGCATGATGCCCAGGAACCCGGCCTCCAGAAAAAAGGCGGACAGGACCTCGTAAGCCAGCAAGGGGCCAACCACCGGCCCGGCCTTGTCCGAAAAGCTCGCCCAGTTGGTGCCGAACTCGTAGGACATCACCAACCCGGACACCACGCCCATGCCGAAAACCACGGCGAAAATCTTCTTCCAGTATTCGAACAGGTCGAGATAGACGTTCTGGCGCGTAAGCAACCACAACCCGTTCAGCACGGTAAGGAAGCTTGCCAGCCCGATGGAGAAAGCCGGAAAAATGATGTGAAACGCCACCGTGAAGGCAAATTGCACCCGCGCCAGGAACTCCGCGGCGAACCAGCTTTCCATGGCCGTTTCTCCATGCGGTTGAAATTGAACCCGTGCAGCATTTTCGCGCTTGTTTCCGCCATATGTGCATTTTCCTCCCCCGTTTCATCCCGGCATATGAAATGCAGTCATCATTGGCTGTCCTGGTGGGTGAAGTCTTCTTGCAAGCGCGGGACTTGGCGCGTGCCGCCGAATTGCCTAAAAGTGAGCGACACGCAGGCCCGGGCAGCATGCCCGGTGATGCATTTCTGCAAGCAACGATGATCGTGATGACTGCCACGCAAGGAGAATGCCCGTGACAGCCAGCAAGCCCGAAGGCCGCATCCGCAAGCTGCTCGTAGCCAACCGAGGCGAAATCGCCATCCGCATCATGCGGGCGGCCAACGAGCTGGGTATTTCCACCGTCGCCATCTACGCCGACGAGGACATGCTCTCGCTGCACCGTTTCAAGGCCGACGAGGCCTACCTCATCGGCCACGGGCTGGGGCCGGTGAAGGCCTACCTTGACATCGAGGGCATCATCCACGTGGCGAAGGAAGCCGGGGCCGATGCCGTGCACCCGGGCTATGGCTTCCTCTCCGAGAACCCGGACTTCGCCCGCGCCGTCATGGACGCAGGCCTCATCTGGGTGGGTCCGCCGCCGGAGGTCATGGAGCGGCTGGGCAACAAGGTGGCCGCGCGTGAACTCGCCATCGAGGCCGGCACGCCGGTGGTGCCCGCCACCGACCCCCTGCCCCATGACATGGAGGAAGTGAAGCGGCTGGCGGAAGAGATCGGCTACCCGCTCATGCTGAAGGCCAGCTGGGGCGGCGGCGGCCGCGGCATGCGCATCATCCGCTCCCCGGACGAGCTGGAAAAGAACGTGCTGGAAGGCCGCCGCGAGGCGCTGAACGCCTTCGGCAACGACGAGGTGTATCTGGAGAAGCTCATCGAGCGCGCGCGGCACGTGGAGGTGCAGATCCTCGGCGACACCCACGGCAACATCGTGCACCTGTTCGAGCGCGACTGCTCCGTGCAGCGGCGCAACCAGAAGGTCGTGGAGCGCGCGCCCGCCCCCTACCTGGGGGATGAGAAACGCGCCGAGATCTGCGAGGCGGCGCTGAAGCTCATGCGCCACGCCGGTTACGTGAACGCCGGCACGGTGGAGTTCCTCATGGACATGGAGTCCGAGGACTTCTACTTCATCGAGGTCAACCCGCGCGTGCAGGTGGAGCACACCATCACCGAGGAGGTCACCGGCGTCGATATCGTCAAGGCGCAGATTCGCATCGCCGAGGGCGGGCGCATCGGGCAGATCGAGGAAACCGGCGTGCCGCCGCAAGCTGAAATCCGCCTCTTCGGCCACGCCCTGCAATGCCGCATCACCACCGAGGACCCGGCCAACAACTTCGTGCCGGACTATGGCCGCATCACCGGCTATCGCTCGGCTTCCGGCTTCGGCGTGCGGCTGGACGCCGGCACGGCCTACAACGGCGCGGTCATTACCCGCTACTACGACAGCCTGCTGGTGAAGGTCATCACCTGGGGCATGACGGCCGACGACGCGGTGGACCGCATGCTGCGGGCGCTGCGCGAGTTCCGCATCCGCGGCGTGGCCAACAACATCCCCTTCCTGCTGAACCTGCTGCAGCACCCGAAGTTCCGCAACCTCGAGTACTCCACCCGCTTCATCGACGAGACGCCGGAGCTGTTCAAGTTTCCGAAACCGCGCGCCCGTGCATTGCGGCTGCTGGAATACATCGCCGACGTGACGGTGAACGGCAACGACCTGGTGCGCGGCCGGCCGAAGCCGGAGCACCTGCCGCTCATCCGCGTGCCGGAGTTCGAAGGCGGCGAGCCGCCCATGGAGGGCACCGCAAAGCACATTCTCGACACGCAAGGCCCCGAGGCGGTGGCGCGGTGGATGCTGGAACAGAAGCGGCTGCTGCTGACCGACACCACCATGCGCGACGCGCACCAGTCGCTGCTGGCCACGCGCATGCGCACCCATGACATCGTGAAGGTGGCCCGCGCCTACGCGCACCGGCTGCCGAACCTGTTCTCCATGGAATGCTGGGGGGGCGCGACCTTCGACACCGCCATGCGCTTCCTCAACGAATGCCCGTGGGAGCGCCTGCGGCTGTTGCGCGAGGCCATGCCCAACCACCTGCTGCAGATGCTGCTGCGCGGCGCCAACGCGGTGGGCTACACCAGCTATCCGGACAACGTGGTGCGGGGCTTCGTGCGCCGGGCGGCGGAAAGCGGCATCGACGTCTTCCGCGTCTTCGACAGCCTCAACTGGGTGGAAAACATGAAGGTTTCCATTGAGGAGGTGCTGAAGACCGGCAAGATCTGCGAGGCCGTGATGTGCTACACCGGCGACATCCTCGACCCCGCCCGGCCGAAATACGACCTCGACTATTACGTGAAGCTGGCCCGCGAGCTGAAAGAAACCGGCACCCACATCCTGGGCATCAAGGACATGGCGGGCCTGCTCAAGCCCGCCGCCGCGCGCATCCTGGTGAAGGCCATCAAGGAAGAAACCGGCCTGCCGGTGCATTTCCACACGCACGACACCTCCGGCATCGCCGGGGCCACCATCCTGGCGGCGGCAGAAGCGGGCGTGGACGCGGCGGATGCGGCCATGGACGCCATGAGCGGGCTGACCAGCCAGCCCTGCCTTGGCTCCATCGTGGAGGCGCTGCGCAATACCGAGCGCGAAACCGGCATCGACCCGGCCACCGTGCGCGAGTTCTCCAACTACTGGGAGGCCGTGCGCACGCGCTACCTCGCCTTCGAATCCGACCTGCGCGCACCTGCCTCCGAGGTCTACCTGCACGAGATTCCCGGCGGGCAGTTCACCAACCTGAAGGAACAGGCCCGCGCACTGGGCCTTGGCGACCGCTGGCACGAGGTCGCGAAGATGTATCGCGAGGTCAACATGATGTTCGGCGACATCGTGAAGGTCACGCCGTCGTCGAAGGTGGTGGGCGACATGGCGCTGATGATGGTGTCCGCCGGGCTGACGCCGGAAGACGTGCTGGACCCGGAGAAGGAAATCGCCTTCCCCGAATCCGTGGTGGCCATGTTCCGCGGCGAGCTGGGTCAGCCCCCGGGCGGCTGGCCGAAGGAGCTGCAGAAGAAGATCCTGAAGGGCGAAAAGCCCATCGAGGGCCGCCCCGGCGCCGACCTGCCGCCGGCCGACCTCGAGGCCGAGAAGAAGAAGGCCGAGGACCTGGTGGGCCGCGAGATCACGGAGGAGGAGCTCTACTCCTACCTCATGTATCCGAAGGTCTTCGTGGACTACGCGAAGAAGGCCGAGAAATACGGCCCCATGTCGGTGCTGCCGACGATGAACTTCTTCTATGGCATGGAGGTCGGCGAGGAAACCACCGTCGAGCTGGAAAAGGGCAAGGCGCCGCACATTCGCCTGCTGGCCGTGGGCGAGGAAGACGACGAGGGGTTCGTGAAGGTCTTCTTCGAGCTCAACGGCGAGCCGCGCGTGGTGAAGGTGGAAAAGCGCCACGTGGAAGGCGGCGAGGAGAAGCGCAAGGCCGCCGCGCATCCCAAGGCCGACCCGGCCGACCCGAAACAGATCGGCGCGCCCATGCCCGGCGTGGTTTCCACCGTGTCGGTAAAGGAAGGCCAGACGGTGAAGGCGGGCGACGTGCTGTGCACGCTGGAGGCCATGAAAATGGAAACGGCCATCCATGCCGAGGTGGACGGCAAGGTGAAGCGCGTGCTGGTGCAGCCGGGCCAGCAGGTGGACGCGAAGGACCTGCTGGTGGAACTGGAGTGAGCGTGGCCGGGGGGCTTCCTGTTGCCGTGCGTCCGCTGCCGGGGCGACAAACCGCCGGCCTGTGCCGCATCACATTTCGGAAAGCCCGGTTCCAACATCTTTCCGCCACAAACGTCGCGCCATTGTGCGGGCGTTGCGCATGATGCACAATCCCGCCTGATTCAAACCACCTTTGCCCGCGCCACGGCTTGAAAACGCTCCTGGCCGGGCACGACAAGACGGAACGGCACTCCCATGTCCGATGACGCTCACAGCCGCCAAATCCCGGAAAGGAAGGGCGGTCGCGCCGAACTGGAACAGCCCACGCTGAACGACGCGGCCGCCGCCGATCCGCCGGCCGCGAGTAGTCCGGTGGATGCGCCCGACCTGGAGCTGGAAGAGAATGAAGGCCGCCCACTGCGCGGCATCGATTACGTCTTTCTCGTCATCAAGCACGAGAGCTTCGCCGGCCTGCTGCTCATCCTCGCCGCCGCCGCCGCGCTCGTCATGGCCAACGACCCGGTGCTCTCCCACCTGTATGAGCACTTCCTGCACATGAAGGGCGTGGTGCAGGTCGGCGAGGTGAGGATAGAAAAGCACCTGTTGCACTGGATCAACGACGGCCTCATGGCCATCTTCTTCCTGCAGGTGGGGCTGGAGCTGAAGCGCGAGTTCTACGTCGGCGAACTGAAAAGCCGCGACCAGATCATCTTGCCGGCGCTCGCCGCCTTCGGCGGCATGCTGGTGCCAGCCATCATCTATGCGCTCGTCAATATCGCGCACCCGGAAAACCTGCGCGGCTGGGCCATTCCCACCGCCACCGACATCGCCTTCGCGCTGGGCGTGCTTTCGCTGCTGGGCAAGCGCGTGCCGCTGGCGCTGAAGACCTTCCTGCTGGCGCTGGCCATGTTCGACGATCTCGGTGCGATCATCGTCATCGCCCTGTTCTATACCGAATCGCTCAACGCCACGGCACTGTGGTGGGCCAGCGTGTTCCTGGGCGTGCTGGTGTTCTTCAACGTGGTGCTGCGCATTCGCGCCATCGGGCCGTATCTCATCATCGGGCTGTTCATGTGGGCCTCGGTGCTGGAATCGGGCGTGCACGCCACGCTTGCGGGCTTCCTGCTGGCGCTGACCATTCCCTACGTGACGCCGAAGGAGCGCGGCACGGTGGAAGTGCACCACATGCACGACAACCCGGCCCTGGCGCTGGAGCACATGCTGGTGCCCTATGTCACCCTGTTCATCATGCCGCTGTTCGCCTTCGCCAACGCCGGCGTGGCCCTTTCCGGCAACGTGGCGGAGTTGCTGACCGCTCCCATAACCTTGGGCATCGTGCTGGGGCTGTTCATCGGCAAGCAGGTGGGCGTGTTCGGCACCATCTGGCTGGGCACCCGCATGGGCCTCATGCGCCTGCCCCACGGCATTCACATGTGGAGCATCTGGGGGGTGAGCCTGCTGGCGGGCATCGGCTTCACCATGAGCCTGTTCATCGGCAGCCTCTCGTTCGAGGGCATCGCCCAGCAGAACGCGGTGCGCCTTGGCGTGTTGACCGGCACGATGTTTTCCGCCATCGCCGGTTTCGTGGTGCTTCTTTTCACCCTGCGCCACAATGCCGCCAAATCCGCACCCGAAACCGCTGCGGACACCAAGTCCTACTAGGTTGTCAACGGTCGCGGTTCGCGACGATCTTCACTCTGGCTCGGAACACCATTACACGGGGCACAGGCACACCATGCTCACTTTCGTGCTCATGATGGCGGCGGGGTTCGCCCTGCTCTACTTCGGTGGCGAAACCATGGTGCGCGGCGCCGTGGCGCTGGGCCGCTGGCTGGATCTGTCGCCGCTGGTGGTAGGCATCATCATCATCGGGCTGGCCACGTCCTTGCCTGAGATGGTGGTTTCCGTGCAAGCCGTGCTGCTGGGCAAGCCGGAAATCGCCACCGGCAACATCCTGGGCAGCAATATCGCCAATATCCTGCTGGTGCTGGGCCTGACCGCCCTCATCCTGCCCATGCACCACCAGCCGCGCGCGTTTGCCCGCGATGCCGCACCGCTGCTTCTTTCCGTCATCGTGTTCATCACCTTTGCCGTCGATGGCCTTGTCGAGCCCGCGCAGGGGCTCATTCTGTTCCTTGCACTCCTGGGCCTCATGACATGGGAATTCCGCCGCGCTCGGCGCGAAACGCGGCTGGCCCGCGAGCTGGAGGAGGAACTGGAAGAGGAAATGCAGGTGCACCCGCTGCTGGAGAAGCCTCCCCTGGCCATGCTGGCCACCATCATCGGGCTGGCCATGCTGGTGTGGGGTGGCGACTATTTCGTGCGCGGCGCCAGCGGCATCGCCGAATATTTCGGCGTGTCGCACGGTCTCATCGGCCTCACGCTGGTGGCGCTGGGCACTTCCTCGCCGGAGCTGGCCAGCTCCATCATCGCCGCGCGCCATGGGCATTCCGACGTGGCCTATGGCAACGTGGTGGGCTCCAACCTGTTCAACATCCTGGGCGTTGGGGGCGCGGCGGCCCTGGTGGGCGGGCTGACGGTGCCGTCGGTGATGCTGAAGGTGGACGCCATGGTCATGCTGGCGGCCACCGTGGTCATGATAGCGGTGTTCGCATGGCGCAAGGGGCTGACGCGCCCGCTGGCGGCGCTGTTCACCCTGAGTTACCTTGCATATATCTCCTACCGCGCCGGCATGGCCTGAAAACCCGAGTTCGGAAACCGAAATGGAAAGTGGCCACCCGCCGTTTGCCCTTCGGGCAATGCCGACGGGTGGCCGCTCCGCCTCCCTTGTTCGCAATGTGACGGACCGCGCCCGACCTTCCTGACGCAAGACGCGTCTCAGCGGCAGCTTCTCGCCCGCGCGGCGCGTTCCGCCGCCGCCTTGGCCCGCGCCACGGCGCGGCCGCCCGCCTTGCGCATGGTCGCGTAATGCATGTCGCGCACCTTGCGCCACATGCGCATCAGCTCGCCTTGCGGACGGTTGCGGCATTTCAGCGCGAGATAGTAGGCGGTGGCGAAGGAGCGGTAACGCGCCACATCGGAGGACCTGTGTTCATGCTTGCGCCCCTGCCCGACGGCGGAGACCCTGGCAACGCGCCGCACTCGCGCCCGGTCGTTGCCGACGGAGTCCTGGCGAACCTTGCGCCCGCTTTCAGAGGCACGCCTTTCGCGCCGTGCCTGGCGCTTGGATACACCACGCCGGGCCGCGGCCCGGGCCCCCTCGTAAACGGCGTTCACGAGTTCGCTCTTCTCATCCGTGCAGGCCTTCGCCGCCGCCTTGCCCTTGCGCACCGCCGCGCTGGCCGCGGCGGCACCTGCGCGGCGTACGGTAATCAGCTCGGCCTCGGCCGCCAGATCAGTGAGTTCGCGCCGCTGCGCCGGGCTCAAGTAGCCGCACCTTTCGGCCAGAATGCGCGCCTCCGTCAGCAGCTTGAGCGCCTGTGTGGGCGAGGTCACCACCTCGGCTTGTGCGGAAGTCCCAACCATCCCCAGCGTCAACAGCGCCAGGATACCCTTGCCTGCCTTGCGCAGCATCACAAGCCCCCTCGTAGTATCACTCACACGAACACATGAAACCGGCGAGACGATTTTCCGTCCCGCGCAAGGCCAGACTGCCCCGGCCCGGTTAACGTGGCCTGAAGCCGGGAAAAAAGCTGAATCGAGGGTTAATGAAATCTTTCAAATGCGATGCAACGCCCCACGGCTATCCATGGGTGGCTCCCCACGGCACGACCATGCTGCAATGCCGGAATGAAACGATATATCAGAGCGCGTATTTCTCGCGCTGCTGCTTGGGCGTGAGCACCCGCGGAATCGCCTGCGGACCGGCGCGGAAGGCGCGCTCCACTCCGGCGCGGATGATGGCCCAGAAGTGTTGCAAGGCCTCGATGGGCTTTTCCTCCTCGAATTCCAGCAGCACCACCTCGCCCTCGGTGGAAATGCTCTCCGGCGCGAAGTTCTCGAGATAGCCCTTCAGCATCTCGGCCATGCGCATGGTCGGCCATGGTCGGGCCAGGTGGCCCTGATAGTCGAAAATTTCCTTGGCAAGCGCGAAATGATGGGCGCGGAAATCAACATGCAGGCCATAGCGCTCGTTCACGATCACGGGCAACAAGGCCTCCGCCCAACCGCGATGGAACCGACATTCGCCGCAGTTGTCGTTGATCAGCTCGTGCACCATGCGCTCCACGCAGCGCCGGCCCAGGTCGTCGGGAGGAAGAAAGTCGGAGCCATAATAGACGTAATACTTGCCCATGATGGGCATGGGCGCGCCCATGCCGGGCACCCAATACTGGTTGGGCACCATGCAGCCCCTTTCGCCGTTGGCCAGATAGACGGCACGATGAAACGCCTCGCCACCAATGGTTTCCGCCGCCGCTCGGATGCCCTCGCGAAGCGGCGCCGCCCTCTCGTCGTTCAGAATGGCGTCGATGGCCGCCATGCACCATTCGGCGTTGCGCATGGAGTCGTTCACGATATCGAAGTCATCGCCCGGCTCGACGACGAATTCCGGATAATTCATCTCGTTCGCCGGTGGCAGGCCGTATTCGGCCGGATCGATCAAGCCCTCCGAGACACATTCCATGAGCCAGGCCAGCATGCCGCCGACCTGAATGGCATCGAACCCCATGGCATCGGCGAAATAGTTCAGTTTCTCCGCCGCACGTTGATCAAACACGCCACACTGCGGCCCCAGCGCGTGATAGGGCTCGTAGTCTTTCTTGTATTCGTCGCGGATCTTCTTGCACGCCACCGAGCACGGTTCGCCACAGTGGTCGAAATTTTTCGGCTCGATGGTCTCCTTGTTGAATTGCGCCAGATAATGGTCACGGATGAAGGCTTCCCAGTGACGCAGGCGTTCGTCGGTGGCGTGCCGGGTGGAACGGTAGTTGAAGGTCATCACCCGATCCTTCAGGCTGGCGTAGTTAGAGCCGAAGGTTCCGCCGGTGCCCAGCTTCTCATTATAATGGTACTTGACGCACATCTTCATGTCGATCTGCGTCATCTTGTCTCCGAAGTGCTCGACGAACCACGGGTTCAGCTCCTTCGCCTTCATGCCGTTCGGGTCCACCCAGTCGCCGCCGAACACGATGGCGACGATGTTGTGCCTTTGCAGCAGGCGAGAGCCCAGCCCGCCGCGACCGGCGAAATCCACCACCGCCGGATGCAGCGCGCCCTTCTTGACCGGGCTGGAGCAGATTGCCCCTTCCTTCGTGCGCGCCGCCGCCGGGCCGACACAGGCCACACGCACCCGGCGCGGGTTGTAGTCTTCGCCGTACCGGTCCAGCAGCGCCTGTTGCAGGGCGAAGATACCAATGAGCGTCTTGCCATCGTGCTCGTAGCCCTTCCAGATTTCCTCGTGCTCGGGCAACGGCTCGATGCGCACCTCGGGCCCCTCGCCCCGGTTGTGCAACAGCAGCACCGAGGGCTTCGGCGCGGAACCCTTCAACGCCACGTAATGCACGCCGGTGTGCTGGAACGTGTAGGCGGCGCCGCCCATGGAGGAGATGTAAAAGCCCTCCCACTGGTCGGAGTGGGCGCAGAACACCAGCCGCCGCGCGCCCGGCAGGGCGGAGGAGGCCAGCGCTCCTTCGCCGAAAGTGAAGACCTCGTTGTCCTTGCGGTATTCGCGCCAACCGAAGTCAACGGGCCCCAGAACACGCTCCGTCAGCGGGATTTCCCTGACAGAGAATTCTCCCGTGTCCAGCTGAATGGTCATGGCCTTCTGCTGAAGCGGAACCGGCATGGCTTTTCTCCACGTTATTGGCGTTGTTCTGGACAGCCTGGCTATTGGTGGGAACGGGTTGGTCAGGATGCACGCGCATCCCTCACGGGTATAACATGACTTGCCGGCTTCTTGGCATTTTTGGCGGGATCAGGCAATGCGGCCAAATGGCCTTTTCTGGAGATCGCAACCCGTCGGCTCCTCCAGTCCACCGCGACAGCCATGGTCAAGCGGAACAACAACAATTCGACTTGGCAATGACGGTCTGCTAAAAACTGCCCATGGGTGGGAACAGGATACCGTGAGGGGGGCTGCGAAATGGAACACGATACCGGCAATGGCAAACGCCGCTCCTATTGGGTGGCGGGTCTGGTCATCGGGGTTGGCCTGGTGGGCGCGGGGGCGGCGCTCATTTGCGAGCCCCGCCTGGAACAGAAGCTGCGGGAGCAGGCCCTCCGGGCGCTGAAAACGTCAGGGCACGACTGGGGTAAGGTCAAGATCAGCGGCCGCGAGGCGACCTTGCTGGGCAGCGCGCCTTCGCGCAAGGCGGTGGAGCTGGCGCGCGAGGCGGTGTTGAAGGTGCGGGGCATTCGCCTGGTGCGCACCGACAAGGTTCAGGTGGCGAAACTTTCTCCCCCCACGGTCAGGCCGCGTGATGTTTCGCGGGCGCCGCTGGTGTTGTCCGGCACATGGAAACAGGCGCCCGGCGTGAACCTCGCGGTGGAGCTGGCCGGCAAGCGTTACGTGCTGGGCAAGTCGCCGGAACTGAAGGCCGAGGGGGACGGCTGGACCCTGCGGCTGGAGGAGCCGCCCGCCGATGGCACCTACGACGTGGTGGTGATCGTCACCGAGAATGGCACGGAAGTGCGCGATACCACGCGCGATGAATTGCATGTGGACACCACGCCGCCCGCGGCGCCAGCCTTCAGTTCCGCCAGCAAGGCCGACGGCCACTGGCTGCTCACCGGCACATGGCCGGAAGGTGACGCGACGAAGCTCGTCGTCATCGTTGATGGCAAGGCCTATGAGCTGGGCAAGGCTGCGGAGCTGACCCCCGATGGCAAGGGCAACTGGCGGCTGAAGCTGCCGGCCGGGAGCCTGAAGGATGGGCCGCATGACGTGCGCATCGTGGTGGCGGACGCCGCCGGGCACAAGGCCAGCGCCGAGAAGCCGCGGGCCTTCGTGGTGGACACCACGCCGCCCGCGGCGCCAGCCTTCAGTTCCGCCAGCAAGGCCGACGGCCACTGGCTGCTCACCGGCACATGGCCAGAAGGTGACGCGACGAAGCTCGTCGTCATCGTTGATGGCAAGGCCTACGAGCTGGGCAAGGCCGCGGAGCTGACCTCCGATGGCAAGGGCAACTGGCGGCTAAAGCTACCGGCCGAGGGCCTGAAGGATGGGCCGCATGACGTGCGCATCGTGGTGACGGACGCCGCCGGACACGAAGCCAGCGCCGAGAAGCCGCGAGCCTTCGTGGTGGACACCACGCCGCCCCCGAGCCCGACGGTGGATTCGCACCTCGCCAACAATCCCCGCACGGTCATTTCCGGCTCCTGGCCCTCCACCCAGGCCACCACGCTGGAAGTGGAGGTGGCCGGCAAAACCTATCGGCTGGGCGAAACCGACGCGCTGAAGGTGGATGGCGATCATTGGAAACTTCATCCCGACGCCCCCTTGCCGGAGGGCGCGCACGCGGTGGTGGTGCGCACGATGGATGCGGCCGGCAACAAGGCGGAGGCCAAGGGTCAAGTGATCATCGACACCACCCCGCCACAAGCGCCATCGCTGACTGCCATCACCGTGAAGGAAGGCGAAAAGGCGGTGTTGACGGGCGCCCTGCCGCCGGATGTCGCGGGCATGCGCATCACCATTCATGGCGATAGCTACGAGCTGGGGGCGGAAGGCTCGCCACTGATGCGCGACAATGGCAACTGGAAGGTGGTTCTGCCCGAGCCGCTGCCCGTGGGCGCGCATGACGCGCTGGTGGAGGCGGTGGACGAGGCGGGCAATGCCGTGCGCGCGACCTTCCCCTCGGCCGTGGTGGTGAAAGCCGAGCCAAAGCCGGAGCCGAAACCGGAGCCGGAGCCCACCGCCAAGCCCCTGCCGCAACCGGAACCGGAATTGGAAGAACCGAAACCCGAGCCGGTGGCCGACGCCGCCCAATGCCAGCGTGACATAACCGCCTGGCTGAAGGATCACCCCATCCGCTTCACCAGCGATGGCGACTGGCTGTTGCCTGAAGGCAAGGAAGCCGTGGCCGGGCTGGCGGAGCTGATGAAAAAATGTCCGGGGCTGAAGTTCCATATTGTCGGACATACGGATTCCGTGGGATCACGCCGGCGCAACAAGGCCCTCTCGGAGCGTCGCGCCGCCACGGTGAAGAACGCGCTTGTGGACCTGGGTATCGCCAGCGAAAGGCTCAGCGTGGAGGGCGCGGGCGAGAGCCGGCCACTGGTGAGCAACCGCACGCGGGCGGGACGCGCCTTTAACCGGCGCATTGAAATCATCGTGATCTCGCCGGTGGCTTCCGGCCTTGGAAAGTGAGCGGCACAGGGAGGCGAAAGGATGGATCAGTTCTGGAACTTCAAGGACTTCATGATGGTCCCGGCGCATTACTGGCTGTGGATGATATTGGCGGCGCTCACGGGATTCATCACCGCATGGCTATCCTGCCGGGCGCGCTGAGCGCGCGAAGCGCCGGCATTCTTCGACCACGTGGAGGTGAATGCGGGAGCCGGTCTTCCGCGTCGTCCGCCCAAGCGATTCGCAAGATGGGGACTCCGAAAAAGGAAAGCAGCCGGCAATCGGTTCAGCTTGCGGGAGGCATGCGGGAGGCCCCACCTTCCGGGCATGAGGGGCGGGGACGAAGAAAACGACGTGCGGCAAACGGCGTGAGGTCCTTGTCGTCGGCCAAGGCGGCAAGGCATGACCGATTGGCGATGGCCGGAAGGAAAAGCCCCGCCGGCCATTGGCCGCAATGGTGCTCTTCCCTCCCGGCTTTTGTCTGCGGAACACCATCCGCACGCGCCGGGCCCCGCCAGGGGGCCGACAACCGATGCAATACGGGCGGCGTCCAGGTCAGTTCACGGCGTCCTTCAGGCCCTTGCCGGGCTTGAACTTGGGCACGCGCATGGCCGGCAGCGTCTTCGTCTCGCCGGTGGTGGGAATGCGCACGTTGCGCTCCGGGCGCATGGGCGCTGAGAAGGTGCCAAATCCAACCAGGCGCACCTCGCCGCCATTCTTGAGCTCTTCCACCACGACCTCGATGCAAGCGTCCAGCGCCGCCTGCGCCTGGGCCTTGGTCAGGCCTGCCTTTTCCGCCACCTTGGCAACCAGTTCCTGCTTGTTCATTTCATTGTCCCTTTCGCATCTGGGTTGGAAAAACCACAGGACGACACGCCCCCGGTCTGTACGGCAGGCCGCCCTCACAGACAAATGCCGTCCCGGTGGTGTTCCGTTATCCAACACCCGCCGGACGACGCCCCCAAGCGATAACTTGTCCATTCTGGCTGGCTATCGCATGTTCCATGAACTCGCACGCCAAAAGAACGAAGGCGGCAAGCGACGTTCACCCTCGTGGCTTGCCAAACTTCTCCATGGCGAGTCAAGGCGTTTCCCGGTTCAATATCCCGAAAAACGGTCATTCCGCCAGCGAGCGTTGCCAAGAGACAAGGGTCACAGGCGGCAAAAACGCTACCTGTGACCCTTTTCGTTCAACTTCGTGAAGACGTGAAGGAAGCCCGTCGCAAGCGGCACGCCCCTTCGTCCGCCGCCGTTCAGTGGGCTGGCGCACCCGCCGGTTCGGAATCAGCTGATTTCATGGCGGCGGCGCGGGCGGCTTCCTCGGCTTCCTCGTCCCACTCGATGGGCTCGGGCTTCTTCACCAGCGCCCGCTCGATGACCTGATCCACGTGCTTCACCGGCACGATCTCCAGCCGCGATTTCACGTTGTCCGGAATCTCGGCCAGGTCCTTCACGTTCTCTTCCGGTATCAGCACCGTCCTGATGCCGCCACGCAGGGCCGCCAGCAGCTTTTCCTTCAGCCCGCCAATGGGCAACACGCGGCCGCGCAACGTGATCTCGCCGGTCATGGCCACGTCACGCCGCACCGGGATGCCGGTAAGCACCGAGACGATGGCCGTGACCATGGCCACACCGGCCGATGGGCCGTCCTTGGGCGTGGCGCCCTCCGGCACGTGCACGTGAATATCCTTCTTCTCGAACACCGTCGGCTTGATGCCGAACTGCGGCGCGCGGGAGCGCACGTAGGACGAGGCGGCGGCGATGGACTCCTTCATCACGTCGCGCAGATTGCCCGTGACCGTCATCTTGCCGCGGCCATACATGTCCACGGCCTCGATGGTCAAAAGCTCACCGCCGGCCTCGGTCCAGGCCAGGCCGGTGACCACGCCCACCTGGTCCTCCTCTTCCATCTCGCCAAAGCGATAGCGCGGCACGCCCAGGTATTTCTCCAGGTTGCGACGGGTGACGCGCACCGACTTCTTCTTGCCGGTAACGAGCTCCTTTACCGCCTTGCGCGCCAGCTTGTTGATCTCGCGCTCGAGGTTGCGCACACCGGCCTCGCGCGTATAGAGGCGGATGACGTCAAGCAGCGCTTCGTCGGAAATGGAGAACTCGCCCTTCTTCAGCCCGTGGCTCTTCATGGCCTTGGGCAGCAGGTGGCGCTTCACGATCTCCATCTTCTCGTCTTCGGTGTAGCCGGCGATGCGGATCAGCTCCATGCGGTCCAGCAGCGGCGCCGGGATGTTCAACGTGTTCGCCGTGGTGACGAACATTACGTTGGACAGGTCGTATTCCACCTCCAGATAGTGGTCCATGAAGGTGCTGTTCTGCTCCGGGTCCAGCACCTCCAGCAGGGCCGCCGCCGGATCGCCGCGGTAGTCCATGCCCATCTTGTCGATCTCGTCCAGCAGGAACAGCGGGTTGCAGGTGCCCGCCTTCTTCATGGACTGGATGATCTTGCCGGGCATGGAGCCGATGTAGGTGCGGCGATGCCCGCGAATCTCGGCTTCATCCCGCACGCCGCCCAGCGACATGCGCACGAACTTGCGCCCGGTGGCCTTGGCGATGGAGCGCGCCAGCGAGGTCTTGCCCACGCCCGGCGGGCCGACCAGGCACAGGATGGGCCCGCGCAGCTTGTTGGCGCGCTGCTGCACGGCCAGATACTCGATGATGCGCTCCTTGACCTTTTCCAGGCCGTAGTGCTCGGCATCCAGCACCTTCTGGGCATATTCGAGGTCCTTCTTCACGCGCGAGCACTTGCCCCAGGGCAGCGAGAGCAACCATTCGAGATAGTTGCGAATCACGGTGGCCTCGGCCGACATCGGGCTCATCTGGCGCAGCTTCTTGAGCTCCGCTTCCGCCTTTTCGCGGGCTTCCTTGCTGAGCTTCGTCTTCTTGATGCGCTCTTCCAGCTCGGCCAGCTCGTCTTCGCCCTCGCCGCCCAGCTCCTTCTGAATGGCCTTCATCTGCTCACTCAGATAGTACTCGCGCTGGGACTTCTCCATCTGCTTCTTCACGCGGTTGCGGATGCGCTTCTCCACCTGCATGACGGAGATCTCTCCCTCCATCACGGCGAAGACCTTCTGCAACCGCTCGGTGATGTTGCCGATTTCCAGGATTTCCTGCTTGTCGGCCAGCTTCACCGACAGATGGGCGGCGATGGTGTCCGCCAGCTTGGCCGGATCGTCGATGTTCACCACCGACTCCAGCGCCTCCTGCGGCACTTTCTTGTTGAGCCGCGCGTAGGTCTTGAACTGATCGACGATGGTGCGCACCAGCGCTTCCGTCTCGCGCTCGTCCCCCAGCGTCTCCTCGATGAGCTCCACCTCGGCCTCGAAGTAGTCATCGGTGCGCACGTATTCCTTGATGCGCGCGCGCGCACCCCCTTCCACCAGCACCTTCACGGTGCCGTCGGGGAGCTTGAGCAACTGCATTATCTGGGCGATGGTGCCTACCGAATAGATGTCTTCCGGCCGCGGCTCGTCGTCGGCCGGGTTCTTCTGCGCCACCAGCAGAATGCGCCGACCGCGGCTCATCGCCTCTTCCAGCGCCTTGATGGAGCGCTCGCGCCCCACGAACAGCGGCGCGATCATGTGCGGAAAGACCACGATGTCGCGCAGCGGCAAAACGGGAAGCCGCTCCTCGGTGGTGTCTTCCGGAATGTTGATGGGATTGTCCGTCATGATATTCGCCTGTTTCCCTTACGTTGCCGCGTGCATTTTCCGGCCCGCTTTCTCCGCCCCGCCTCCAGCCTGCCGGACAGGTTGAAAAAAGCCACGGCAGAGTGGAATCATGGTTTCAGTATGCCGCTCCTTTTGGAGCATGACCAGAAAAGCGGTCGATTCCTGCACACGTTATGTTTCTTTTCCTTTCCGGGCGCCTGAATGGCGTCAGCGGAGCCGGTTTTGCGTGTTTCACGTCACGAAATGGGGATATCAGAGCGCATTTTCAACCATCCTTGGCGCCTCGCCAGCGGGCGCGCACCGGCTTTCCGCCCCTTGGGGATGCATGAACGAAAAGACACAAACCCCTTCCGGCACATCCGGAATGCGCCTCACGAAGGATCTCGGCGCACCTCCTCCAGCAGGCGGATGAGGCTGGAGGTATCCAGCCGGCCGGCGCCAAGGGCCTGCAACTGGGCATAGAACTGATCCACCAGTGCGGTGACGGGTAATGATGCGCCGGTGCGGCGCGCTTCGGCCAGGCAGATGCCCAGGTCCTTGCGCATCCAGTCCACGGCGAAGCCGAAATCGAACTCGCCGCGGGCCATGGTGGATCCCCGGTTTTCCATCTGCCAGCTGCCCGCCGCGCCCTTCGAGATCACCTCCAGCACCGCCTCGACGTCAAGGCCGGCGCGTTTGGCGAAATGAATGCCCTCGGCCAGCGCCTGTATGAGCCCGGCAACGCAGATCTGGTTCACCATCTTGGTGAGCTGGCCCGCGCCGGAAGGGCCCATCAGCCGCACCTGTCGGGCATACGTGCTCATGACCGGCTCGGCGCGCAGGTATGCCGCCTCTTCGCCGCCGCACATGATGGTCAGTACGCCGTTTTCCGCGCCCTGCTGGCCGCCGGACACCGGCGCGTCGATGAAGTGAAATCCGCGCGACGCCGCCTGCGCCGCCAGCTCGCGCGCCACCTCGGCCGAGGTGGTGGTGTGATCGATGAACACCGCGCCTTCCTTCATGCCATGAAAAGCGCCACGCTTGCCCACGGTGACTTGTCGCAAGTCATCGTCGGCGCCGACGCAGGCAATCACGAAATCGGCGTTTTCCGCCGCTTCTTCAGGCGTTTGCGCCAGCTTTCCGGCAAATTGATTCACCCAGCGTTCGGCCTTCTCTCGGGTGCGGTTGAATACCGTCACCTCGTGCCCCGCTCGCGCCAGGTGCCCGGCCATGGGAAAACCCATCACGCCAAGACCGATCCACGCGATCCTGTATGTCGTGTTGGTGCTGGTGTTCATCTCGTTTGTCTCTCCTTTTTTGCGTCAGGGCGCGGGCGGCGCCGGACCACTCCCCTGCCCGACCACGGGATTTTCTTGCACGGAGGTGCGTCGCTCCAGCCCTCGCCCCCTCCCGGCCACCCAAATTGTGAAGCCAGGTGGCCGGGAGGGGAAGAGGGCTTTCTTGCACGGAAGTGCATCGCTCCGGCCCGCTCCCCCTCCCAACCACCCGATATTGTGGGCAAGGTGGTTGGGTGGGGGAGCGGGCCTTGTTTCTTGCTCACAAGCGCATCGCTTCGGCCCTCCCCGCTCTCCCTTTCCGCCTCCCAGAAGGAGTTGCGAACAGGGTGGCACTTTCGCTTGAGGCCGCCGGTGCCTTTCTTATAATCGGCAACGAACCGATTCACCCAACGGCCTTGTCGCGTGGCGGAACATCGCGCGGGAACGGGAGGCATACGTGAGTATCGAGCGGCAGAGTTTTCCCCAGTTCTTCATCACGGCGGAGGGCGAATGCCCCTATCTGCCGGGCCGCCGCGAGCGCAAGGTGTTCACCCACCTGGTGGGGCTGGAGGCGGCGGGCCTGAACGACGTGCTCACGCGCACGGGCTTTCGCCGTTCGCAGAACATCGCCTATCGGCCGGCGTGCGATGGCTGCCTTTCGTGCATCTCGGTGCGCATTCCGGTGGCGCGCTTCCGCCCCAACCGCACCCAGCGGCGCATCATCCGCCGCAACGCCGACCTCGTGGCCGAGGAACGCCCGCCGCAGGTGAATCGCGAGCTGTTTCGCCTGTTTCGCCGCTATATCGAATCGCGCCACGGCGATGGCTCCATGGCCAGCATGACCATGCTGGACTTCGCCGCCATGGTGGAGGAAACCTTCGTCGATACCCGGCTGATTACCTATCGCCGCCGCATCGACACCGATGAAGGCCCCGCGGGCGAGTTGCTGGCCTGCTGCCTGACGGACGTGCACGACGACGGGCTGTCCATGGTCTATTCCTTCTACGCGCCGCATCTGCCGAAGCGCTCGCTGGGCAGCTACATGATCCTGGAGCACGTTCTGCGCGCCTCGCGCATGGGGCTGGATTACGTCTATCTCGGCTACTGGGTGCCCGGATCGCCGAAGATGAGCTACAAGGAGCGCTTCCTGCCGCAGGAACGGCTTATCGACGACCGCTGGCTGCTGGTGGATAAGGACTGAGACACCCGGCAGTTCGCGCCACGTAACCTTTTCCCGTAGCTGCTGACGTGTTTTTCATTTCCTCCCGCACGTGCGCCGGGCCATAATCGCCCGAAACCACAGACCTCACGAAGAATCATGGGAGGAAACGATCATGGGCATCATCACCCATCTGCGCGCATGGCTGCTGGCGCTCGTGCTGCTGCCCGCGCTTGCCTTCGCGCCCGCGCAGGCGAGGGAAGTGGCACTGAAGCTCGCCAACCTCACCTTGCTGGGCAACCTGGAGCTGGCGGAAGGCAAGTCGCTGAAGGATGGCGTGCTGCTGATGGTGCATGGCACGCTGGGTCACCACCGCATGCAGACCATCGCCGACCTGCAGGAAAACCTGAAGAAACGCGGCATCAACACGCTGGCCATCACCCTCTCGCTGGGCATGGACCGGCGCAAGGGCATGTTCGACTGCAACCAGCCCATCCGCCATTTGCACGACGACGCGGTGGAGGAAATCGCCGCCTGGGTGGACTGGCTCAAGCAACAGGGGGCGGAAACCATCTGGGTGCTGGGGCATTCGCGCGGGGGCAACCAGGTGGCGCTCTACCTGCTGCGGCGGCACGACCCGGCGGTGAAGAAGGCCGTGCTGCTGGCGCCCATGACCCATGACGCGAAAAAGGCGGCGGAGAAATACGAGAAGCGCTTCGGCATGAAGCTGGACGTGGCGCTTGAGGCCGCGCACACCCTGCTGAAAGCCGGGCGCGGCGACGAGCCGGTGAACTGGCGCGGGCTGATCTATTGCAAGGACGCCACGGGCACGGCAAAGGCTTTCCTGAGCTACCATGCGCCAAGGCAGGAGTTCGACACGCCCTCGCTGCTGCCCAGACTGCCCGTGCCGGTTCTGGTGATCGCCACGCCGGAAGACGAGATCTTTCCCGACCTCATCGAGCGGGTGAAGTCACTGGCCGATGGCAAGAAGGTGCAGTTGGCGGTGATCGAGGGAGCGGATCATTTTTTCACCGACTTCGCCTCGGAAGACGTGGCGGACGCCATCGCAGCCTTCCTGAAGGAATGAGACTCCCTTCAGTTTACGCCTGCGATTTCACCCCCGCGGGTGGCGAACACATTTTGCGGCGCCTATCTGACCAATGAAAAGCGCGTCCTGGGGGCGGTCCCGCGGGCGCACGAGAATTTTCCGGACGCGTGGTGAAACGGCGAGAGGCTGCGCATGGACATTCGCATCGGCACCTCCGGCTTTTCCTATCGCTGGTGGTGGGGGAGGTTCTATCCGCGCGAGGTGAAGCCCGGCGGATGGCTTGAATATTATGCGCAGCACTTCAACACGGTGGAGCTGAACGCCACCTTCTACCGCCTGCCGGAGCCAGAACGCTTTATCGAGTGGGCGGCGCGGGCGCCGGAAAACTTTCTGTTCGCGGTGAAGGCCAGCCGGATCATCACCCACATCCGGCGGCTGTGGGACTGCGCCGAACCGCTGAAGAACTTCTTCGATGCCGTAATCCACCTGGGCGAGAAGCTGGGGCCGGTTCTGTATCAGCTGCCGCCCAACCTGAAGGCGGATCTCACGCGGCTGCGCGCCTTCCTGAAAGAGCTGCCGGAGGGCTTCACGCACGTGTTCGAGTTCCGGCACGAGAGCTGGTTTGCGCGGGAGGTCTTTGACCTTCTGGAAGAACACGGCTGCGTGTTTTGCGTGCATGACCACGGCGGCATGAACGTGCCGCACGTGACCACGGCCGATGTTACCTACTGGCGCTTTCATGGCACGGGCATGCGGGGCGAATGCTATGGCCGTGAGCAGCTCTTGACGCCGGCGCAGGAACTGGCGGCGCTGGCAGGCGAAGGCAAGCGCGTGTTCGCCTATTTCAACAACGACGCCGCGGCCTGCGCGGTGACGGACGCGCGGGAATTGAGGGCGCTGATTGAGAAAGCAATTGCACGGAATGAACAAGATGAATCCGAAAGCGTGGATAAATGACTGTTTGCCCGCCTCATTTCATGGTTAACGAAAGATTTCGATTCAACTTCCTGAGAAAGTGATTCAAGCGCTGACTCAGGAATAGCATGAAAGACCACCCACCGCCCCGCGCCCCGCCCAAC
>JALVSR010000015.1 GCA_027024225.1 Hyphomicrobiales bacterium | reverse complement strand
CGAGAATTCAGCTCAGATGGAGAAGCTCACGCCGCAGCCGCAGGAGCTGGTGGCGTTGGGATTGTTGACCACGAAGCGCCGCGCGGCCAGTGTGTCCTCGAAGTCGATCTCGCTGCCCAGCAGGAAGGGGAGGCTTTCGGGATCAATGACCACCTTCGCGCCGTGGGCTTCTATCACTTCGTCGCGTTCTTCTGGCCCTTCCACGATGTCGAACTGATACTGAAAGCCCGAACATCCGCCGCCCACCACGGCCACGCGCAGCGCCGTCTTGCCCGGCTCGTCGGCCAGGATTTCCCTGATACGGGTGGCGGCGGCCTCGGTCAGCGTTATATTCGCGCTCATGATGGTGATTCCCTTTCCGCACACATGTGCTACCGCTCACCACTCCGCGCCCCGTCCCACCCCCGATATTCCGGAGCAAGGGGCTGGGCGGGGGCGCGGGGTGGCTGTCATCGTTCGAATGTCGGCGCTGGACGCTTTCGGGTCAAGCCCCTTCCCAAATGCCGGAGCCCGTGGCCATGAGTGAACATCGCGCGCCATACGCCGCCGACCCGGCACGTTCGCGCGGGCGGCTTCTGCCCGAGCCGGAGGATGGCTTGCGCTCGCCCTTCCAGCGCGACCGCGACCGCATCATCCACGCCACCGCGTTTCGCCGCCTGATGCACAAGACGCAGGTGTTCATTTCGCTCGATGGCGACCATTTCCGCACGCGCCTGACGCATTCGCTGGAGGTGGCGCAAATCGCCCGCACCATCGCCCGCGCGCTGGGGCTGGACGAAGACCTCACCGAGGCCCTGGCGCTGGCGCACGATCTTGGCCACACGCCCTTTGGCCACATGGGCGAAGAGGTATTGGACGAGGCCATGCGCGAGCACGGCGGCTTCGAGCACAACGCGCAGACGCTGCGCATCGTGACGAAGCTGGAGCGGCGCTACGCGAACTTCGACGGGCTGAACCTGACCTTCGAGACGCTGGAAGGGCTGGTGAAACACAATGGCCCCTTGCTGGACGCCAAAGGCTGGGCAGTGGGCAAATACCGCAAGAGCGGCCTGCCGCTGACCATACGGCAATACGTGCGCGGGCACGACCTGGAGCTTGCCACCTGGCCCACGGCGGAAGCGCAGGCAGCGGCGATGGCCGACGACATCGCCTACAACGCGCACGATATCGACGACGGCCTCAGAGCCGGGCTCATCGAGGTCATCGACCTGGGCGACCTGCCGCTGGCGGGCGAGGCGCTCTCGGAGGTGCTCGCCATCCATGGCGACCTGGAAAAGCCGCGGCTGATCCACGAAACCGTGCGGCGGATGATCGCCATGATGGTAACCGACGTGGTGGATCGCACCCGGCGCAACGTGGAAAAGTTCCGCCCCGCCAGCACCGACGACGTGCGGCGCATGGGGCGTGCGCTGGTGTGCTTTTCCGACCAGATGGCGGAGAACGTGCGGGTGGTGCAACGCTTCCTTATGCGCCGGGTCTACCGGCACGAGCGGGTGATGGACGCCATGCGCCGGGCGCAGAAAATCCTCGCCGACCTGTTCAGCGCCTACATGGAAGACCCCTCGCGCCTGCCGGAAAACTGGCGCGAGGTGGCCATGACCCGGCCCGAATCGGAGTTCCCCCGGCAGGTGTGCGACTTCATCGCCGGCATGACAGACCGCTACGCCCTGCAGCAACATCGCAAGCTGTTTGACCTAGACCCGTGGTTCAGGTAGGCCGCTTGCAGGCAGTCCACGGTGCTTCAGAAACCGGATATCGAACGGGCGGGAAAACGACGATCATGAACCTGTTTCACGACATCACCGAGAAGGTGAAAGCCGCGCTGGAGGCGCTGAAGAACGAGGGTGTCCTGCCGGCGGAGGCCGACATTTCCAACGTGAAGGTGGAGCCGCCGCGCGACCCCGCGCATGGCGAGGTGACCACCAACGCCGCCATGGTGCTGGCCAGGCAGGCGAAGACGAAGCCGCGGGACTTGGCCCAGCGCATCGCGGAAAAGCTGCGAGAGGACCCTGATATCGAGACAGTGGAAATCGCCGGGCCGGGGTTCATCAACATGCGCCTGGCCGGGGCCTTCTGGGCGCGGCTGATGAACGCCGTGCTAAAGCTGGGCGATGCCTATGGCCGCTCCACGCTGGGCGCGAACAGGAAGGTGAACGTGGAATACGTTTCGGCCAACCCCACCGGCCCGTTGCACGTGGGGCACACGCGCGGGGCGGTGTTCGGTGACGCGCTGGCCAACCTGCTGGAGGAAACGGGGCACGCGGTCACGCGCGAATACTACATCAACGACGCGGGCGCGCAGGTGGACGTGCTGGCGCGCTCGGTGTATCTGCGCTACCGCGAGGCGCTGGGCGAGGACATCGGCGACATCCCGCCCGGACTGTACCCGGGCGAATATCTCAAGCCCGTGGGCGCTGCGCTGGCGGAGAGATACGGCAAGGAGCTGCTAAACAAACCGGAAGAGGAATGGCTGCCGCTGGTGCGCGATTTCGCCATCGAGAAGATGATGGAGCTGATCCGCGAGGATCTGGCGGCGCTGGGGATTACGCACGAGGTGTTCTTTTCGGAGCGCAGCCTGCACGAATCGGGCGCCATCGAGGAAACCATCCGCGAGCTCCAGGAAAAGGGGCTGGTGTATGTCGGCCAGTTGCCGCCCCCGAAGGGCAAGCCGCCGGAGGACTGGGAGCCACGCGAGCAGCTGTTGTTCAGGTCCACCGCGTTTGGCGACGACATCGACCGGCCGCTGAAGAAATCGGACGGCCGCTACACCTATTTCGCGGCCGACGTGGCCTACATCCGCGAAAAGCTCCGGCGCGGATACAACCAGCTGGTTTACGTGCTGGGGGCGGATCACGGCGGCTATGTGAAGCGCCTGCAGGCGGCCAACGCGGCATTGTCGGATGGCAAGGTGGAGCTGATCGCGCGGCTGTGCCAGCTGGTGCGGCTGTTCCGCGGCGGCGAGCCGGTGAAGATGTCCAAGCGCGCGGGCGACTTCATCACCATGCGCGAAGTGGTGGACGAGGTGGGCGCGGACGTGGTGCGCTTCATGATGCTGACCCGCTCCAACGACGCGCCGCTGGATTTCGACTTCGAGAAGGTGAAGGAGCAGTCGAAGGACAATCCCGTTTTCTACGTGCAATACGCGCACGCGCGCATCTGCTCGGTGTTTCGCAATGCCGCGGAGGAGCTGGATGAAAGCATCTTGCGGCCCGCCGCAGAAACGATAAGATGGGAGCTGCTCGAAGATGAGGCAGAGCGGATGCTGATACGGCGGGCCGGAGAATATCCCCGGATGCTGGAGGCGGCGGCGAGCGTGCATGAACCGCACCGGGTGGCTTTTTACCTGATGGACCTGGCGGCGGACTTTCACGCCCTGTGGAACAAGGGCAAGGAAAATCCACAATTGCGGTTCATTCTGCCCAACCAGTCGGAGCTGAGCAAGGCGCGGCTGGGCATGCTGCGCGTGGTGCGGCACTGCCTGCGCAATGGCCTGCGCATCCTGGGCGTGCGCCCGGTGGAAGAAATGTGACCGCCTTCGACAATATCAACTGCCATCCGGAAGACAGGAAAACATGGCGGACGATGACAAGAAAAAACCCATGACAATGCCGCCAAGACCTCCCGGGAAAGCGCCGGGAGACAAGACGGCGGACGCCCGCAAACGCCTGACCGGACGGGTGCCCCCGCCACCCCCGCCGCCGCGCGGCCCGGTGGGGCTTGCCGGACCGGGAGCGGGCAAGGCGGTCAAGCCGGGCGCCAAGCCCGTGCCCAGGCCGCCACGCATGCCGGGGCCGGTGCGTCCGCCTGCCGCTGGTGCGGGCAAGAGCGGAGCAAGGCCGGCGCCGCCACCGCCACCATTGCGCGGCACGAGCGCGCCGGACAACAAACCTCCGCTTGGGCCACGGCCGGCAGCCACACCGAAGGCGCCGCCACGCACCTCTCCCGCGAAGATGGCCGGCAGCGGCGTTCCCGACAAGGGGCATGGCCCCAGCCCCCGCCTCTCGCAGGGGGGAGCGGCGCCGGCTGTGGGGCCGCGCAGGCCGACACAATCCGTCTCCAGCCCGGCGGCCGAGAAGGAAGGCGGCAGCACGGATGTTTTCGCCGGGGCCGCCAACATGGATGTGCAGAATTTCGCAGAACGTCTGCGCGCGCAGCGCGAGGCCGCGGAGCGGCTCATCAGCCGGCGAGGCGGCGACGCCGCGGCGGAGCCGTCTGCCTCCGCGCCATCCCCGCGGCTGAGCAAGGACGCGACGAGCTGGGAGAAGAAGGGCGTGGGGCTTTCCGATACGCCTGCGCCCGAACATGCGCCCAAGGAGCGCGTACCCGGTGCGGCGGGCTTCGGAGCAGCGGCGCACGTGCATGAGCCCGAAACGCCGCCAGCGGAAAGCGGTGAAAAAATTTCTTCCACGTTCGCCAAGCCCGGCGCCGATGAAGCCGCGGGCGCGAGAGCGCAAGACCGGGCCATTTCCTCCACCGGCGGCGCCGCAAGCACCGCGGGCGCCGGTTTCGCGGGGCCTCCCGCGCCGTCCAGTCCGCTCCATGCGCCGGAGGTGGAAGCGCATTCTCCCGGTGCGCCGGAGCGGGACCTGCATGCGGACATGCACAGGCCCGACATTGCGCAGGGGCCCGCGCACTTCGGCCCGGAGTCCTCATCCTCTCTGGCGCCTGGCGCCGATTTGCTGGACCAGGCCATACCCGGCGGACAGACGCAGATGCACGGCGTGGAGGGCGTGCACGATGCGCACCATGCCCCGCATGGCGCCCAGGACCTGCAAGGAGCGGAGGCGGAATACGCCGCCACTCACGCCGGTGAGCATGACGTCTACACGGAACTGGAGCAGCTGGACGAAAGGCCGCGCAAGAATTCCATGATCCTCGTCGCCGCGATTTTCGTGCTCATCGCGGCGCTGGCGGCGGCGGCCGTATTCGTCTTCTTCGGCAACAGGGGCGAAAGGGAACGCCAGGCCACCCGGCAACAGGTGCCGGTCATCAACCCGCCGGCCAAGCCGGCCAAGGTGAAGCCCGAAAGCGGCGCTTCCGGAGAACCGGCGCCGGTGCGGCGCAAGCTCATCTATGACCGGATCATCGATGAGAACGCGCCGAAGACGAAACCGCCACAGCCCTCCGCGTCGCCACCGGTGCAAGAACCGCAAAGCACGCCTCTGCCACCACCCCTGCCCCCGCCTCCGTCGCTGGGTGACGACCAGGGGAAAACGAAATCCGCTCCGCCTTCTCCGGAGCAAGGGGACGAGCGCGATTTTCGCACCGCCGGCAATGAAAGGACCACCATCGCGCCCGCCAGCGGTGATGCCGGCGGGAGTGAAAGCCGGTCGAATGGCGCCACGCCCTCCACCGTGGCGAAGGAACCCGGCACCAGGCCCGTCAACGGCAAGGATGAGGCCGGGGAAGCCATCGCCGCGGGAGACGACGAATTGAGCCGGGCGGTGCGAGCCTTCGCCTCCTCGGGCGAAAAGCCCTCCGAAGATGCCGACGCTGACAGGAACAAGGCCCGCAAGGTGGCCGGAGCCACCGGCATCGCCCTGCCCCGGGTCGATGACCAGACCAGGGAGGCCGGACCCGTGGGCTCCGCCTCTTCCGGCTCCGGCGCGAAAGGAATGACCGAGGCCGCCAAGAGGAAGGCGGCCAACGCGCCGCGCCTTGCCGTTTCCAACAAGCCGGCCCGGCAGGCGAACCGGGAAACGGCTGGCCAGGCGATGGCGAAAGGGCAAAAGACATCCACGAAACGGATGGCCAGAACGATTGGCGCGAAAAAAAGTGTAGCGACGGCGTCTGCCGCGCGCAGGCCCGAGCCGAAACCCAAGGCGAGGCCCAAAGCGAAGGCAAGGTCGCAGCCGGTGGAGGTGGCTTCTCGCGGCACGCGCACACGCAACACTTCCTCTCGCGGCCCCATCGCCCTGCCGGGCGCCATCCCGCTGACAACGCCCCAGCCCTCCGCCGGGCGCGCATCCACGTTGACGCCGGCCAACAGGCGCGGCATTGTCCGCGGCCAACCTTTCCTGTCCGCCCCGCAGCCCCCTGTGACACCTCGTAAGCGGGCGAATTTCAAGCAGGTAAAGGTCAAGCAGGCGGGGGCCCCGAACAAGCCCGCTCGCGCCGCCCTGTCCTCCTCTCGCACGCCGACGAAAATCACCGCGAGCGCACGCCCACCGCGGCGGGTGGCCTCCATTGGCCGTGCGCCGGGCGCCACGGCGCAGCGTGTGGCGGGTGGCGGCTACAAGGTGCAGCTGGCCGCCTTTCGCTCGCAGCAGGACGCCTTGCGCGCGTGGCAGCGCATTCGCGCCAAACATGGCCGTATCCTTGGCGGTCTCAAGCCCATCATCACCCGGAAGAACCTGGGGGACGCCGGCACGTTCTACCGGCTCAGCATCGGTCCCCTGCCCTCTCGCCAGCAGGCGTCCAGGCTCTGCCAGCAGCTCATCGCGCGGGGTGAGCCGGACTGTCTCATCCGCAAATGAACCTGACATGGGTGAGGGGCTCCCCCGCTTCACCACATCATTATCATTCCTTCCCCAACATCACGGACGCTCATGAAGGCTCTCATCTGCAGTTGCGCCGATACCACCCTGCGGGAGGAGGAGCGCGCTTTCTTCGCAGAAGAAAGGCCCTTCGGCCTGATCCTGTTCGCGCGCAACGTGGAAAACCCGGACCAGGTGCGGGCCCTGGTGGCGGAATTCCGCACACTGGTGGGCCGCGAGGATGCGCCGGTTTTCATCGATCAGGAAGGGGGGCGCGTTCAACGCCTGAGGCCGCCACACTGGCGTGACTATCCGCCGACGGCCAGCCTTGGCGCGCTGTGGCGGCGCGATCCGCTGGTGGCGTTGCGCGCGGCGCGGGCCGTTACCTGGCTGCTGGGGCGCGACCTGGCAACCCTGGGCATCAATGCCGACTGCCTGCCGGTGCTGGACGTGCCGGTGGCGGGCAGCCACGATATCATCGGCGACAGAGCCTACGCTGACGAGCCGCAGGTGGCGGCGCTGCTGGCGCGGGCCGCGGTGGCGGGGCTGAAGGCTGCGGGCGTGGCTCCGGTCATCAAGCACATTCCGGGGCATGGCCGGGCACGGGCGGACAGCCACAAGGAGCTGCCGGTGGTGGACGCATCACTGGAGGAACTGCGTTCGCACGACTTTCTGCCCTTCGCCGCTTTGGCGGACACGCCCATGGCCATGACCGCGCATGTGGTCTACGCCGCCCTGGATGATCGCAACCCCGCCACCACTTCAAGGGTGGTCATCGACGACATCATTCGGGGCGAAATCGGTTTCGCCGGGCTGTTGATGAGCGATGACCTGAACATGGAGGCGCTGGACGGGCCGCTGGCGGCACGGGCGGAAGCGGCGCTGGCGGCGGGGTGCGACGTGGTTCTGCATTGTTCCGGCGAGCTGGAGGAAATGCGCACCGTGGCCGCCGTCTGCCCCGCCCTTTCCGGCATGGCCCTGCAACGGGCCGAGGCGGCCACAAAGGCCATGGCGGCCCAGGGTATGGCCCCTTCGGCGGAGGAAGCCGAAGCCTGCCTCGAACTCTTGCGCGCCATGGGGTGACGCATCCCCGGCCTCGTCCGCTCGGCCACGGGCCTGCGCCAGGTGAAGATGCGCCCGCGGCAGAACATGTGGAGGGCCCGTTTTCCCCAGCGGTCCACCGGGAGCTTGTGCCCGGTTGCGCCGTGCCCCACAATTCCGAATAGCGAATCACACAGGATATGGCGCTTCTTCATGACCGGTGACGAGAGGGAAAATCCTTCCAGCGCAGGTTCGACCGAGGATCATGACGGCTGGCCGGATGATGGAGCCGTGGACGCTCCCGCGACCGGGAGTGTGGAAAAGTCCGTCCTCACGTCCCTGCCAGACACCACCGGCGGCATCATGCCCGGCGATGAAGAGGCCTTCATCCTGAAGCTGAAATCCTATGAAGGGCCGCTGGATCTGCTGCTGGAGCTGGCGCGCAGGCAGAAGGTGGACCTTACCGAGATTTCCGTGCTGGAGCTGGTGGAGCAGTATCTGGCCGTCATCCGCGCCGCGCGGCGACTGAAGCTGGAGCTGGCGGCGGCCTGGCTGGTGATGGCGGCATGGCTGACGTTGCTCAAGTCGCGCCTGCTGCTGCCCACGCCACCGGAAGAGGAAGAGCTGCCGGACGCGGAGGAAATGGCCGCGCGGCTGGCCTTTCGGCTGAAGCGGCTGGAGGCCATGCGCGAGGCGGCGCGGCAGCTCATGTTGCGGCCGCGCCTGGGGCTGGACGTGCATGCGCGCGGACAGCCGGAGCCGGTGGTGGTGTGCCGGCAACCGGCCTATGAGGACAATATCGTCGATCTTCTTTCCGCCTATGCCAACATCGTGAAACGCCAGGCGGCGCAGCGCGAATATCATTTCACGCCGGCGCCGGTGTGGCCCATTCACGAGGTGCGGGAAGCGCTGGAGGAAGTGGTGCCGAAGCTGGCCGACTGGCGGGCGCTGGACGAGATCGTCGCCGCGGCCCTGCCCGACGAGGGCATGCGGCGTTCGGCGCTGGCCTCGGGTTTCGCCGCCGTGCTGGAGCTGGCGCGCGAGGGCCGGGTGGAGCTGATGCAGGATGCGCCGCTGGCTCCGCTATACGCACGGGCACGGGTGGCCTCGGCCGGCGATTCATGACGCCCCCTTGGCAAATCCGGGCCATGTGAAGGCAGTGGGAGAGAGCATCATGAGCGAGGCCAAAGGCAGGGTTGTGCCATTTCAGATCATCGAGGGTGGCGGAACCACTCGGGAGGATGCGCCCGCGGCCCCCGCGGGGCTGCCCGACGCGGCGCAGCAACGGCGCATCGTGGAGGCGCTGCTGTTCGCCGCGCCGGAGCCGTTGTCCGAAGAGGATCTGGCCAGCGCCCTGCCCGCACACGCCGATGTGCGCGGCCTGCTGGAAGACCTGCGGGCGGACTACGCCGAGCGTGGCGTGAATCTGGTGCGGGTGGCGGGCAAATGGCAGTTGCGCACGGCGGAAGACCTGCGCTGGCTGCTGAAACGCGAGGAGGCGCAGCCCCGGCGCCTGTCACGCGCAGCCCTGGAGACGCTGGCCATCATCGCCTACCATCAGCCGGTGACGAGAGCGGAGATCGAGGACATCCGCGGCGTGGCCATCTCGAAAGGCACGCTGGACACCCTGATGGAAGCGGGCTGGGTGAAAATCCGCGGGCGCCGGCAAAGCCCCGGCCGCCCCGTGACCTATGGCACCACGGAAGAGTTCCTGAGCCACTTCGGGCTGGAGAAGATCGACGATTTGCCGGGCCTGCGTGAGCTGAAGGGCGCGGGGCTGCTGGATGCGGACATTCCGCCGGATTTCCAGTTGCCGAACGCGGATGCGGAATCGGTGCTGGACGAAGACGAGGCGGAGGATCTGTTTCCGGCGCCGGAGATGGAAGACGAACCGCCGCTGGAGATGTATCTGGAAGAAGCCGACACGGCCGCGGAAGATGCCGAAGGAGCGTCGAGGAAAAGCGAGCACGGGGACGACAAGGATTGACCCGTCCCGTCTTTTACTTAATGACTGCACTTCGGTGGGCAATTTTCCGCCAGGCGTGTCTCCGCCACGGGCCGAAAGTCCGCATCGGCGAGACGGCCAGGCCGCGCAAGGGGTTTTCACATGGGCAATGACGGCGAAAAAACGCGTTATCGGCGCATTCTGCTGAAGATTTCCGGCGAGGCCCTGATGGGCAGCAAGTCCTTTGGCCTGGACATGGACATGGTGGGCCGGGTGGCCGGCGAAATCGCCGATGTCTGGCGCGCCGGCGTGCAGATCGGCCTGGTCATCGGCGGCGGCAACATCTTCCGCGGGGTGTCCGACGCCGCAAAGGGCATGGAACGCACCAGCGCCGACTTCATGGGCATGCTGGCCACGGTAATGAACGCGCTGGCCATGGAAAACGCATTGAAGAACATCGGCGTGGAAGCGAGGGTAATGTCGGCGGTGCCCATGCCCACGGTGTGCGAACCCTTCACGCGGCAGCGCGCCTGGAAGCACCTGGAGGCGGGCAGGGTGGTGCTGTTCGCCGGCGGCACGGGCAATCCCTTCTTCACCACCGACACCGGCGCGGCGCTGAAGGCGGCGGAAACGAAATGCCAGGCCCTGTTCAAGGGCACCAGCGTGGACGGAATTTACAGCGACGATCCGAAGACCAATCCAAACGCCGAGCGCTTCGACACCATATCCTACGACGAGGTGCTGCGGCGCAATCTGAAAATCATGGACGCCGCGGCGGTGGCGCTGGCGCGTGACAATTCCATTCCGCTTGTCGTATTCTCCATCCGCGAAGAGGGGGCGCTGTTGAAGGTCTTGCGTGGTGAAGGCACATTCACCACCGTAATTCCTTGAGCATTTCCTGCACGTGCCCGTGCCGGGCCGGCAGTCCCGGGCCGGGGCCCAGCATTGCGGATCGACGGCAACACGACGATGGACAACACGGGAGAGAGCAAGCCATGCCGGATACCGACCCTGTGGACATGAAGGACCTGAAACGGCGCATGGAAGGTGCGGTGAAGGTCCTGAAGGAAGAATTCGCCGGGTTGCGCACGGGGCGCGCCTCCGCCTCGCTGCTGGAGCCGGTGCAGGTGGACGCCTATGGCAGCAAGATGCCGCTCAACCAGGTGGCGGCCATCACCGTGCCGGAGCCGCGGCTGCTTTCAGTGCAGGTGTGGGACCAGTCGCTGGTGCAGATGGTGGAAAAGGCCATTCGCGAATCCGGCCTGGGGCTGAACCCGCAGACGCAGGGCAACGTCATCCGCGTGCCCATTCCGGAGCTTTCGGCCGAGCGTCGCAAGGAGCTGTCGCGCGTGGCGCATCAATATGCCGAGCAGGCGCGTGTGGCGGTGCGCAACGTGCGGCGCGATGGCATGGAAGCCCTGAAAAAAGCCGAAAAGGCCCATGAGATCAGCGAAGACGAGGCCCGACGGCTGGCCGACGAGGTGCAGAAGCTGACCGACAGGTTCATCAAGGAAATCGATGAACTGCTCGAAAAGAAGGATGCGGAGATCATGCAGGTCTGACGGCCGGCGTCCGTGGACGGCATGACCCGAGGCCATCGCGGTTCCAGCCATGGCCTGTGCGCAGGAGTGGCTTTTCCGATGCCAAGGCGTGACCTGACAGAACATCTGCTGCCCGCCAGCGCGATCGGCACACTGCCGCGCCACGTCGCCATCATCATGGATGGCAACGGGCGCTGGGCGCGGGCGCGGGGGATGCCGCGCTCCATGGGCCACAGGGCCGGGATGGACGCGGTGCGCCGCGCCGTGCGCGCGGCGGATCATTTCGGCGTGGAGGTGCTGACCATCTATTCCTTCTCGTCGGAAAACTGGTCACGTCCGCGTTCGGAGGTGGATTACCTGTTCTCCCTGCTGCGGCAGTTCGTGGAAAGGGACGTGATGGACCTGCATCGGCGCAACGTGCGCATCCGCATCATCGGTTCGCGCGAGGGGCTGGGCGAGGATATCGTGGCCCTGTTGACCTACGCGGAACGGCTGACGTCGGACAACACGGGTCTGACGCTGGCGGTGGCCTTCAACTATGGTGGACGGCAGGAGATCGCCGAAGCCGCACGCAAGCTGGCGGAACAGGCCGTGCGCGGCGATATCGCCCCGCAAGACATCACGCCGGAGCTGATCGGCAGGCACCTGTATGCGCCCGACCTGCCCGATCCCGACATGATCATCCGCACCGGGGATGAAAAGCGCCTGTCCAATTTCCTGTTGTGGCAGAGCGCCTATGCCGAGATGGTGTTCCTGCCGGAATACTGGCCGGACTTCGACGAACTTTCGTTTCAGCGGGCATTGCTAGACTTCGCCCGGCGCGAACGGCGTTTTGGCGGCCTGGGAGAGCGCCGGACGCGCAAGGTGGCGGAACGCTAGGCCGGACCCACGTCATGCAGACCACCCCTCCCACATCCCCGGCGAAAGGCGCGCAGGAGCTGCGCCTGCGCATTGTCGCGGCGCTGGTGCTGGCGCCGCTGGTGTTGCTGGTCACCTGGGCGGGTGGCTTGTGGTTCGTGCTGATGATGCTGGCCGCGGCGCTGCTCATGGCGCGAGAATGGGTCAACATCGTGCACGAGGGTGACATGGCCCAGTTTCTGCTGCATGCCATTGCCGGCGTGAGCGCTGCGCTGGCCGCCGCAGCCGGAAGCACGCCGGGCGGCGATGCGGCGCTGGCGCTGCTGGCGCTGAGCGCCGGGCTGGCCTGGCTGGCATCGCTGGCGCTGACGGCACAGGCGAAGGCGGGGTTCACCATTCACCACGTCACGGGCGCGCCCTACATCGCGCTGTCGGTTTTCGCGCTGGTGGCCTTGCGCAATACGCCCGAATGCGGCCTGCACGCGGTATTCTTCCTGTTCGCGGTCATCTGGGCGGCGGACAGCATGGCCTATTTCACCGGGCGGGCGCTGGGCGGACCGAAATTCGCGCCACGCATCTCGCCGAAAAAAACCTGGAGCGGCTTTTTTGGCGCGGTGGCCGGCGGTGCGCTGGCGGGACTGGGATTTGGGCTGTTCCTGGGCGGTGGGCTGGCCCTGCCGCTGGCCATCGTCGGCGCGCTGCTGGGGGGCTTCGAGCAGTTCGGCGACCTGTATGAAAGCGCCATGAAACGGCGGTTCGGGTGCAAGGATTCCGGCACGCTCATTCCCGGCCACGGCGGCATTCTGGACCGGGTGGACGGGCTGGCTGCGGCGGCCATGCTGGCGCTGCTGCTGGGCCTTCTGGCCACCGGCTCGTTGCGGGAGGCGGGGTGTGGATTGTTCAGGCTGTGGGGGTGGTCATGAGCAAGCGGCTGACCATTCTCGGCGCCACCGGATCCATTGGCCAGTCCACGCTGGACGTGGTGCGCCAGCATCGTGATGTTTTCCGGGTGGAGGCGCTGGTGGCCAACGCCAACGTGGCGCAATTGGCCGCGGATGCGCGCGAGTTTGGCGCCAGGCTGGCGGTGACGGCCGATCCGGACCGCTATCATGAGCTGAAGGACGCACTGGCGGGCACCGGCGTGGAGGTGGCGGCCGGACCGCAGGCCGTGAAGGAGGCGGCCTCGTGCCCGGTCGACCAGGTGATGGCGGCCATCGTGGGGGTGGCGGGGCTCGAGCCAACGCTGGCGGCGGTGGAAGCAGGCAATACCATCCTGCTGGCGAACAAGGAGTGCCTGGTGTCGGCCGGTGAGCTGTTCATGGCCCGCGCACGGAAATGCGGCGTGGCCGTGGTGCCAGTGGATTCGGAGCACAACGCCATCATGCAATGCTTCGAACGCGACAACGCCGCCTCCATCGAAAAGGTCATCCTGACCGCTTCCGGCGGACCGTTTCGCACCCGGCCGATGGAGACGCTGGAAGACGTCACCCCCGAAGAAGCGCTCAAGCATCCCAACTGGGACATGGGGGCGAAGGTGACCATCGATTCGGCCACGCTCATGAACAAGGGGCTGGAGCTGATGGAGGCCTATCATCTCTACCCCGTGACCACGGAACAGCTGGACGCCATCATTCACCCGCAATCCATCGTGCACTCGCTGGTGGCCTATGCCGATGGCTCGGTGCTGGCGCAATTGGGCACGCCGGACATGCGCACGCCCATCGCCGTGGCGCTGGCCTGGCCGGAACGCCTGCCGACAAACGTGGCGCGGCTGGACCTGACGGCGCTGGGGCAGCTCACGTTCGAGCCCATCAACGAGGCGCGCTTTCCAGCGCCAAAGCTGGCGCTGGAAACGCTGCGGCGAGGTGGCTCCGCCGGGGCCATCCTGAATGCGGCCAATGAAGTGGCGGTGGCGGCCTTCCTAGCGCGCAAGCTGAAGTTCACCGACATCGTGCCGCTGGTGGCGCGGGTGCTGGAAGCGGCGGAACGGCGAGGTGCCATCGCGCCACTGGGCTCGCTGGATGACGTGCGGGCGGCGGACGCCCTTGGCCGCAAGCTGGCGCGGGAGCTGGCCGAAGGAGCCTGAACCGGCTGCGGCCCGCATATCCACACGATGGAAAAAGTGGCGCTGTTTCCTATGGATACGAGATCGTAACCCTTTTTTCACTATTGTCTTATTCTGGCCGTGCGATCATTTATATTCCAGCAGGCAGATGAAGCCTTGGTGGGCCTGTGCCGGGGACAAGGCCCTGGAAGCCATTCTGTCGGTATCGGCCAACGAAGCAAGACGGAGCCCTGCTCATGGACTTTCTGCCTCTCGATCCGTTCAGCTCCCTGTGGAGCATGATCTCGTTTCTCGCACCCTTCCTGCTGGTGATGACCATCATCGTGTTTTTCCACGAGCTCGGTCATTTCCTGGTGGCCCGTTACTTTGGCGTGCGGGTGGCGAGCTTCTCCATCGGCTTTGGCCGCGAGATCATCGGCTGGACGGACAAACACGGCACGCGCTGGAAGATCGGCTGGCTGCCCCTGGGCGGCTACGTGAAATTCATCGATGACGAGGATGCCGCATCCGCATCGCCCGCCGGCGAAGAGGCTGCGGCCATGCCCGGCAGTTTCCGCAGCAAACCGCTGTGGCAACGGGCGCTCATCGTGGCGGCCGGGCCCATCGCCAATTTCATCCTGGCCATTTTCATATTCGCCGGCCTGTACATGGTCGCGGGCGAGGTGGTTATGGAGCCGGTGGTTGGCCAGGTGATGGAAAACTCGCCCGCCGAAAAGGCCGGCATCAAGCCGGGCGACCGCATCGTCGCCATCGAAGGCGAAAAGGTGGACAATTTCCTGGATATCAGCCGCATCGTGGCGTTGCGCCCGGGCAGAGAGATCACCGTGACGGTCAAGCGCGGCGAGAAGCTGCTGACGCTGAAGGTGAAGCTGGGGGTGCGGGAGCGACCGGATGGCATCGGCGGCAAGATAAGGGTGGGCTTCCTTGGCGTGGTGCACGACGCAAAGTCCGGCGTGCGGTTCGAACGGAAGGCCCCCCTGGAGGCGCTGGCGCTTGGCGCCAAGTCCACCTGGCAGATTGTCACCGGCACCATGACCTTCCTCAAGGAGATGGTGGTGGGCCATCAGACGACGGACCAGCTGGCCGGCCCCATCCGCATCGCGCAGATGTCGCAGAAGGCGGCGCAAGCCTCGTTTCTGCTGCTGCTGCAGCTGGCGGCGGTGCTCTCGGTCAGCATCGGGCTCATCAACCTGTTTCCCGTGCCGATGCTGGATGGCGGCCACCTGCTCTACTATGCCATCGAGGCCATTCGCGGAAAGCCGCTCAGCGAAAGCGCCCAGGAGTTCGGCTTTCGCATCGGCATCGCCTTCATCCTGGGGCTGATGCTATTCGCCACCTTCAACGATCTCATGCATCTCTTTTCGCGCTGAATTCTCGGACCGAAAAATGGTGGGCGGGCTCTTGGTCCGCCCACCATTTCCGTCTCGTCGCCGCCTTTCGGGTTTTAAGTTTCTGTAAATCGAATCTCTAAAAATTTGGCCTGCATGAATTGAATCGGCCATGAAAAGGCCCTAAAAAGCCTGTGTAAGAAGCGAGGGGATTCGGCCGCCATTTCGGGGCCGCCGGACATGGATCCAGCGGAAAGGCGACGTTACATGCCTGAAAACAACAAGAAAAAAAATATTCGTGCGCGTGCCGTTGTCAGCCGGCTGGCGCTGGCGCTGATTCTTGCCGTGCCCACGGTGGCGAGCACCGTGGCCTTTTCCACCGCCGCGCATGCGCAGGTGGTACGCAAGATCGTGGTGGAAGGCGCGCAACGAGTGGAGCCGGAGGCCATCCTCTCCTACCTGCAACTGCGCCCCGGAGACCGTTTTGATCCCGCGGCCATCGACGCCTCGCTGAAGGCGCTGTTCCAGACCGGGCTGTTTCGCGACGTGCAGATCCAGCGCCGCGGCAATACCCTCGTGGTGCGCGTGGTGGAAAATCCCATGATCGCGCGCGTGCGCTTCGAGGGCAACGACGAGATCTCCGACAAGGACCTGGCCAAGGAAATCCAGCTGCATGACCGCGCCATGCTCACCCGGGCGCGGGTGCAGGCGGACGTGGACCGCATCATCAATGTCTACCGTCGCGCCGGCTACTACAATGTGCAGGTGGAGCCGCAGATCATCGAGCGCGGCAACAACACGGTGGACCTGATCTTCAAGATCAACGAGGGCAAGGAAACCCGCATTACCTCCATCCGCTTCGTCGGCAACAAGGCTTTCTCCGACAGCAAGCTGAAGAGCGTCATCACTTCGGAGGAGGACACCTGGTGGAAGTTCTTCTCCACCGCCGATCGTTATGATCCGGACCGCATTGCCTACGACAAGGAGCTGCTGCGCCGCTTCTACCTGCAACACGGGTTTGCCGATGTGCAAATTCTTTCGGCCGACGCCGAGCTGGCGCCGGATGGCGAGAGCTTCATCATCACCTTCCACATCGATGAAGGCCCGCTGTACAAGGTGGGGCAGGTGCAGATAGACGCCTCGGCAACGGAGCTCGATCCGCAAAAAGTGGAGCGCCTGGTGGAAACCAGGCCGGGCGAAATCTTCAACGCGGCGGAGGTGGACAAGAGCGTCGAGAAAATGACGCTGGAGGCGGCGCGCGCCGGTTACGCCTTTGCGGCGGTGCGGCCGGAGATCGTCCGCAATCCGGAAAACCAGACGCTGGACATCGTTTACAAGGTCGAGGAAGGCCCACGGGTTTACATCGAACGCATCGAGATCGTGGGCAACACGCGCACGCGCGACGAGGTCATTCGTCGCGAGCTGCGCCTGGCCGAAGGCGACGCCTACAACCGCGTGCTGATCGAGCGGGCGCGGCGGCGTCTGACGGCGCTGGATTTCTTCAGCAAAATCAATTTCCGTGAAGTGCCCGGCAGCGCACCGGACCGGCTGGTGCTGATCCTGGAGGTGGAAGAGAAATCCACCGGCAGCCTGCACGCCTCGGTGGGTTTTTCCACCCTGGAAAATGGGCCCGTGGCATCGGTGGAAATTACCGAACGCAACCTCATGGGCACCGGGCGGGAAGTGAAGCTGAAAACCTCGCTGTCGTTCAAGCGCCAGTCGGTGGACCTGAGCTACACGGAGCCCTACTTCCTGGGCTACAACATGGCCGCCGGCATCGACCTGTTCGGCAACCGCACGGACATGGCCGATGAATCGAATTACCGCACCAACCAGGTGGGCTTTGGACTGCGGGGAATTTTTCCGCTGGATGACTACCAGACGCTTTATACGCATTACCGCCTGACCTATCGCGACACGAAGGCGAAAAGCGGCAAGGACGTATGTTCGCCCATCATCGGCGGGAGCGCAAATCCGGACTATGCGCCGGCCATCTGCGACTCGCTGGGCAAGGATCTGATTTCGACGCTGGGCGGCACCTATGTCTTCGACAACCTGGACAATCCGGCCGAGCCGACTTCCGGTTTCCGGGTGCAGGCCTCGCTCGACATGGCCGGGCTGGGGGGCGACGTGAAATATGTGCGTGCCGAACTGGCGGCCTATTACTTCATGCCCCTGTTCTTCGACGGCGTGACCCTGAAGCTGAAGGGAACGGGCGGACACGTCCGCGCGTGGGGTGGCGACAGCCTGCGTACCAATGACCGCTTCAGCATGGGTGGGCCCTCGTTCCGCGGCTTCGAGGTGGCCGGCGTGGGGCCGCGTGATGACAAGGACAATTACCTGGGCGGCGAAACCTACGCCATCGGGACGCTGGAGGTGATGTTCCCGCTGGGGCTGCCGGAAGAGCTGGGAGTCACCGGCGCGGTGTTCACCGACTTCGGCACCGTCTTCGGCGTGAAGAAGGATTATCCCGGAGTGACCATATATGACGCGGCGAAGCTCCGTTGGGCGGTGGGCGCGGGCATTCTGTGGCGCTCGCCTCTGGGGCCGCTGCGCCTGGATGTGGCCTATGCCCTGAAAAAGGCTGACTGGGACAAGGACGAGCTTGTACAGTTTGGCGTGGGCACCCGCTTCTGATATTTCACGCACGGGGCTTGGCCATCAATATCCATTCACATTTTTCGATTGCCTGACATGACCAAAGAAAAAAACGAGCTTCCCACGGCGGACGTGCAGCGGATCATGGAAATCCTGCCGCATCGCTATCCCATGCTGCTGATTGATCGCGTGGAAGAAATGAACGGCGAAGAATCGGCCGTGGGCATCAAGAATGTCACCGCCACCGAACCTTTTCTGGCGGGACATTTTCCGGACAAGCCCGTGTTTCCCGGCGTTCTGCTGCTGGAGGCCATGGCGCAGACGGCGGGCGTGATGGTGCTGGCGCACAAGGGCATCAAGGCCGCCGATTCCCTCGTCTATTTCGTCTCCATCGACAAATGCCGCTTTCGCCGGCCCGTCGTGCCCGGCGACACGGTGCGGTTCGAGGTGAAAACCATCAAGGGGCGGCGCAACATCTACTGGTTCGACTGCAAGGCAGTGGTGAATGGCGAGGTGTGCGCCGAGGCGGTGGTTTCGGCCATGCTCGCCGAGGATCCCGAGAAGATCGCGGCCCGCCAGAAAGCCGGGGCCGCCGACTGATCGGCCTGGATGGCGGCGGCCCAACCAGACCGTTCGTTTCCGTTTCTCGTTTCCATGCCGTCCGGCATTGGCCGGGGCCGCCCTGCCCCGCCGATCCCGCGCAGCGGGCATTTTTTCTGAAGGACCCTCGTTTCGGTTTGCTAAGCGCGGCCGTGCGTTGGCGGCGAAAGCCCTCCGCATCCGCAAGCCAACATTTCGACAGCCAGTGGGCAGTTCAGGGACTGGCTTCAAAATCCGGTCTCAATGAATGCACCGCTCCGGGCTGGCGCGTTGCAATCATTGAACGCAAATCACGAAAACACCATGTGATGTGGCGAAAACCCGCCTGGATGCAATCGGCTGACGAATTTTTCCGGCATTTTCGCGCCAAGTTCCTCGGGTGGTGTTTTTCCAGAATGACGCGGGCATCATCATCACCGTTGCCGGGGCCAGCTCCAGGCGAAGGGAAATGGCATGATCACGACGGTCTCTTCGTACGCCATTCAATGACCGCCTTGCGGCGCAAGGGTTTCATGATCTTTTTCACTTCGCGCTCTATCTTTTCCTGCCGAATGACCGCCCGCAACTGGCTTTTCAGCTTTGCCTTGTCCGGCAATTTGGGCCTGATGGAGCGGATGCCACAAAAGGCAAGGAGCTGAACGGATTTCGGCCCGGCTATGGGGCCGACCAGGCGGCGGGTACCCGCTTTCTTGAGGGCCTTTTTCAGCCGTGGCGGCAGGCGACGCGGGTCGGCGTCCAGCATCCTGGAAATCCGCACGTTGAAAATGCCTTCGGCCGCCTTGCGCAATGTCTTGCAGCCCTTGTAGCGCCGGATGATCTGCTGCGCTTCCACGGCACGGGCCATCATCAGCTGCTGGCGCATGACCGGCGAGACATTTTCCACGGGCAAATCCACCTGGCGCAACCTCCAGATGGTGATGGGTTTCAGGCGCGGATCCGAAAGAAGCTTGCGCATTCGGCGTTCCACTTCCGCCTCGCTCACCTTGGCGTCCAGACTGCGCCCGCTTCTGGCAAGAATGGCGCGGAAGATCAGCTGGGAGCGGATGTAATCTCGCACATGATCCATGCTCAGGCCCTTGCGCCTGAGGGCGCTTTTCAGTTTTTCCATGCCCCCCATGTTTCTGGCCATGTTCTTGATGGCGCCTTCAATCTGGATGGCATCGGGGAGCAGCCCCTTGCGGCGCGCCTCGGCCTCCAGCACGGCATCATCGATCAGGGCTTGCAAGGCGCGCTTGCGCATCTGAGCGGAACTGCCACGCATTCCCAGCACCTGATACAGCTTGACCCGCTGGTTTACGTCGAAGTCCGTGATGGGATGATCATTGACCACCACCAGAACCTTGACTGCATGGGCCGCTGGCACGGATAGCGCCACGAGACAGAACGCCGCCAGAAACACCATGGCGGTCATGAGGCGCAGCTTTCTGACAAGGTGAGGAATGATCATTTTTTCAGGCCTTTGGCATGCAGTTCTGCTTGCTCGTATGATGAGAGATCATGGCATAAAGTGGGAAAGAGCCTCTTTTTCATGAAATCACTGCGCTTGCGCCGAAAGAAAACGTACGAGAAGGAAACATCAATCGGTTTGTGCAGAACCAAAGGTGATGCTGTCCTCTCCCAGGGTATAGAGCTTCACCCTCAGTTCGATGGTGAAGTCTTCCAATGGTCCCACCCGGTCGGAAATGTTATCCGACAAGATCAGGCTCGCGGTGAGGCAGTCGCACTTGAATTCCACACCAATTTGCCGGCTCACTCGCCAATCCTTGCCGAGCGTGTAGTTCAAACCGCCAAACACACGCAGGCTATCGGTGACATTCCAGGAAGCGAAGCCGGAATATTTATGCTCCAAGTCATTCAGGCCATATTCTGGCAAGGGTCTCAGATATGCGTATTTGAGA
>JALVSR010000014.1 GCA_027024225.1 Hyphomicrobiales bacterium | reverse complement strand
GGGCGGTGGGTGGTCCTTCATGCATTTTGGTATCACGCCTGACGTTTCTTCCCCCAGTGAACCCACGGCAAAGCCTCCGCGCGCGGTTTCGCAAAAGAGATGGCCCGCCCCGGCGCATCGGGGCGGGCCACTCATGCGAGCGAAACGAACGCCTCGGGGGCTTTCGCGCTCAAGCGCGTCTGCCGCGGCTCACGTCGCAAACGCCCGCTCGCGCTTCGGCGACATCTTCTCCACCGCCTCCAGCAGCAGCAGGCCGCCCTCGTTGATGCTGTTGCGCCCCACAAGGCCCGCCACGCGCGCCTGCTCCAGCGCATTTTCGAAGGCCTCCTTCGACAGCCCGGAGCGCTTCATGGCCTCGGAGATGTTGCGCGGCAGAATGCGCACCTTCCTTTCCTTTACGTAGAGCGAGCCCACCTCGCGCAACGCCTTCAGCAGGCGATAGACCACCGGGTTGACCGGATTGCCAAAGCCCTCCGGCACGCCGGCGAGCGCCCGGTCCATGATTTCGCCCGCTTCCGTCTCCACCACGTTGCCATCGGGCAGGATATCGATGAGGTGGCGCATCTCCAGCTTCTCCAGCGCCCACTTGATGCGCTCTTCGGGCAGCTTGTCCTTCAGCGCCTCGTAAACCTCGTCCACCGTCATGCCCCTTTCCGGTATGCGGTGGAACACCTCCATCTCGTAGCGCGTCAGCAGCGGCAGGCGCTCCACCGTATTGGCCAGCTCCGCATACATCCGGCCCGATTCGGTAGCCTCCATGGAGCCCACGATCTGCTGCGCGCGTGCTTCGTCCCACCACTGCCGGGCGGGCGCGTCGTAGGTATTCTCGGAAATGGTCACGGTCTTCACCGCCGTGCCGGTCACGTCGCGATGGTTGCGCTCCTGATCGGCGCAAACCTTCTTGCCAAGGTCGGTCACCTCGTAGAGGGTATGTCCCGACTCGTCACAACCCGAGTGCACCAGCCGCACCGATTCCAGCGCCAGCAGGGCCTCACGCAGCTCGAAGTTCTCGTCATACCACCTGGCAAGGTCCTTCGCTTCCGTGAACTTCTCGGCGATCTGGCGGAATTTCTCCGGCATTTCCTTCAGCCGCCGGCCGTAACGCTCCAGCAGCGCCTTGTATTGCGCCGTCTTGCGATCGATCATCTCGCGGCGGATGTTCTCGAAGGTGGGCCGGTATTCGGGGTTGTCCTGCATCTTCTGCTCGATGGCGGCAATCGCCTTCAGCACGTCCGCTTCCTCGTGCTCGATGGCGAAGGTCCACACCTCGCCTTCTTCGTGCAGCCGCCACAGCCGCCACACCTCCAGCGCCCACTCGCCGGCCGGCAGCAGCTCGTCGATGTCGCGGATGTAGCCCAGCATCTCCAGCTGCACGTAGGCCTCCGGCTCCAGCTCCACGCCATCGGCGCACTCGGCCAGCAGTTTCAGGATTTCCTCGGAAAGCGCATATCCTTCCGTGGCGAAGCCGCCCAGCTCCAGCGTCTTCTTCACCGCCCGGCCCAGCGGCGTGAAGGCGTAGATGTCGGAATTTGGCGCGCTGTAACAAATGAGCCGCATTCCCTCCAGCATGTGCTCTTCATGCGAGCCGGTGGAAAGCCTTGCCGATTCGGCGGGTCCTTCCATGGTCTTGCGGATGTGGTTGGCCAGCTCCGCCGTAATGGCGATTTCCGGATCGATGGCGTCATAGATGTCCAGCACCCGCCGCCCGGCCTCGCTCAGCACCACGCTTTCGGTCTTCTTCTTCGGGTCGCGGTAGTGCTCCGCCAGCCCACGCTCCAGCAGCGCCTCCTCGCCCAGCGGACCCACGCGCCCGGCGCGCCGCGCCGCGCGCAGCAGGGTGATGATCTCGGAACCGACGAAGCGCCAGCCATCCGGCCACTTGTCCGCCGGCTCCAGCTTGCCCGCGCGAACGAGATCGCGCAGCACCTGCGCCAGCGCCAGGCCCAGCGTGGTGGGGATACGCTTCACCGGCCCATCCGCACGGGCCAGCCCCTGAACTTCCAGCTCCAGGTAGGTTTCACGATCCACATCCTCGATGGAGGTGAATGGCTTGCCGGCCTCGTCGTCGGCCAGCATGCGCGCCAGTGCAATGGCATGCGCTTTCGTGATGATCATCGCAAATCTCCCTCGTGTCTCGTGAAAATCGATGGTGGTGGAATGAACATTCCCGCTTCCGCCCTTTGCAATGGGAACGCATGAACGCGGTGTCAATGCGAAGATGCAATTTTTTCTCGCACGCGCTGGAAAACGGCGGAAAAACAGAAGCGGGAAAACTGGTGCGAAACACTATTGCCGCATTTGCCGTGCGGGCCCGTATTTGCTAGAAAAATCCATGGATTCCGGGCGGGTGATTCCGCCTGTTTTTCTTGAGTTTCAGGTATCTCTCGTTCGTGACATGCCAAAAGGTGTGGCCGGTACCGCAGTGGTCAGGTCTGAGCCTCGCCTTCATGCCGAACACCAGCAAATCCGGGGACGAAATCCTTGACCGAGCAGGATCACGGCCAGCCCACCGGCGGCGACGACATCCGACCCATCTCCATCGAGGAGGAAATGAAGCGCTCCTACCTCGATTACGCCATGAGCGTGATCGTGGCGCGCGCGCTGCCAGACGTGCGCGACGGGCTCAAGCCCGTGCACCGGCGCATCCTCTATTCGATGTACGAGAACGGCTACCTGTGGAACCGGCCCTACCGCAAGTCGGCCCGCGTGGTGGGCGATGTCATCGGTAAATATCACCCGCATGGCGACCAGGCCGTGTATGACGCGCTGGTGCGCCTGGCGCAGGATTTTTCCATGCGCCTGCCGTTGCTGGACGGGCAGGGCAACTTCGGCTCGGTGGACGGCGATCCGCCCGCGGCCATGCGTTACACGGAGGTGCGCCTCGCCCCGGTGGCGCGCTATCTGCTGGAGGACATCGACAAAGACACGGTGGACTTCCAGCCCAACTACGACGGCTCGGAGAAAGAGCCGGTGGTGCTGCCCGCGCGCTTTCCGAACCTGCTGGTGAATGGTTCGGGCGGCATCGCCGTGGGCATGGCCACCAACATGGCGCCGCACAACCTCGGCGAGGTCATCGACGCCACCAGGGCGCTGATAGAGAACCCGGATATCTCCATCGACGAGCTGATGGAGCACATTCCAGGCCCGGACTTTCCCACCGGCGGCATCATCCTGGGCCGCAAGGGCATCCGCGACGCCTACCACACCGGGCGCGGCTCCATCGTCGTGCGCGGGCGCGCCGGCATCGAGGAAATCCGCAAGGACCGCTTCGCCATCGTCATCACCGAGATTCCCTACCAGGTGAACAAGGCGGCGATGGTGGAGAAGATCGCGGAACTGGTGAAGGAAAAACGCATCGAGGGCATCGCCGACATCCGCGACGAATCCGACCGCCACGGCATGCGCGTGGTGGTGGAGCTCAAGCGCGACGCCGTGCCCGACGTGGTGCTGAACCAGCTCTACCGCTTCACGCCGCTGCAGACCACCTTCGGCGTCAACAACGTCGCACTGGTCAATGGCCGGCCCGAGACGCTGAACCTGAAGCAGCTGCTCGTGGAGTTCGTGCGTTTCCGCGAGGAGGTCATCACCCGGCGCACGCGGTATTTGCTGAACAAGGCGCGGGACAAGGCCCACGTGCTGGTGGGGCTGGCCATCGCGGTGTCGAACATCGACGAGGTCATCCGCATCATCCGCTCCGCCGCCAACCCGGAAGAAGCGCGCAAGGCGCTGATGAGCCGCGACTGGCGCGTCACCGACATGCTGCATTATATCAAGCTCATCGACGACCCGCGGGTGATAATCAACGAGGATGGCACCTGCCGCCTGACCGAGGTGCAGGCCCGCGCCATCCTGGATTTGCGCCTGCACCGGCTCACCGCCATGGGGCAGGAGGAAATCGCCAACCAGCTGGAAAAGCTGGCGGACGAGATCGCCGATTACCTCGACATCCTGCGCTCGCGCCAGCGCGTGCTCGACATCATCGTGGAAGAGCTTGACGAGGTGCGCGAGCAATTCGCCGACGATCGCCGCACCGAGATCACCGACGCCGAGGGTGAGTTCGAGGACGAGGACCTCATCGCCCGCGAGGACATGGTGGTCACCGTTACGCACGCCGGCTACATCAAGCGCACGCCGCTCGCTGAATATCGGGCGCAACGGCGCGGCGGCAAGGGCAGGGCGGGGGTGAAGACCCGCGAGGAGGACTTCGTCACCCGCCTGTTCGTGGCCAGCACGCACACGCCCATCGTCTTCTTCACCTCGCGCGGCATGGCCTACCAGCTGAAGGTGTGGAAGCTGCCATTGGCCGCGCCCAATGCCCGTGGCCGGCCGCTCATCAACCTCCTGCCGCTGGAACAGGGCGAAACCATCACCTCCGTGCTGCCGCTGCCCGAGGACGAGGAGCAATGGGGCGAACTGGACGTGATGTTCTGCACCCGCTCCGGCTACGTGCGGCGCAACCGCCTGTCCGACTTCACGGGCATCAAGAAGAACGGCAAGATCGCCATGAAGCTCAACGAGGGCGACGCCATCCTCGATGTCGCCATCTGCACGGAAGAGCAGGACGTGCTGCTCACCACCGCCGGCGGGCAGGCCATTCGCTTCCCCGTCACCGACGTGCGCGTGTTCGCCGGACGCAACTCCGTGGGCGTGCGCGGCATATCGCTGGCGGAAGGCGATGAGGTCATCTCCATGAGCATGCTGAAGCACTTCGAGCTGACACCAGAGGAGCGCGATGCCTACTTCCGCATGAAGAAAGGCGAGGGTGACGGGCTGTCGCCGGAGCGCTTCGCCGAGATCGAGGCGGCGGAGCAGTTCATCCTCACCCTGTCCGAGAAGGGCTATGGCAAGCGCACCTCCAGCCACGAGTTTCGTATCACCGCGCGCGGCGGCAAGGGCGTGGTGGCCATGGCGGTAACGGAAAAGACCGGCCGATTGGTGGCCTCCTTCCCCGTGGAGGAGGGTGACCAGATCATGCTGGTCACCGACAAAGGCAAGCTCATCCGCACCTCGGTGGATGAAATTTCCATCATGGGGCGCGCCACGCAGGGCGTCATCGTTTTCCGCACCGAGGAAGACGAGCGCGTCGTCTCCGCCGAACGCATCTCCGAGGTGGAGGAAGCAGAGGAAAACGACGAAAACGGCGCTGAGAGCGGCGGTGATGCCCCGGAAGACGGCGGAGAGAGGGCGCCATGAGTGGACATCGCCGCATCGGCTTCTATCCCGGCAGTTTCGACCCGGTGACCTATGGGCACCTGGACATCATCACCCGCGCCGCGCGGCTGGTGGATGTGCTCGTGGTGGCGGTGGGGCAGCATCACGCTAAGCCGGGGCTGCTCACGGTGGAAGAGCGCCTGCGGGTGCTGGAGGAGGCGCTCAGGCCCATCCGCGAGCATGCCGAGTGCGAGATCCGGCTGGCGAAATACTCGGTGCTGACGGTGGAGGCGGCGAAGCGGGCCGGGGCATCCGTCATCATCCGCGGCCTGCGCGATGGCTCCGACTTCGATTACGAGGTGCGCATGGCCCAGACCAACGCCACGCTGGACCCGGACATCGAGACCATCTTTCTCGCCGCCAGCCCGTCCGCACGCATGATTTCCTCCACGCTCATCCGCCAGATCGCCGAGATGGGCGGGGATATCGGGCAGTTCGTGCCCATGGAAGCGGCCGAGGCCGTGCGCCGGGCGCTGAAGGCCAAAAAGTCATTTTCCGGCGCGCACGCGGACACGGAATAGCCAAAATCCTTGCCAACAAACGAAAACCGGAATCGAACATGGACTTGGACAAGGGGAAAGCAATGAAGCGCCGTTTTTTCAAAAAATTGGCAGTTGCCGCAGCGGGGGTCGCATTGGTCCTCCCGATGGTGGCGAGCACGACTTTCGCCGCCGGTGAGGCAAGAAGGCTGGGGCTGGATCCGGAAAACACCATCTACCTCGACCTGAAGGACAATTGCCGCGTGGTCATCAAGCTGCTGCCCAATGTGGCGCCGAAGCACGTGGCGCGCATCAAGAAACTGGCGCGCGAAAAATTCTACGACGGTATCATCTTCCACCGCGTCATTCCCGGCTTCATGGCCCAGACGGGCGACCCCACCGGCACCGGCATGGGCGGCTCGAAATATCCCGACCTGCCGGCGGAATTTTCGCGCATTCCCTTCAAGCGCGGCACCGTGGGCATGGCCCGCGCGGCTGATCCCAACTCGGCCAACTCTCAGTTTTTCATCATGTTCCGCGACGGGCGCTTCCTCGATGGCAAGTACACCGTCTGGGGCATCGTGGTGCAGGGCATGGAGTGCGTGGACAAGATCGCCCCCGGCGAGCCACCGGCCAATCCGGACAAGATCGTGCGGATGCGCGTGGCCGCCGACGTGGACGGCAAGTAGGAAACGGCTCGCCATATCGGGGCTGTGGGCAACGACATCCGAAAACGAGCAAACGGGAGCATCATCGTGACCGATACGCAGAATCTCGACCCGGAAAATACCGTCGTTTTTGAAATCGACACCACTGATCCCGCCACGTCCGGCAAGGTGGTCATCCGCCTCCGCCCAGACCTGGCGCCGAAGCACGTGGAGCGCATCAAGGAGCTGGTGCGCGAGGGGTTTTATGACGGCACGCCCTTCCACCGTGTTATCGAGGGCTTCATGGCTCAGGGCGGCGACCCCACCGGCACCGGCATGGGCGGCTCCGACAAGCCCAATCTGCCCGCCGAGTTCACGGACGCTCCGCACAAGCGCGGCGTTGCCTCCATGGCCCGCGCCATGGACCCCAACTCGGCCAATTCGCAGTTCTTCATCTGCACCGCCGATTGCGGCTTTCTCGACGGTCAATACACCGTCTGGGGCGAGGTGGTGGAAGGCATGGACGTCGTCGACGCCCTGCCCAAGGGCGAGCCAGTGCCCAACCCGGGCCGCATCGTGAAGGCCTACGTGCTGGCCGATGCCGAAAACGCCTGATCGCTCTTCTTGGAAACACTCTCCGCCGGGCGGGGCGCGAACGCTCCCCACCCGGTTGCCTTGACGGACCAGCGGGTGTATCACGCCCCGCGTGAACGGATGTCTTTTCGCGAGTTCTGCAGACGGAGAATCATCATGGCCGTTGATACCGATACCGTGCGCCGCATCGCCCGTCTGGCACGCATCCGGGTGGAAGAGGAAGAGCTTGAAAAGCTGGCCTGCGACCTCTCCTCCATTTTCGAATGGGTGGAACAGCTCAATGAGGTTGATACCACCAATGTCGCCCCCATGACTTCGGTGGAGAACATGCCCATGAAGAAGCGGCCCGACGAAGTGACCGACGGCAATTGCCCGGAAGACATCCTGGCCAATGCGCCCATGCGCGAGGGCAATTTCTTCGTGGTGCCGAAGGTGGTCGAGTGATCGCTTCCACGCGCCATCGCGGGGTGCTCCCGCTGTCCCTTGCCGGTTCGACACCTCCCACGCCTGTTTTTCCGATGTGAATTCTCGCCCCAAGCCACCTTGCCGACTTCTTGCTTCGCGGCCCGGGCCTCATGATCAACCGGCCATCTTGACATCATGAAGGGCGCAGCCCTTCTCCAAGGCAGCCCTTCTCCGAAAGGGGCGGCACGAAACGCCGTCTCCCTTCCCGGGGTGTCGACATTTCGAATCTTCGCCACGCACTCACCAGTCTTTTCCACGGGGCCTGAAGCTGGCGCGAAGCGCCCGATTCATGGCTGCGATCATGCTTGCCCCTTGTTTTCCGGGCTCCTCGAACAAGAAAGCCCACCTCCCGAAGCGCAATGATCGCCAGCGAATCATCAAGGGGAGAGGTCGCCTCGAAAGTTCGGAATCGCTTTCCCGCCTGCATGCCCAACGTAACGCCCGTGGCGACACTTTCGACGGGCGGATGCAACTGCCGTTCGAAATGCGCCCCCCGCAATGGCATGTCGGGAGAAATTTGCCATCGGGAGCGGTGGCTAGCCCCCGATGGGCATTGGGAAATCGTCATTCGCACAAGCCGTCCTCATGCGGTTTTTCGCATATATTCTGCTCTGCGGAAGGCTTTCCCGGAAAAGATTGACTTCTATCAAGGCGAGCAAGCGCCGCCAGGGGCTAGCCTTCTCGTGTGACTGGGGAGCGAGGCTGAAGGAGGAGCGGCAGCGTCATGAGCATTTGTTCGGTAGTCGTGTTTTCCCGCCCGGAGGAAACCGACACCGTGCGTGCGGAGATAGAATCCCGTGCGCATTGCGAGGTGGTGGCGGCAGAATCCGGTCGCATCATCGTCGTCATCGACACCCACGACCGACAGGTCATGAGCGACACCATCATGGCGCTCAACGATATCAAGGGCGTCATCAATGTTTCCCTTGTTTACGAGTATTTCGAGCCGGACGACGTGATTGGCAAGGCGCGGCCGGACGGCACGGCCATCGAGGAAAATTCCTGCGCGGCCGGGGAGGGGTACGGCTGCGAAGGATGACGTGCGTTCTTGCGAGGAAGGCAAGGCAAAGTTTGGCGAAACCAGCTTGTTGAGGGAGAAGAGGGCCATGAACTGGCAAGTCAATCGCCGCGATTTCATCAAGGCGCAGGCGGCCGTGGCGGCGGCGGCCATGGCGGGCGTGACCCTGCCAGCCTCGATTACGGCCAAGGCGGCGGAAGACGCCGGCATACGCTGGGACAAGGCGGCCTGTCGCTTCTGCGGCACGGGCTGTTCGGTGCTGGTGGGCGTGAAGGACGGACGCGTGGTGGCCACGCAGGGCGACCCTGACGCACCCGTGAACAAGGGACTCAACTGCATCAAGGGCTACTTCCTTACCAAGATCATGTATGGCGCCGACCGCCTGAAGAAGCCCTTGCTGCGCATGAAGAACGGCAAGTTCGACAAGAACGGCCAGTTCCAGGAGATCAGCTGGGACGAGGCCTTCAAGATCATGGCCGAGAAGTTCGTCGAGGCCCGCAGAAAGAAGGGGCCGAAAGGCATTGGCATGTTCGGCTCCGGCCAATGGACCATCTGGGAGGGCTATGCCGCCCAAAAACTGATGAAGGCGGGCTTCCGCTCCAACTCGCTGGAGCCCAACGCGCGCCATTGCATGGCTTCCGCCGTGGCGGCATTCATCCGCGGTTTCGGCATCGACGAGCCGGCCGGCTGCTATGATGACATCGAGGCCACGGACACCTTCGTGCTGTGGGGCTCCAACATGGCGGAGATGCACCCCATCCTGTGGTCGCGCGTGACCAACAGGAGGCTTACGCACGACAAGTGCCAGGTTCACGTGCTCTCCACCTTCCGCAACCGTTGCTTCGATCTTGCGGACAACGGCATCATCTTCAAGCCGCAGACGGACCTGGCCATTGCCAACTTCATCGCCAACTACATCATCGAGAAGGGCACGTACAACAAGGAGTTCGTCGAGAAGCACGTGAACTTCAACGTCACGCCCACCGACATCGGTTACGGCCTGCGCGCCAACGACCCGCGCGAGAAGAAGGCCAAGAACCGCGGCAAGGGCAAGCTGACGAAGATCAGCTTCGAGGAATACAAGAAGCATGTGTCCAAGTACACGGTGGACTACGTCTCCGAGCTTTCCGGCGTTCCCAAGGAGCAGCTCATCAAGCTGGCCGAAGTCTATGCCGATCCGAACCGCAAGGTCATGTCCTTCTGGACCATGGGCTTCAACCAGCATACCCGCGGCACGTGGGTGAACGGCCTCGTCTACAACATCCACCTGCTGATGGGGAAAATCGCCGAGCCGGGCAACTCGCCCTTCTCGCTCACCGGTCAGCCCTCCGCCTGCGGCACGGCGCGCGAGGTGGGCACCTTCACCCACCGCCTGCCGGCCGACCTGGTGGTGAAAAAGGACGAGCACTGCAAGTTCGCCGAAAAGATCTGGAAGCTGCCTCCGGGCACCATTCCGCGCGCGAACGGCAAGATGGACGGCAAGGACCAGCCGGACATCACCGGCAAACCCATGGGCAAGACGCTCATTCATGCGGTCGCCATGCACCGCGCGCTGCATGACGGCGTGATGAACGTGTTCTGGGTGATGTGCAACAACAACCTGCAGGCGGCCGCCAACTTCAACGGCGAGAGCTGGCCCGGCTGGCGGAATCCCGAGAACTTCATCATCGTCTCCGACCCGTATCCCACCGTCTCTGCCATTGGCGCCGACCTCATCCTGCCCACCGCCATGTGGACGGAGAAGGAAGGGGCCTATGGCAACTCCGAGCGCCGCACGCAGTTCTGGCGGCAACAGGTGAAGGCGCCGGGAGAGGCGCGCTCCGACCTGTGGCAGATCGTCGAGTTTTCCAAGTATGTGAAGGTGGACGACGTCTGGCCCGCCGAGCTGCTGGAGAAGGCGCCCGAATACAAGGGCAAGACGCTCTTCGACGTGCTCTTCAAGAATGGCCAGGTGGACAAGTTCCCCTACGAGGGCAAGATCGTCGACGACCGTGGCAACGAATACGCCAACGACGAGTCCGAATACTTCGGCTTCTACATCCAGAAGGGCCTGTTCGAAGAGTATCGCCGGTTCCAGTGGGAGGGGCCGAAGCCCGGCCACCAGATGGCGCCGTTCGACGAGTATCACAAGGTGCGCGGCCTGCGCTGGCCGGTCATCGACGGCAAGGAGACACTGTGGCGCTTCCGCGCCGGTTACGATCCGGTGGTGCGCCAGTACAAGCCCGACGCCAAGGACGGCGAGGTGGTGTTCTACGGCAAGAAGGACTTCCGCGCGAACATCATCTTCGCGCCCTACGAGCCGCCGGCCGAGCCGCCCGATGACGAATACGACCTGTGGCTGGCAACGGGGCGCGTGCTGGAGCACTGGCACTCCGGCTCCATGACCCGCCGTGTGCCGGAGCTGTATCGCGCCATGCCGTACGCCAAGCTCTACATGAACAAGAAGGACGCGCGCAAGCGCAGGCTGCGCAATGGCTCCAAGGTGAAGATCATCACCCGCCGCGGCGAAATCGTGGCACGCGTGGAAACCCGCGGCCGCAACCAGCCGCCGGAGGGCCTGGTCTTCATCCCGTGGTTCGACGCCGGGCGCCTGGTCAACAAGCTCACGCTGGACCAGACCTGCCCGATCTCCAAGGAGACGGACTACAAGAAGTGCGCATGCAAGGTGGTGAAGGCATGATATGACGAGATGGCGGGGCGGCATGACATCCGGCGTGTTTCCAGGGTCATGCCGCCCGCCCGCCTCGGAGCACGAGGCAATCTCCTCCCGGTCCCGCCAGGGAAATTTTCTGGAAATCGAGACGATTCCGGGCCTTGGCGGGACTGGCGGGAGAGTGCCCCGAGAGAAGCCAAACCTCTTGAAGGCATGATCCGTAATATCGGAATACTGCAGGCTGGAGGTGCGCGATCATGGCCGGTGGCGGCAGAAAGATGGACAGGCGGCGCTTTCTGATCAACCTTGCGCGCACCGCCGGCGGGGTGTCCTTGCTGGCGCTGGGCATTGGCATTCACGCGCGCTCGGCCAGGGCCATTCCGCCGGAATACATCCGCCCGCCCGGTGCGCTGGACGAGGAGGAGTTCCTCTCCGCCTGCATCCGCTGCGGCATCTGCGTGCGCGACTGTCCTTATGACATTCTCAAACTGGCCGAGCTGGGCTCCGACCACCCGGCCACCGGCACGCCCTATTTCGTGGCCCGCACCGGCCCGTGCGAAATGTGCGAGGACATTCCCTGCATTCCCAACTGTCCCACCAACGCGCTGGATCATTCGCTGAAGGACATCACCAAGGCGAAGATGGGCCTGGCGGTGCTCATCGACCAGGAAACCTGCATTGCCTTCCTCGGCCTGCGTTGCGAGGTCTGTTACAACGTCTGCCCCGTGCGCGGAAAGGCCATCACGCTGGAGTTCCAGCCCAACAAGCGCTCCGGCCGGCACGCGCTGTTCATCCCCGTGGTGCACTCGGAACACTGCACCGGCTGCGGCCTGTGCGAGAAGGCCTGCATCCTCGAGCGCGAAGCCATCAAGGTGTTGCCCATCCGCCTGGCCAAGGGCGAGCTGGGCCGTCATTACCGCTTGGGCTGGGAGGAAAAGGCGAAGCGTGGAGGCTCGCTCGTGAACCCCGACAGGCCGCATGAATTCAACCTGCCCGAAGGCGTGAGATACGACTACGAGACGGGCCGCGTCTATCGGGTGGAAGAGGCCGCGGACAAGGTGGGCAAGTCCACTCGCGGCGGCAAGGCGCTGAGAGGGGCGGGGCAGGGTGCATCCACGCCGCCGGCGGAACAGATGCCAGGCACCGCCAACCCACTGGATACACTCAACAGGGGCCTGCAGGAAGCAAAGTGAGCCCGGCGGGGGGCGCACGCAGTGGAGGCTTGAAACATGGCCGTGACGCCGATTGAACAACTGGGTAGAGATGCGCTGAAGGCCAAGGGTTTTTTCGGCGCCTACAAGTGGCTGATCCTGCGCCGCATCACGCAAGCCGCCATCATTGGCCTGTTCATCGCCGGGCCCATCGGCGGAGTGTGGGTGCTGAAGGGAAACCTTGCCGGCTCCTGGCTGTTCGAAACCATTCCCATGGTGGAGCCGTTCGTGTTTCTGCAGATGCTGGCGGCGGGCATGTTCGGCTTTCTCACCACCACGGTGGTGGGCGTGGCCATTGTCGTGGCGTTCTACGCACTCATCGGCGGGCGGGCCTACTGCGCCTGGGTCTGCCCGGTGAACGTGATCACCGATGCCGCCGCCTGGGCGCGTCGCAAGCTGGGCATTACGCAGTCGGCGAAAATCTCGCCGCAGACGCGCTTCTGGCTGCTGGGCGGCGCGCTGGTGGTGGCGGCGGCCACCGGCCAGCTGGCCTACGAGCTGGTGAATCCCGTGTCCATTGTTCATCGCGAGCTGATTTTCGGCATGGGCGCGGCAGGCGGCCTGGTGGCGGGCGGCATCTTCCTGTTCGATCTGCTGATCGCCAGGCATGGCTGGTGCAGCCATGTCTGCCCCATGGGCGCTTTGTATTCGCTCATCGGCGCGGCGGCCACGATGAAGGTGGCCACGCCCAACCGCGTGGCCTGCGACGATTGCATGGAATGCTTCGAGGTCTGCCCGGAGCCGAAGATCCTGCCGCCCGCGCTGAAGCAGGGCATGAAGCAGGGGCTGCCGGCAATGGTCACGTCGTCGCTGTGCACGCGTTGCGGGCGCTGCGTGGACATCTGCTCGAAAGACGTGTTCGCCTTTCATTTCTTGACCATTGGCAAGGAACGGCAGGTGGAATCGGATCAGACTTCGGGCAAGGAAGAGGAGAGGGAGTTGAAAAAGGCATCGTAATGGAGGGAGCCATGAAGAAAGTCGTGATTTTCGGGTCGGCGGTGGCCCTTCTGGCGGGGAGCAGCATGCTGGCCATGGCCGAGATCAAGTCCTTGCGTGGCGACATACCGCTGGATGCGCCACCCGAACCACCGAAAAAGGCGCGCGTGATGTCCAAGTCCGGCGGATATCAGCGTGCATGGAAGACACAGCCGCCGCTCATTCCGCACAAGATCGACAAGGAGCGCATCTCCCTGGATGAGAACTCGTGCCTGCGCTGCCACGCGCCGGACACCTACAAGGCGGAAAAGGCGCCCATGATCTCCAAGACGCACTTCACCGACCCGAACAACCCCAGCGACAAGAACCTGATGCGCAGCCGCTGGTTCTGCTATCAGTGCCATGTGCCACAGGTGGAGGCCAAGCCGCTAGTGGAAAACGTATTCGGCAAGTGACCTCGCCGAAATGGGTAGGGGGCGGAATGGGAGAAGAGAAACCTTGAGAAAGGGGGAACACTCATGAGCGAGGGAAGTTCCGGGAAGGGGATATGGAAAAAGCTCGTCAGCGGAACCCTGCTGACGGGCGTGGTGCTGGGCATACTGCTATGGGGCGGCTTCAACTGGGCAATGGAGCTGACCAACACGGAGTCCTTCTGCATCTCGTGCCACGAGATGAAGGATAACGTGTATGAGGAATACACCAACACCATTCACTACATGAACCGTTCCGGCGTGCGCGCCACGTGCCCCGACTGCCACGTGCCCAAGGAGTGGATTCACAAAGTCATCCGCAAGATCAAGGCCTCCAAGGAGCTGTATCATCACTTCATGGGCACCATCGACACGCGCGAGAAGTTCCTCAAGCATCGTGGCGAGCTGGCGCTGAACGTGTGGAAGACCATGAAAGCCACCGACTCGCGCGAGTGCCGCAACTGCCACGGCGAAACCTACATGGATTTCGACAAGCAGGAGGAGCGCGCGGCGGAACGCCACGAGGAAGCCTTCGACAAGGGCATGACCTGCATCGACTGCCACAAGGGTATTGCTCATGAACTGCCCAAGGGCTGGAAGGAGCTGGCCAAGAAGCACGGCCTCATGCCCACGGCCTCGGAGGAATGATGTGGATCAGTAATATCGTTTGAGACAGGCAAGAAAACGCCCCGCCCGGGATCTCCGGGCGGGGCTTCCTTTCGCGCGGGCCGCCTGGGCGGCGTGCCGTCGGCTCATTCACCGGCCGGCAGCGGCATCATGCCGTGGTGGAAGATGTAGGCCACCACGTAGGCGATGGGCGCGATGATGAGGAACAGCGCGATGGCATAGAGCAGCGCCAGCCGGCCCATGCCCTTCAGTTTCGAGAAATCGGTGATGACGCCGATGGCCACGAAGGTGAGCATGAACATCATCTTGCGCATGGGGCTTTGCACAACCTTCGCGCCGGCATCCGCCGCCTTTGAAAGCTCCGGCCAGAAAATGGCGATGGCGAGATACGTGAACCAGGCGATGAAATACCCGATCACGAACTTCGGGAACCGGAACCAGATTTCCGAGGCCCCCACGCGCGGCTGGCCCGGCGTGCGCTCCACGTATTTCATCCACAGGATGGCCAGGATGAAGGCCCACACGCCAATGAACACGTCGATCCAGATCTTGGTGACGATGGCCGATTCCAGTATGCCCGCGCCCCATAATTCGCCGGTTTCCTGGTAGTGCCGGGCCTTCATCAGCTCCTCCAGGATGGCGCCGGCGGCCGCGTCCGCCCCGTCGGTTTTCACCGTCATGCCGAGTGCGGCGCCGTTCACGATGGGCTGATCGGGAAACACGGCGGTATAGAAACCGGGCAGCACGATCAGCTCCAGCATGGCGAAAATGACGATGAGCATGGACACAACCGTGGCCAGCACCGGCTTGGCGCGGATGGCCCCCGCCGTGGCGATGGCGGCTGAGACGCCGCAGATGGAAATGCCCGAGGCCAGCACGGCCGAGGCGTCACGCGGCAGCTTGAACGGCTTGCGCCCCAGCCAGTAGACGATGGGCCAGAACAGCATGTAGGCCACGAAGGTGGCCGCCGCGCCCGCCAGCAACAGCTCGAAGGTGAAGGAGGTGGACTTCAGCGACAGGTGGCCCAGCTTGATGCCGAGATAGACGATGGCCGTCTTGATGAACCATTCCGGTTTCGCCGCCTCCTTCAGGAACTCCGCCACGGGCTTGATGAAATTGCCGATGATGAGGCCCACCGTCAGCGCCAGGATGAAGGAAAAGCCGCCACCCAGTTGCAGGCCCCAGGAAAGGCGCACCACGTGCTTGGCCTTTTGCACCGCCGCGGCGGCCTGTTCCGGCGTGGGGTTCAGCGGGTCGGCGCCCATTTCCTTCAGCGCCGTCTTCAGTTCCTTGGAGCACTTGTTCACCTTGGTCAGGCAATAGAGGTCATCGCCCCACACCTGCGCGGCGGTGATGGATTCGGCCGTCTTGTGCGCCTTGAAATGCGCCTCGTGGCCGATGATCCACAAGCCCCAGGTGAGGAAGAAGATGACCGTCCAGCCCAGGAAGAAGCGCATCACGTCCAGCCGCATGAACCACGCGCCCAGCGTGGTCAACGCCGTAAACACGAGGTAGGTCATGAACAATGAGGCCAGCGGATGCCAATGGGCATAGGCCTTGCCCGCCGGCTTCATCAGCTTGCTCCAGGAGAAGTCGCTGGCAACCTGGCTGAACTCCCACGTTTTCAGCTTGGTCATCCAGCCGACGATATCCACGCCCCAGATGGTGCCAAGGCCGGCCAGGAACAGCGCCAGGCCCAGCCACACGGCCCACCAGTCTTCCGTGCTCAACATGCCGGAATACCATTTCCGGCTCGTCTGTCCGCTTGCCGCACCCATTGGCGTATCCTCCCCAGAATTGTCTTGCCGTTACGGCTGGTGTGCGGCGGCATCCAACGGTTCTTCAGCAGATCATGTTTCCACCGCCTCCATGCCGGAAAGGTCCAGCTCCACCAGCCGGTTGAAGTAGTGCGATGCGTATTGGCGTATCCACGTGGGAATGGTGGTGTTGTCGAAGCGCATGGCCACGCACACCCGCCTGCCCGCAAAGCGGGGCAGGGCGGCAAGGCGGCTCATCAGCGCCGCGTCCAGCGCGCCCAGGCTTTCACCTTTCACGTGGATGTCCAGTTCTTCCACGTGGCCCCTCCAGTTGCGGCCATCGTGGGTTAGCACCAGCTCGAGATCACACTTCATGCGTTCCTCCTTCACGCGCTTGCCGCACACGTTCCGGCGCCGCAGCATCACAGGAGGAACATGTTGATGAGCGCACCCAGCACCACCAGCCCGGCAATGCCGATGCCGATGCTGTAGAGCACCAGACGCGTCTCCCATTCCGCCCAGGGTTCGGGCTGGCTGGCGTAGAGCTCGTCGGGGTGGATGTCCGGCGCGTGTTCGATGACTTCCTCTTCCACGCGCACGTCGGTTGTGGTGTTCAGGGTTGTCATGGGCTTCTCCTCCTTGCGTTTCCTCCACATGCGGATTTTGCTTATCCGTTTTTCCGCATATACGAGTTTGGGTGAAAAAGCGACAATGATCAAGCCCAATTCAATTCTCTTGCATCAGGCCGCGCGGCGTTCCTATAACCGGAATCCACGATTGTTCATGTCCATGGATATGCGTGCCCAATGATCCAATCCCGTCCACATGGCGATGATGGCTTTTCAGCCGAAGACAAGGCGCACATGCGTCACGCCCTGACGCTGGCGCGTGGCGCGCTGGGGCGCACGGCGGAAAACCCGGCCGTTGGCTGCGTGGTGGTGAAAAATGGTCGGGTGGTGGGCACCGGCGCCACCGCTTCGGGTGGCCGCCCGCATGCCGAGCCTCAGGCGCTGGCCATGGCGGGCGAGGCCGCGCACGGCGCCACGGTTTATGTCACCCTGGAGCCCTGCGCGCATCATGGCCAGACGCCACCGTGCACCGACGCGCTCATTTCCGCACGCGTCGCCCGCGTGGTGGCCGCCATGCCAGACCCCGACCCGAGGGTGAATGGTGGTGGACTGGAGCTGCTGGCAAAAGCGGGCATCAGGACACAATGCGGCCTGCTGGAGCGGGAAGCGCGGCGCCTGCTGGCCGGATTCATCCGGCGACACCACGAAAGGGCGCCACGCCCCCACGTGCAGCTCAAGCTCGCCATGTCCGCCGATGGCATGATCGCCGCCGAGCCGGGCCGGCCCACGCCCATCACGCGCGAGCAGGCCCTGCGCCGGGCCCACCTGATGCGGGCGCAGGCGGACGCCATTCTCGTCGGGGGTGGCACGGTGCGCGCCGATGATCCCATGCTGACCTGCCGCCTGAAAGGGCTGGAAGACCGCTCGCCCCTGCGCGTCGTGCTCTCCCGCGCGCTGGATTTGCCGCCGGATGCGAGGCTGTTCGCCACCGCGCACGAGGTTCCCACGCTCGTCTTCACCACCATCGCCGGGCATGAGCGCGCGCTGGAGCTGAAGCGCCGCTGGCCGGCGCTGAACATCGTGCCGCTGAAACACGATGAAACCGGCTCCCTGCCCGTGCGCGAGGTGCTGCGCAAGCTGGCGGAGATGAAGATCAACCGTCTGATGGTGGAGGGCGGCGCGGCCACGGCGCGCGCCTTCGTGGAAGCGGGCGTGGTGGACGAAATCGCCCTGTTCACCGCTCCCGATGTGCAACTGGGGCAGGGCGGCGTGCCGGCTCTGGCCGGGTTAAAGCTGAGAGAGGTTCTGGAGGATTACGAGTTGCGCGATGAATTGCCGCTTGGCCCGGATGTGCTGCAACGCTATGAACGGAAATGAATGATCACCCGTCACACCGGCGCAAGCCGGTGTCTCGTGCCGCCAGCCTCGGCAGGAATGGCAAGGGATTCCGGCTTTCGCCGGAATGACGTGCAAGATTGCTGGAGACGGAACGCGCGACATGTTCACGGGCATCATTACTCAAGTCGGCGAACTCATCGAGCGCGAGGAGAAGGAGGGCGCCACGCGCTTCCGCGTGGCCTCGGGCTATGACCCGGACACGGTGGACATCGGCGCCTCCATCGCGCACGATGGCTGCTGCCTCACCGTGATCGACAAGGGACGCCTTGACGATGGCCGCATGTGGCACGACGTGGAGCTTTCCGGCGAAACACTGGCCAAGACCACCTTGGGCGGCTGGCGACCGGGCAGGGCGGTGAACCTGGAGCGCGCGCTGAAGGTGGGTGATGAGCTGGGCGGGCATTATGTCTCCGGCCACGTGGATGGCGTGGCGGAAGTCATCGCCACCGAGCCGGCGGGTGAGTCGCTCATCGTGCGCATCCGCGTGCCGGAGGAGCTGGCCCCCTACATCGCGCCGAAAGGCTCCGTGGCGCTCGATGGCATCTCGCTGACGGTGAACGAGGTGAAGGGTTGCGCGTTCGCCGTCAACATCATTCCCCACACCCGCGCCGTGACCAACTGGCGCGACATCGCGCCGGGGCGCAAGGTGAACGTGGAGGTGGACATGCTGGCGCGCTACGTGGCGCGGCTGACGGAGTTCGACGGGTGTTGAGAAAAGATTGAGTGAAGCAAAGGCCCTCTTCCCCACCCGACCACTTGCCTTACAATCTGGGTGGTCGGGTGGGGGAGAGGGCCGGTGCCGCGCACTTCCGTGCAACAGCAATCTGTGGTTGGGCGGGAGAGCGGGCCGGAGCGATGCGCTTCAGCGCAGAAATGAACATGGAGGTGGACATGCTGGCACGCTACGTGGCGCGGTTGACGGAGTTCGACGGGTGTTGAGAAGAGATTGAGTGAAGCAAAGGCCCTCTTCCCCACCCGACCACTTGCCTCACAATCTGGGTGATCGGGTGGGGGAGAGGGCCGGTGCCGCGCACTTCCGTGCAACGGCAATCTGTGGTTGGGCGGGGGAGCGGGCCGGTACGACGCGCTTCAGTGCAAGAAACTGACGTTTCGTCAATGGATACGGAGAATAAGTTCATGAAGGTTCTCATCGTCGAGGCGCGCTTCTACGACGACCTGCTCGACGAGCTGGAGAAAGGCGCGACGCAATACCTTGAACGGGAGGGTGTGGGATACGACATCGTGCACGTGCCCGGCGCTCTGGAAATTCCCGGCGCCATCGCCATGGCCGAAGGTGCGGACGCGGCCGTGGCCGAGGTCCTGGCGGAAGAGGGCATCGAGCCACCGCCGCCGCAATATGACGCCTACGTGGCGCTGGGCGTGGTCATTCGCGGCGAGACATACCATTTCGAGATCGTGGCCAACGAAAGCGCGCGCGGCATCATGGAGCTGACCATGCAGGGCGTGGCCGTTGGCAACGGCGTGCTGACATGTGAAAACCGCGGGCAGGCCTGGGCCCGCGCCGCGGTCGACCAGAAGAACAAGGGCGCCGACGCCGCCCGCGCGGCGGTGGAAATGGCGCGCCTGAAACAGGCATTCCTGGAGCAGCGGCTGGCATGAGCGAACCAGGGAAAGAAGCGGAAACCGGTGCTGCGAAGGGCAATGGCGCGAAGCTGCCCCGCCGTCGCGCCGCGCGGCTGGGCGCGGTGCAGGCGCTCTACCAGATGGAGGTCGGTGGCGCGCCGCTCAACGAGGTGCTGGCCGAGTTCGCCTCGCGCCGCCGCGGGCCGGAGTTCGAGAACGGCCAGTGCGGCGAGCCGGATCCGAAGCTGCTGGAAGACATCGTGCGCGGGGTGGTGAAGCACCAGAAGGAGATCGACCGGGCGGTCAATCGTCATCTGGCCGAAGACTGGAAGCTGCCCAAGCTGGACGCGACCGTGCGCGCCATCCTGCGCGCTGCCGCCTACGAATTGCTGTTCCGCAAGGATATCCCGCCCAAGGCGAGCATCAATGAATATGTGGAAGTCAGTCACGCCTTTTTCGGCGAAGCGGACGAGCCGAAATTCGTCAACGGCGTGCTGGACGCCCTGGCGCATGAACACCGCACGGCGGAACTGAAGGACTGAGAAAAAATTCGGTCGGAGCGTGTTGATGAGCGTGAGCGAACGGCATGGTCCCGGACAGGCGGGCGCCGCCTCCACCGTCACCACCGACACAGGCGCGTTGGTGCCGGAGCTCGGCGGAGCGGGCGTTATCGACGATGCGCTGGCCCGGCGCAACGCCATCATCCTGGCGGTGGCGCAGGCGCTGTTCTCGCTCGCCAGCATCAACATGTTCACCACCG
>JALVSR010000013.1 GCA_027024225.1 Hyphomicrobiales bacterium | reverse complement strand
TCCCGCTCACCACCGGCCGCGTCTGGCGCAGGCCGGGGCTGGTGGTGGGCTACACACCGCAGAAGGTAATGGCGGATTCCATATTGCCGCTCCCGGTGGAACGCTTCCTCCGGCTGGGTGTGCGGGCCTCTGCCGAGGAGATGCTGGCGACGCTGGAGCGCACCGGCGCGGCGCACCTGGCCGCCCAGCAGCTTTCTTCGCTCTCCAGCGGCGAATTGCAGCGCGTGCTCATCGCCCGGGCCATTCTGCGCAAGCCCGACCTGCTGGTGCTGGACGAGCCGGTGCAGGGCGTGGATTTCGCCGGCGAGGCGGCCATCTACGACCTCATCCGCCATGTGCGTGACGAACTGAGCTGCGGCGTGCTGATGGTATCGCACGATTTGCATTTCGTCATGGCCGGCACCGACAAGGTGGTGTGCGTGAACGTGCACGTGTGCTGCGCCGGCACCCCGAAGGCGGTGTCCGAAAGCGCGGAATACGCCGAGATGTTCGGTATGGCGGGAAAGGCCCACCGCGCGGCCTATGCCCATATGCACGACCATGAGCACGGCCTGGCGCAGGATCCGGGACGGGAGTGAAAGCGCCGAGAAGCCCGGCGCTTTCCGTCAGGCTCCCGATGGCAAGACAATTCAGTCCCGCAGGATCCTGCCGAATGGCGTATCCTCCCGCGCCGAGCCGGTGGCCAACATGACCGCCAGCAACGGGGTGGTGCCATCTGCGCGGATTTCCGCCGGCATGTCTTGCAGGCCACGGGCCAGCTGCACTTCACCAGCGCGCACATGATGCAGCGCGCCCAGGCGATCCCTCACCTCCGCACCGCCACAAAGGACGAACAGCAGGGCAGGGTTCAGTGGCGCAAGCGCTCGCGCCTCCGGCGCGGCGATGACAACATCCACGCGTGCTTGCGCACTTCGAACCGGTCCATTTTCGCCCAGCACCGTGGCCGTGGCCCAATCTTCGCCGTTGGGCGTGTCCCAGCGCAGATGTTCTACCGAGGCCGCCAGCGCCAGGGCCATTTCCTCCTCCCGCGCCAGCGCCAGGGTGAGGGCCTCCGGCAAAAGGCGGCATGGGGCCGACAATCTTGGCGAGAGGGGCGTCAGGGGAGCGGAAAAGTCGCATGACGCCACCCGCTCCAGCGCAGGCAGCACGGCTTCGTGCGCATGGGCCCGGGCAAACAGGGCGCGCGCAAGCGCGCCGATGAACCAGGTCAGGTCGTGGTGGGCGTCGTCAACGAGGTGCTGTATGGTCATGTCGAGGTTTTCCTGCTGAAATTCGTTTTCCGCCGGCCATCCCGTCATCATGTGGCCCGGCCTGTTGCCTGCCACTCGCCGCGCCGCGCGGTGCTTTCAACAGCTAGCATGTTCCACACCGCTACCGGATGAAGGATTGCGATAATGGTTACCGGAGATGAAGGAAGCGATCTTTCATTGGCTCGCCGGTGGGAAATGAAAAAATTCGGCGGCTGAACGCGGGTTTGTGCGATTGGCTGTTGTCAGTCAACTCTTGCGGCGCTAAAAGCGGCCAGAAGCCGCTGACCTGTCTGCCCTGGGGTGCACCCGAAAGGGGTGGTGGCGGCAAGACGACCCGCCTGAGAAATTCCATTCAGCACCCGCCAACACGGGAGAGGGGAGCATGGAATATTTCCTGCAGCAGCTGATCAACGGTCTGGCGCTGGGCTCCATCTATGGCCTCATCGCCATTGGCTACACCATGGTCTATGGCATCATCGGCATGATCAACTTCGCCCACGGCGACATCTTCATGATTGGCGCCTTCATCTCGCTCATCGTCTTTCTCATTCTCATCGGCCTGGGCGTTACCTGGATTCCGCTGGTGCTGTTGCTGGTGCTGCTGGTGGCCATGGCCATCACCGCGGCCTATGGCTGGACGGTGGAGCGGCTGGCCTACCGGCCCTTGCGCGGCAGTTTTCGCCTCGCGCCGCTGATCACCGCCATCGGCATGTCCATCTTCCTGCAGAACTACGTGCAGATCGCCCAGGGCGCGCGCGTGAAGGCGCTGCCACCCGTGATCACCGGCGGCTACACCATCATGGAATCGGATGGCTTCACCGTGCAGCTTTCCAACATCCAGATCATCATCATGGTGGTGACGGTGGTGCTGATGGCCATTTTCGCCTGGGTCATCGGCAAGACCTCGCTGGGCCGCAGCATGCGCGCCACCGAGCAGGACAGGGTCATGGCCGAGCTCCTGGGCATCAACGTCGACCGCACCATCTCGCTCACCTTCGTCATCGGCGCGGCGCTGGCGGCGGTGGCGGGGCTGATGTTCGTGCTCTATTACGGCGTCATCGACTTCTACATCGGCTTCATCGCCGGCATCAAGGCGTTCACGGCCGCCGTGCTGGGTGGCATCGGCTCGCTGCCCGGAGCCATGCTGGGCGGGCT
>JALVSR010000012.1:1069-2419 GCA_027024225.1 Hyphomicrobiales bacterium | reverse complement strand
GCGAAGTTTATGATATCTGCCTAAAGGGAACCTCGAAAAATTCCCATTTTCTGGGGCAATGGCGTAGAATCAGCACAGGGGCGTGGATGATTCGGCTGGCGAGGTGTCTTCCATGGGGCAGATGGGCTTTTTCGATCTTGAAGACCGCTATGCGGGACTGGACAAATTTGGCGATCCGCTGGTTCTGCTCAAGAAGGCCGTGCCTTGGGAGGACTTCCGGCCCGAGTTACAGGCGGTGTGGCGCTTGCCGGCGGAGCAGCGCAAGTCGAATGCCGGGCGTCCCCCGTGGGACGAAGTCCTGATGTTCAAGGTGCTTGTCCTGCAGCAGCTCTACAACCTGTCGGACGACCAGATCGAATATCAGATCCGCGACCGGCTGTCGTTCATGCGTTTTCTTGATCTCGGGATCGAGGACCGGGTGCCGGACGCGAAGACGGTCTGGCTGTATCGCGAGAAGCTGGCGCAGGCCGGGATGGTCAAGGTGCTGTTTGACAAGTTCGAGGCCTGGCTGCGCGACAATGGCTATCTGGCCATGGGCGGCCAGATTGTCGATGCGAGCATCGTGCCGGTGCCGCGCCAGCGCAACACGCGCGAAGAGAACGAGATGATCAAGGCGGGGAAGACACCGCCGGCGTGGGAGGAGAAGCTCCACAAGAAGCGGCAGAAAGACGTGGATGCGCGCTGGACGAAAAAGCACGGCAAGAGCCATTACGGGTATAAGAACCACGTCAATGTGGATCGGCGGCACAAATTCATCCGCGATTACGAAGTGAGCGATGCGAGCGTGCATGACAGCCAGAAGTTCGATGCACTGATTGACAGGGACAACACCGCATCGGATGTCTGGGCTGACAGCGCCTATCGGTCGGCCGAGACCGAAGGCAAGCTGGCGGAACGGGGCTATCGCAGCCACATTCATCACAAGGGCAGGCGGGGCAAGCCGCTCATGGCGCGACAGATCAAGGCCAACAGGACCCGCTCGAAGGTGCGGGTGCGGGTCGAGCATGTGTTCGGCTTTCAGGCATATTGCATGGGCGGCAAGTTCATTCGCAGCATCGGCCTGGTGCGTGCCAGGGCGAAGATCGGCATGATGAACCTGGTCTACAACATGAGCCGGCTGGTTCAGTTCGAGCGCGGTGTGGCGGTGCCAGGCTGAGCGGAGTTTGGAGGAACAGTGTGCGTGAAATCCGGACAAACCGCTTGAAACCGGCAAAAACCCGGGCAATAATCCGTGTCAATCAAGCCGGTTGACCGGAAATCCCGGTCATCGGGCTCTAGGATGAGCGAAACAGCGGATTCTTAGAGGTGCCCTTGAGAGCCCTATTGGTCAAACAGGGAGTCCCACAAGCC
>JALVSR010000012.1:0-1059 GCA_027024225.1 Hyphomicrobiales bacterium | reverse complement strand
GTGATGCAGGGCAATCGCATTTGGTTTTTGGCGCCTTCGTTGAGGGATGCTCCATGGTTTCACATCCTTTCTGGCTCATGCCCGGACTTGATCCGGGCATCCAGTGATTGCATTACGCTTGTGAAATGCAGCCTTGGATTGCCGGGTCAAGCCCGGCAATGAGCCGAAAAAAGAGGAGGGGCTCTTCAACACGCTCTTGCCGTGGATATGGCAGATGAAATGCAATTGCCCTGCTTTGCGGGGCCAGGGGAATCGCATTTGAAAATGATTCATAGTGATGGCATCGCGACTCAGTCATGAGGAGGATGCCATGCAAGAGCTTATGGGCTTGTTTTCGGATCTTGAAGACCCCCGTTGCGGCAATGCCAAGCGGCATGATTTCATGGAGCTGCTGTTCATCGCCCTGTGCTGTGTTCTCAGCGGCGGCACGACGTGCGTGGACATGGCCCTGTTTGCCCGGATGCGGGAGGATTTCCTCAGGAAATTCATCAAGATGGAGAATGGGCCGCCGTCCCATGACACCTTTTCGCGGCTGTTCCGGTGGCTGGATCCGAAGGGCTTGCAGCGCTGTTTGATGCGGTTCGTGAAGCATCTCGCCAAGGATCTGCCGGCGGAGGTGGTGGCGCTGGATGGCAAGAGCGTGCGGCGCAGTTTCGACAAGGCGGCGAAGAAGGACGCGCTGCATCTGGTTCAGGCCTTTGCCTGTGAGAGCCGTCTGGTTCTGGGACAGCTGGCGGTGGCGGATAAGAGCAATGAAATCACCGCGATAAGGGAGCTTCTGATGGTTCTCGATTTGCGCGGGGCGCTGGTGACGGCGGATGCGATGCATTGCCAGCGGGAGACGGCGGCGCTGATCCGCGAGCGCGGTGGCCATTACGTGCTGGCCTGCAAGGGCAATCAGGGCGAGTTGCACGAGGATCTCCGCCTTTTCTTCGCGGATGCGGAGCAGCCCTTCGAGGTGCATGAGGAGCCGGACGGGGGCCATGGCCGGGTGGAGGTGCGCACGGTGCGGGTGAGCCATGACGTGGACTGGTTGCGGGAGCGCCATGAGTGGCCGTC
>JALVSR010000011.1 GCA_027024225.1 Hyphomicrobiales bacterium | reverse complement strand
CTATCCGCCAGTCCAAGACGGCGCGAAAGGACGACCGCCAGCCAGAACACCACCGCGCCTCCCACCAGGTCGATGATGTAATGTCCGCCCATGACGGGCGTGGCCAGGATGATGAGCCCCGACCAGATCCACGCCGGCCATTGCAGAAAAGTGCCGCGGAAGGCCCAGGCAAACAGCAGGGCCAGGATGGTATGAAAGCTCGGGAACGTGGCCAGGCCGCTGAGCCGACCCAGGACGAGCTCCTGCATTTGTCCGGCATGAACGGCCTTGACATGCTCCAGGAAGAAAACGCCGGCCCAATCGGGAATGTGTTTGAAGCTGTCCTGGCCGAGGCCATGATGAGCGAATGTTCCAAGCGCCGGCGTGAAGCCCGCGATGACTACCGTCGCCAGGCCGGTGAGGGAAAACAGCAGCAGGAATTCCTTCAGACGCCGGAAATATCCCAGGACGATGGCATGAGCGAATACGGCCACACTCAGGACGTTGAAGCTCCAGTAGGCCTGCGCCAACACGTCCACCAGCCACGGGTGGCCATCCATCCAGCGGGCGAAGGCCAGCCAGTCGAACCCGATCAGCCGATGAAAGCCGTCGAGGGTGGCATCCTGCAGCGGAAAGCCCAGGGAGATGAACATGTAGTTGAGGACCCGCCCGACGCTCACCATGATCAGCAGGTACGACAGGCCGAAGGCAAAGGCGATCAGCCTGTTGCTTCCCGTCAGCAGGAAAAGAAGAATGCCAAGGATGATGAAAAGGATGCTGACCTTGGCAATCTGCCACACGCTTTCCAGATCCACATGAATGGGCGACATGAGCAACCACGCCGTGGTGGCGAGGATGCAGGCGAAGAGCCCCAGCCACATGCCGGGGCCGGGAAACAGCAGGATATCCGCATGCCCGCGCACCCACGCGAGACGGTCATTTGAACTGTCGCCCGTCCGCTTCATCGTCACCTCCCCGCGTCGGCCTGCGTCTGCGCCGTGGAATCCAGCTTTCGCTGCAGCACGACCAGTTCCCGCATGGCCTGGCGCTGCATCAGCCAGCGCGCCAGGGGTGCGGCCAGCCACCAGCAGGCCAGTCCCAGGGCGATGCCTGCGTAGGCATCCACGGCGTAATGCCAGCCCAGCCACACCGACCCGATGGCGATGAGCGCGGCGTAGAGGGTCATGGCGATGCCCAGCTTGCGGTTGTATTGCCAGGCCAGCAGGGCCATCAGCGTGGCCTGTCCGTTGTGCAGGGAGGGAAAGGCGGAAATGCCTCCCGGCGTGACGCCCTGCGCCACGTAAAGCTCCCAAAGCATGTCTTGCGTCTTTAGCGCCCACACCGGCACCACCTCCGCGACCTTGTGCAACAGCGCCATGAGCGGCCCGTAGGGGTCGGACGAAAGCCCCAGGCGCTCATAATAGACCGGCCCGGCGGAAGAGAATATCGTGGCGATGATGTTCCCTCCCACCGCCCAGGCGAGCATGAAGGCGATGAGATAGCGCACGCGGGTATGGTCCGGCCGCGGCATCAGGGCCAGCCAGAACAGGCTCCCGATGGTGAACAGGAACCAGAAATTGTAGAAGAAATTGATGAACAGGGTGGCGGCGGGAAGGGCGATAAGCGGCTCCAACAGCCGCCAGGGGTCGATGCCGCCATGCAATGCCCGGTCCATCTGCATGAAGAAGCTGTCCCAGGAAAAGGGATTGAGATGGGGAATGTTCGCCTTGGCGGCGGAAAAGGCCTTCACGAACAGGAAGATGACCGGAAACAGGATGATGAAGGACAGCAGCCGGGCCGGGTTGAACAGTATTTTCCTGATATCCTGCAGCAGACGATGGGTGGGGCGCGCCGGAAAGCCCTCCCGCGCGTAGATGACCAGGCGGACAATGACGAAGAACACCAGGGCCGCCGAGAACAGGCTGAGCAGAATCTGCAGGATGTATGTCACGCTCAGCCCACCCCTGGGCCGGAACGGCAGCAAATTGGTGGCCACGAGAAAATACGCCGCGACAACCACCGCCAATGGCCACCAGGCGCGCCAGGCCGTTGCCACCGGGCTCATCACGCGCCGCAGCGTTTCCATCGTGTCGCCAGGTCCGGCAAGCGGGCGCAACTGTGTGGTTTCATTCGTCTGCATGATCATTTGTCCTTGCCATCTTCATGCGTTCGCCAAGGGATGAAACCACGCAAAACTTGCTCTCGGGTAAACCGGGATCATCTTGTAAGGAATTGGGAAGTGCATGAAAAAACCCCGCCAGCGAAGGGCTGGCGGGGTGGTTGCCAGAGTGCTGGCAACGTTCAGCCTTTATTAGGAGGGCTGACGCGGACCCACGTTGACGGCATCCAGGTTCGTCTGCACCTTGTCGAACACGCCGAACAGGCTGGAGCCCACAGCATTGATCACCGCGATGAGAGCCACACCGATCAGGGCGGCCAGCAGGCCGTACTCGATGGCGGTGGCGCCGGACTCATCCTTGAAGAAACGAGCAATCTTGTTCATCTTTCTACTCCTTTGTTTTCCCACTTGCACACTTCCGGCGTGGAGAACCGGCTCCGGTTTGTTGTCGGGCCGTGCTGCCCTCCAGCCATGACCAACCCTAAGAGGGAGGAATTAAGAGCTGGTAAAACGACAGGGGAAATTTGGACTATCGAGAAGCTTTGTTGGACATGGTAAACAACGGATTTAAGCCAGTAATTTCAAATTCAACATTACAATACCACGCAATGGAAAAGAAAAGGTATCATGATCACTCATGGCTTGTGTTTTCCTGTATTTTTCTTGCAGGGACGTCCCTCCGGGACGGGGGAGCTCGCCCAAGGCGTCCCCGTGGCGGCGGAAGATGCGGGAGCGGAACACCACGGCGGCGTTGAAGCCCCCGTGATGGCGGTGTATGCTCCCGGACATCCCGGACGATCACATGCATGCGGCAACCCTCGCTGATGGAGGGGCAAGGCATGGAGTAGATGAAATGAGCGAGGAATTCTCCGTTGAGGGCAAGACGCTGCTGATCGTGGACGACGACCGTCCGTTCCTGAACCGCTTGGCGCGCGCCATGCAGAACCGCGGCTTCGCTGAGGTGCGCACGGCCGAGACGGTGGCCGAGGCCATGGAACAGGTGCGCAGCGATCCGCCCGATTTCGCCGTGGTGGACATGCGACTGGAAGACGGCAACGGCCTGGACGTCATCGAGCAGCTGAGCAAGACCAATCCGGATGCGCGCGCCATCGTGCTGACCGGCTATGGCAACATCGCCACGGCGGTGACGGCGGTGAAGCTGGGCGCCTACGACTACCTGGCCAAGCCGGCCGACGCCGATGCCATTTTCCGCGCCCTGGTGGCCGAGCCGGGCACCAGGGCGGCCTTGCCGGAAAACCCCATGTCGGCCGACCGCGTGCGCTGGGAGCACATTCAGCGCGTCTATGAGCTGTGCAATCGCAACGTGTCGGAAACCGCCCGGCGGCTGAACATGCACCGGCGCACCCTGCAGCGCATCCTGGCAAAGCGCGCCCCGCGCTGAAGCCGCGCCCGCGCGAATTCGTTTCGGTCCCGCCCATGTCCGGGAGCTCGGGCCCGTGCGGCCTGGTGCAATACAATTTTAGCCAATTTCTGCGAGACTGATCCCGTGAGCAAAAAGAAGGAGTTGCTTCTGGTGGTGGCCGCGGCGCTGGTGGATGCCGACAACCGCGTGCTGCTGGCCCGGCGTCCCGAGGGCAGAAGCATGGCGGGGCTGTGGGAATTTCCCGGCGGCAAGCTGCATCCCGGTGAAACGCCGGAAGAAGCGCTGGTGCGCGAGCTGCGCGAGGAGCTGGGCATAGAAGTTGCGCCCCCCTGCCTGGCGCCGTTGACCTTTACTTCGCACGATTATGGCGGTTTTCACCTGCTCATGCCGCTTTACATCTGCCGCAAGTGGCGGGGGCTGGTGCGGCCTCGCGAAGGACAGCGCCTGGCATGGGTGGAAAAGCACCGCTTGCGCGAATACCCCATGCCACCGGCGGACGAGCCGCTTGTTGCGCACCTGCTGGATGCCTTGCCCTGAACCATGCGCGGCGGAAGAGCCGAAACGTCACCCCTATGGCGCAAGGGAGCAGAACGATGAGACACAAGCCGATCTCTCGCAAGCACGACATGGAGTTGCGCCCGGGTCTGAAGCCACCAACGGGCAGGCTGCTGCTGGGCATGGCCACGCTGGTCGCCGGGCTGGCGGTCATGCTGGCCGGCGTTGTCAGCGTGCTGGTTGCCTGAAGGTCCTTCCGCCCGGGCTCGCGCCACGCGAAAAGCGCCATGCCGGCGGCATTTCCGCCGGATGGTGCCGATGCCGCGCCACCTGTGCGGCCTGGTCCCCCGACACAAAAGTCACTCGAACAGCTTCAGCACGTTCTCCGGTGGACGGCCCAGCGCGGCGCGCCTGCCCCTTTCGTCCTCCACGATGACCACGGGGCGTTCGATCAGTCGGGGGTGCTCCACCATGGCGGCGATGAGCTTCTCCTCGTCCTGAATGTCCTTCAGGCCCAGTTCCCTGTATTCCTTCTCCTTCGTGCGCATGAGCTCCCGTGCGGAAGAAAAGCCCAGCAGCTTCAGTACCTCGCGTATTTCGTCGGCCGAAGGCGGATCTTCGAGATATTTCCTGATCTCCGGCTCGATGCCCCGTTCCTGCAACAATTGCAGCGTCTGGCGCGACTTGGAGCAGCGCGGGTTGTGCCACATGACCACTTTCATCAGCTTCATCCTCCCTTGTGGTTGTCATGCTTGCCGTGAGAGAGCGCAGAAGGCTTCAGCCCTGCAGCCAGTCCGCCGCGCCCGTGCCCACCACCTGTGAAATGCCATCAAGCCCGGCCTGTTCCAGCCTGTCCAGCAGGCCCTGCAGAATTTCCGCGATGAGAGCCGGGCCGCGATAGACGAAGGCGGTGAACAGCTGCACCAGGTCGGCCCCGGCCCGGATTTTCTCCCACGCCGTTTGCGCATCGTGCACGCCCCCACAGCCGATGAGCTTCAGTCGCCCTTTCGCCAGAACGTATGCGCGCGCCAGCATGCGGGTGGACGGCATGAACAACGGCTTGCCGGAAAGACCGCCGGATTCGGCCTTCAGCGGGCTTTTCAATGTTTCGGGCCGCGCGATGGTGGTATTGGAAACGATCAGCCCGGCCGCGCCCCCTTCCACTGCCGTCTCCACGATCTCGGCCAGGGCGATATCATCCATGTCGGGGGCGATTTTCACCAGCACCGGCAGGTCCGGGCGGTTTTTCTCGCGCAAGGCCTCCTTCACGCCCGCCAGCAGGCGAGCGAGCGCCTCCGCGCCCTGCAAGTCGCGCAGGCCCGGGGTGTTGGGCGACGAGATGTTGATGGCGAGATAATCGGCCACGTCGGCGAAGCAGCGCGCCCCCAGCGCATAGTCGGCCACGCGGTCGCGGCTGGTCTTGTTGGCGCCGATGTTCACCCCCAGCACGCCACGGCCGGGATGCTTCACCGCCCGCAACAGGCGCCGGCGCACCACCGCCTGTCCCTCGCCGTTGAAGCCCATGCGATTGATGATGGCCTCGTCCTCCTTCAGCCGAAACAACCGCGGCGGCGGGTTGCCCGGCTGCGCCAGCGGGGTGACGGTGCCCACCTCCACGAAGCTAAAGCCCAGCGCCCACAGCGCCGGCACGGCCCGGCCATTCTTGTCGAACCCCGCGGCCAGCCCTAGCGGGTTGGCGAAATGCAGTCCGCAACAGGAGGTGTGCAAGCGTTCGTCCACCACCTTGCGCGGGCGCGGAAAAAGGCCGCGTTGCAGGGCGCGAATCACCAGCTCGTGCGCCCGTTCGGGGTCCATGTGATGGAGGATCTTCAGCGCGATGGATTCAAGCGACATGGTCGGTTCTTTCAAGCTGCGGCGGCCATGATCCGCGGGGTCACTCGGCCGCTTCCCTCCGCTTGTCCCGCAGGTGGGTGGGGGTATTGCCCGGTGTTTCCGGCGCCTCTTCCGGCAGCAGCAACAGGCATTCCGCCTGTGGGCGCTTGCCGCGCGGGGCGGGGTGCAGCTCGTAGCTCAGGCGCTGGCCCGGCAGCAGCGTGGGCAGCCCGGCCCGCGCCAGGGCGGTGTAGTGCACGAACACGTCCATGCCCCCCTCATCGGGGACAATGAAGCCATAGCCCCGCCGCACGTCGAAAAATTTCACCCTGCCTCGCTGGCGTTGTTTCGTCATTCCGGCGCATCCGGTACATTTCGGGTCAGACCTTCGTTGTTTTAGCCCCTTGTGCCGCTGATGCAAGCAAAGGAAAATGCCGGCCGATGATACCCCGGCCAATCACATGCCGATGAAAGCGGAAAGCCGTGTTGGTGGCATTGTCGCTGAAACAAGTCGCGGCCCTCATGAAGCGCCTGCAAAAGGCGGCGATTACGCTCGCGGTGTGCCTGGCGCCGCTGGCGTTTTCCGACACCGCCTGGACGAAGGAAGGCTTCCGCAAGAAAACGCATGTGCGCTACTACGCCATCTCCGGCCATGACGAGCGCAGCCTGCTGCAACAGATGCAGCGCCGCGGCCCGCGGGTGGGTGGCAAGCCGGCGCTGGCGCGTACCCGCATGCAAGTGCGCTACAAGGCGCAACTGCGCAAGCAGGGGGGCGCCTGCCGGATGAGTGGCTTCCAGGGAGAGGTGACCTACACCATCACCCTGCCCAGGCTGCGCAGGCCGCACGCCCTGAACACCGCCATCCGCAAACGCTGGCAGCACTTCCACAAGCGCCTGCGCTCGCACGAGAAGAGGCACATCGCCATCTGGGACGACTGCCTGCGCCAGGTCCGCAAGACCCTGCCCGCCCTGCGGGCGCGGGATTGCCCCACGCTGCGGCGCAAGATGCGCGGCCGATACCGGAAGATCATGCAGGCCTGCGGCAAAAGGCATGATGCCTTCGATGCGCATGAGCAGCACGTGGCCACCAGCCTGCCGTTCATCCGCACGGCCTTTTCGCGAAAGGCTGCCGGCAAAACGCGCAAGCGCCTGGCCCGGCGAGGAAGGATCGGGCGTGCCCGCGGCCGGCGCTGAACGGGCCTACATCACGCACACATCATAGACCGGCGCGATATCTTCGTGCCATTCGTGATGATAGCGGTGCAGCAGCTCCTCGGCGTGGGTGCGGGCCTCATCCACGATTTCCCGCAAGGGCTCCAGGTAGTGCCGCTCGTCCTGCCCCTTGGCATTCACGTGATTGCGGCGCTTGAGGCCTTCGGCGGCTATCGCCAGCACCTCTCGTGCCACTTCGCGCAAGGCGCGCCCCGCGATTTCCGCGCGCAGGGCCAGCCTCGGCACGTCTTCGCGCAGTTTCAGCAGGTCCGCCACCGACCAGCGGCGAATGAGGTCATATGCCGCGTCCAGTGCCACCTGATCATACAGCAGCCCCACCCAGAAGGCGGACAGCGCCGGCACCATGCGCGGCCCGCCCATGTCGGCTCCGCGCATCTCGATGAAGCGTTTCAGCCGCACTTCCGGGAACAGGGTGGTCAGGTGATCGGCCCAGTCATCCAGCGTCGGCAGCTCGCCCGGCAGCGCCGGCAAGCGGCCCTCGAGGAAGTCGCGGAAGGACTGCCCGGCAGCGTCGATGTAGCGTCCCTCGCGGCGGACGAAATACATCGGCACGTCCAGCGCGTATTGCACGTATGAATGAAAGTCGAAGCCCTCGTCGAAAACGAAGGGCAGCATGCCGGTGCGGTCCGGGTCGGTGTCCAGCCACACGGCCGAACGCCAGCTCAGGTAGCCATTGGGTTTGCCGTCCAGGAACGGCGAGTTGGCGAACAATGCCGTGACCAGCGGCTGCAGGGCCAGGCCGACGCGCATTTTCCGCACCATGTCGGCCTCGGAGCCGAAATCCAGGTTGCTCTGCACGGTGGCGGTGCGGTGCATCATCTCCAGCCCCAGCGCGCCACGGGTGGGTATGTAGCGGCGCATGATGGAATAGCGCGGCTTGGGCATGAGCGGCAGCTGGGCGAACGTCCATTCCGGCGTCGCGCCAATCCCCAGAAAGCCGATGCCCATTTCGCCTGCCACCCGGTGCAGCAGCTCCATGTGCTCGGCCAGCTCGGCGTGCGTCTCGTGAATGGTCTTCAGCGGCGCGCCGGAAAGCTCGAACTGGCCGGCCGGCTCCAGCGTGATGCAGCCCTTGCCGCAGTTGGCCCCGCGCAGGCCAATGAGGTTGCCATCCTCGACGAGCGGCTCCCAGCCAAGGATCGATTGCAGTTCTTCCAGCAGGGCGCGGATGGAGCGTCCTCCCTCGTAGGGCACCGGCGCGTGGGTATCCAGCAGAAAGGGAAATTTCTCGTGCTCGGTACCCACGCGCCATTGCTCGCGCGGCTTGCAGCCGGCCTCCAGCCAGGCGGTCAGGGCGTCGATGTTCGTTATGTGCATCTTGCAAATCGCCGTTTCGTGAACGCTTCCCCGCGGCGGCGCGGGCCCTTGCGCCGGTGGGCGGGGGTGCCTTTCCCTTGGCAGAGTGGTGGCGGTCAGTCGAACGCCAGTTCGCTCCGGTTCCGGAAATAGGCCAAAGATTCCGGATTGGCCAGAGCGCCGGTATTTTTTACCTCTTCGCCGTGAATGGTCTTGCGCACGGCGATCTCGCTGACTTTCCCCGAACGGGTGCGCGGAATGTCCGGCGCCGCGGCGATGACCGCGGGCACGTGCCGCGGCGAGGCGCCGGCGCGAATGCGTCGGCGAATGCGGTCTTTCAGCTCGTCGTTCAGCTCCACGCCCTTTTTCAGCACCACGAACAGCACCACGCGTTCATCCGCGCCGTCGGGCGTTTTCTGGCCCACGGCCACCGCGTCCACGATCTCCTCCATCTCCTCAAGCTGGGCGTAGATTTCCGCCGTGCCGATGCGCACGCCGCCGGGGTTGAGCGTGGCGTCGGAACGACCATGGATGATGAACCCGCCATGCGGGGTGATTTCGGCATAATCGCCGTGCGTCCACACGTTCGGAAAGCGCGAGAAGTAGGCGTCGCGGTAACGCGCGTCGTCCGGATCGTTCCAGAAGCCCAGCGGCATGGAGGGGAAGGGCTTGGTGCATACCAATTCGCCCTTTTTGCCCCGCACCGGCTGGCCATCCTCGTCGAACACGTCCACCGCCATGCCCAGGATGGGCCCTTGAATCTCGCCGCGCCAGACCGGCTGCAGCGGATTGCCGCCGACGAAACAGCCGCAGATGTCCGTGCCGCCGGAGATGGAGGCGAGATGCACATCCGGTTTCACCTGCTGATAGATGAAGTCGAACCCGGCAGGGGAAAGCGGCGAGCCGGTGGAATAGACCATGCGCATGGCCGCAAGATCATGGTGCGCACGCGGGGAGTAGCCCGCCTTGTGCACGGCGTCGATGTATTTCGCGGAAACGCCGAAATGGGTGATGCCCTCCTCCTCTGCCAGTTGGAACAGGCGCTCCGGGCCGGGGTGGAAGGGCGAGCCGTCATAAAGCACCAGCCTAGAGCCCGCGAACAGGCCGGAGACGAGCCAGTTCCACATCATCCAGCCGCAGGTGGTGAAGTAGAACAGCACGGTATCCTCGCCGTGTCCGCCGTGCAGCACATGCTCGGTGATGTGCTTTAGCAGGATGCCGCCCGCGCGATGGACGATGCATTTCGGCTTGCCGGTGGTGCCGGAAGAAAACAGGATGAACAGCGGATGGTCGAAGGGCAGCGGCGCATGTTCCGGCGCCGCGCCATCGTGAGGGGCGATGAACTGCGCCCAGGTCATGCCGTGCGGCAGGCTGGCGGCGGCTTTTTCCGCTTCTTCTTCGGTGCCGGCGAACGGAAAGATGATTGTGCGCTCAACGGATGGCAGCCCCTTCAGCAGCTCGCGCAGCTTCTCCGCCAGGTAAAAGCGCTTGCCGTTGTATCGATAGCTTTCCGCCGCCAGCAACAGCTTCGGTTGCAGTTGGCCGAAGCGATCCAGCAGCGCCCGCGCGCCGAAATCCGGAGAGGCGGATGACCAGATGGCGCCGATGCTGGCGCAGGCCAGAAAGGCCACGATGGCGTGCTCGGAATTGGGCGCCACCCCCGCCACGCGCTCGCCCGGCCGCACGCCCGCGGCGCGCAACGCCGCGGCGAAGGCGGCCACGGCATCGCGCAGTTCGCGCCAGCCGATGACCTTGCGCACGCCCCATTCGCGCACCGCGACAAGCGCCGGTTCATCCGGCGCGCGATCCGCCCGGCGCAACAGGTTCTCGGCGAAATTGAGCCCGGCGTCGGGAAAGAATCGCGTCTTGCGAAAAATCTCGTGCGGCTCCAGCACGCGTCGGCCGGGCCGGCCAACAATTTCGCCAAAATCCCACACCGCGCGCCAGAAATCCTCCAGCCGCGTAACGGAAAATTCGTGCAGGGCCGGAAAATCGGCGATTTGCACGCCATGCCGCGTGTTCAGCATGTGCATGAACCGCGCCATGGGGCTTGTGTTGAAAGCCTCTTCGGGCGGCGTCCACAAGGGCGCATCGGAAATGGTCATCAGAAGGCCTCCTTCGGAACGCAGAAGGCTGACGAGGAAAGCGAAAACACGTCCATGCCACCAGGGCGGGGCTGGCCAAACCGGACGCTATCCTTATTCTAGAGGGTCGAAACCCCTTTTCCAACACGGAAAGTCCGTGTTCCCGGGAGGCGCACATGGGACGCAAACAACGCAGATTCGCCTACGCACGCATCATCATCTTCATCCTCCTTCTGGCGGCGATCGTGGGTGGTGGCGTGTTGCTGGTGCAAAAGTTCACCTCGCCCACCTTTCTCGTTGACAAGCTGCAGGAGGCGGTGCGCGAAGCCACTGGGCGCACCTTGCACATCGGCGGGCGGCCCAGCGTGTCCCTGTTTCCACGCATTGCGGTGGTCATGCGCGATGTGCGCCTGTCCAACCCGCCGGACATGGGCAAGGGCGATTTCGCCAAGGTGGCGAAGCTGGAAGTGGAGGTGGAGTTCTGGCCGCTGTTGCAGCGCGAGCTGGTGGTGCGCAAGCTGCACCTGGACAGGCCGGAAATTCATCTGCTGGTGGACAAGAAGGGGCGTAACAATTGGACCTTCGACCAACCGGGAAAGGGCGGCGGCAAGACAGGCAAGAGCGCCCCGGACGGACTGATTCGTAATATCCGGCTGGCGCCCCTGGTGCTGCGCGATGGCGTGGTGCTGTTCGACGATGAGCGCAGCGGCGCGCGGCACCTGCTGCGCGACCTGGACATGACGGTGAAGCTCTCCAGTCCCGCCAGCCCGCTGGACATGCAGGGCGGTGTCATATGGCGCAAGCAGCGCGTCAAGTTCGCCCTGTTCGTGAAGGCCCCCGCGCGCCTCTCCGGCAAGGGTTCGCCGGTGGAGGTGTTTCTGAAGACACCCGGCGCGCGCGTGGAATACATCGGCCTTGCAGGCTTCGGCAAGGGGCTGTCGCTGGCGGGCAACATCGCCGCCAGCGGAGAATCGCTACGCGGTCTGCTGCACTGGCTGGGCGCGGGGCTGGCGCCAGAAGGGCCGGGGCTGGGCAAGTTTTCGCTGAAGGGCGCGGTGGAGGCCGCCGGCCAGGTCATGACGCTGAAAAAGCTGCGCATGCAGCTTGACGGCAGCAACGCGCAAGGCTCCGTGCGGCTGGACATGTCCGGCAAGGCCACGGCCATAACTGCGGCGCTGGGGGTGGACCGGCTGGTCACCGATACCTATCTGGGGCCGGCTGCGGTCGCCGCACGGGTGGACAAGGGCGCGCCGAAGCCCGGCAAGTCTGCGCCCGCCGTTTCTGGCTGGTCGGCCGCGCCCATCGTGCCCACCCTCCCCGCCAACGTGCGTGCCGATGTGCGCGTGAGCCTGACCGAACTCAGGCATCGCCGTCTCAAAATGGGCCCGGGCCGGGCGCGCTTCGTGCTCAAGAACGGTCATTTCACCGCCTTGCTGGAAAGGATGACATTTTACGGGGGAGCGCTCAGCGGTACGCTGGCGCTGAACACCACCGCCAAGAAACCGCTGACCACCGCCGAATACGAGTTTCACGATGTTTCCGCCCGGCCGTTCCTGACCGATCTCGCCGGTTTCGACTATCTCTCCGGCAAGCTCTCGGGCAAGGTGGATGTAAAGACCCTCGGCCGCAGCCAGCGGGAGATGGTGGGCAATCTCACCGGTCTGACCAATCTTGCCTTCCGGCAGGGCAAGGTGCATGGCATCGACCTGGTGAAATTGCTGGAGCTGGTGCAAAAGGGCATCGTCACCGGCTGGCAGTTCAATGAGAACGCCACCACCGATTTCGTCGAGCTGGTGGCGAAATTCATGATCGTGGACGGCATTGCCGGGGTGCGCCAGCTGACCATGAAGGGCCCGCTGCTGGAAGTGGCGGGTCAGGGCGAGATAGACCTGCTGCGCCAGCGGCTTGATCTGTCCTTCCGTGGCGGACTGGTGAAGCGCAAGGATGGCAAGGAGAAGATCTTGCTGGAAATTCCCGTGCCGCTCATCCTCAAGGGGCCGTGGCATCATCCGAAGATCTACCCCGATATTGCGGGCATCCTGAAGGACCCCGCCAGCGCCCTGCAGAAGCTCCAGGGACTGTTGCGTGCCATGGGTGCGAAAAAACCCGCCGGCAAGCTGGACAGGGCGAAGGACGCGGCCAGGGAAAAGTTGAAGGCGAAGGGAGAGAAGCTGGAAGAAAGGGCAAAGGGCAAGGTGCGGAAAGAGCTGGAAAAGGTTCTGGGAGACGAGGAGGCGGCAGAGGCCGCGGAAAAGGCGGCGAAGGAAATGAAGAAGATGCTCAAGGGGCTCTTCCGGTGAATGCCTTGCGCCCTATGCATGCGCGCACCCATGATGGGGCGGGCATGGCGGGCGCGCGATCGGCAATGGATCCGGCCATGCATGGGGCGATGTGAAATGGAGAAGGAAGCGCCATGAACAAGCCTGTGAACGCTGCGGAGCGAGTACCGGTCGCGGTGCGGGTGCAGGAGGCGCCCTTTGACGTGGCGGCCGAATATGCCGCCTTTCGCGCCGGCCTGAGTTGCGGCGCGGTGGTGAGCTTCACCGGCGTGGTGCGTGATCATGGCGCTGATGCGCGCATTGTCGCCATGACGCTGGAGCATTATCCTGGCATGACCGAGCGCGCGCTGGAGGAGATCGCGCAAGAGGCCTGCCGTCGCTGGCCTCTGCGCAAGGTGCTGGTGATCCACCGTTTTGGCCGGTTGCAGCCGGATGAGGACATCGTGCTGGTCATCACCGCGTCGGATCACCGGCGTGATGCTTTCGAGGCGGCGCAGTTCCTGATGGACTGGCTGAAAACGAAGGCGCCTTTTTGGAAGCTCGAGGAAACGGACAGGGGAGCCCGCTGGGTCGAGGCAAAATCCAGCGACGACGAGGCCGCCGCGCGATGGGAGAAAGAGAAAAGGCAGAAGTGATCTCAGGCCCGCGATCATGAACCCCGAGCTCAGGTCTCCGCCCACTTTTCGCGCGTGGCCATGTCAAGGGCGCTGTCCAGCGCCCGCTCCAGCCGGTCGAACATCTCGTTGATCTCGTCCTCGGAGATGATCAGCGGCGGACACAGGGCGATATTGTGCCCGGCCACGGCGCGCGGCATCAGCCCTTCGGCTTCCGCCAGCGCGGAAACCTTCGCGCCAATGCCCACTTCCGGCGCGAAGGGGCGCTTGCTGCGCTTGTCCGCCACCAGCTCGATGGCGCCCACCATGCCGCTCACCCGCACATCCCCCACCAGCGGATGCTCTCCCAGCGCCGCAAAGCGGCGCTCGAACAGCTCCGCCTTTTGCGCGGCCTGCGCAGGCATGTTCTCGCGCTCGTAGATCTCGATGGCCTTGCATGCCACCGCGCAGGCCACCGGGTGGCCGGTGTAGGTGAAGCCATGCCCGAACACGCCCAGCTTCTCCGACTCCTTCTTCATGGCCTCGAAGAGGTCTTCCTCCACCAGCACCGCGCCCAGCGGCACGTAGGCCGAGGTGATGGCCTTGGCCACGGAGATGGAATCGGGCGCAACGCCATATTTCCGGCACCCGAACCATTCGCCCAGCCGCCCGAAACCGCAGATGACCTCGTCGGATACGAAGCGAATGCCGTATTTCCTGAGCACTTCCGCCACGGCCGGAAAATAGCCCTCCGGCGGCACGATGACGCCGCCCGCGCCCATCACCGGCTCGGCGATGAACATAGCGATGCTCTCCGGCCCTTCGCGCAAAATCAGCGCCTCCAGCTCGTCTGCCAACCGCTGCGCGAATTGCTCTTCCATCTCGCCTTCTGCCGCCTCGCGATAGAAATAGGGCGCGCGGGCGAACAGGAAGCGCTCGTTCACCGGCAGGTCGAAGTCCGCCTGCACGAAATCAAGCCCCGTGAGCGAGCCGGACGCGATGGTAACGCCATGATAAGCGCGCTCGCGCGAGATGATCTTCTTGCGCTCGTGCTCCCCGCGCGCGTTGGCGGCATACCAGGAAAGCTTGATCTGCATGTCGTTGGCTTCCGAGCCCGACGAGCAGAACAGCACCTTCGAGGTATCGGGGCAGGGGGAGAGGCTTTTGAGCTTCTCCGCCAGCTCGATGGCTGGTTCATTGCTGCGGTGCGCGAACAGGTGGGAAAAGGCCACCTTTTCCATCTGCTCCCGCGCGGCCTCGATGAGCTCCGCGTTGCCGTGCCCCAGCGTGGCGCACCACAGCCCCGCCAGGCCGTCGATGTAGGCATTGCCCGCATCGTCATACAGCCACACGCCCTCGCCGCAGGTGATGATGGTGGGGCCCGTTTGTTCATGCCGACCCAGGTGGGTGTAGGGGTGCAGCAGGGCCTCGATGTCGCGCCGCGCCAGGTCGTCGTGCCGGGACATGGGGTTCTCCCCGAATGATGATGCTCTAATGCGCTGAACGGAGTGCGCCGAACAGAAAGCGCCAAATGCTCAGGAGGTCATTTCCTGCTGCGCGCGCTTGATGACCTTCTTCAGATACCGCTCGCGCTTGAGCCGGCTTAAGTAATCGACGAACAGGATGCCCTTCGTGTGGTCGATCTCGTGCTGCACGCAAACGGCCTCCAGGCCGGTGAAGAGCTGTTCGCGCTCGTTGCCCTGCTCGTCCAGCCAGCGCACCTTCACCTCCGCCGGGCGCTCCACCTCGTCGTAAACGTCCGGCACCGAAAGGCAGCCTTCCTGATAGGTCACCTTGTTGTCGGAGGCCCACACCACCTCCGGGTTGATCATGGCGTAAGGGCGCGGTTCCTTGTCCTTGTCGCCGGAGTGAATGTCCATGACGATGATGGACAGCGGCTCGCCCACCTGCACCGCCGCCAACCCAATGCCGGGTGCTGCGTACATGGTGTCGAACATGTCGCGGATGAGCGCGCGGATGTTGTCGTCAACCTCCTGCACCTTCAGCGAAGGCTGCTTCAGCAGCGGGTTGGGTGGGGTGATGATCTTGCGAATGGCCATGTGCGCCCACGCCTTGTTATGGCGTGCTCCCTTGCGGTTCGTGCCTCATTCTGGAGATACGGTGCGCAGACGGCATCGTCAACGCCCTGCTCACGGACTGGAAATTCGACAGGCGCGGCAAGGAAAAAGGCCCGCGAGAAAACGCGGGCCTCGAGGTTCGTCGTGATGGGCAAAAAACGGTCGGTCAGGATTTCTTCGCCAGCAGGTCGCGGATTTCCTCCAGCAACACTTCCTGCCGGGGTGGCTCCGCCGGCGCCTCTTCCTTTTCTTCCTGGAAGCGCTCCATGGCCTTGTTGGCGGCCTTGACGATGAGGAAGATGATGAAGGCGACGATGAGGAAGTTGATGACCACGGTCAGGAACTTGCCCCAGGCGATGACCGCGCCCTGCTTGCGCGCTTCTTCCAGCGTGGTGGCGGTCACGTTGTCGGAAAGCGGAATGAAATGGTTGGAGAAATCCAGACCGCCGGAAAGATAACCGACGATGGGCATGATGATGTCCTTGACCAGCGAGACGGTAATCAGGCCGAACGCGCCGGCGATGATGACGGCCACGGCAAGATCCAGCACGTTGCCGCGCATGATGAAATCGCGGAATTCCTTGAGCATGTCTTATTGCCCCCTTGTTTTGAAGTCTTGATTTGTCCGTCCGTGCGTTCCCTCCCATAAGGGGACGGCGAAACAAAAGGATGCCACCTTTGCGGCGCCAATGTGGTGAAGGATGAACAAAAGGCCAATTTCACGCCGTTCATGGGCGCTCAGGCCAAAATGTCCGTGTGCGAATGAATGAAAAAGCCGCCGGCGCAGGGCCGGCGGCCAAGGCATTCCGCCAATCGTGTTCGAGGGAAAGAGGAAGGGGTTACTTCTTCGCCTTCACGGCGATCTTCTTCGTCTTCTTCTCTTCCTCCTTGCGCGGGATGAAGATCTTCAGCACGCCATTTTCGAAATTGGCCTCGATCTTGTCTTCATCCGCCTCGAAGGGCAGTGTGAAGCGGCGCATGAAGGTGCCATAAGCACGCTCCATGATGTGATATTTTACGCCTTCCTTGCCCGCTTCCTCGATGTCCTTCTCCATCTTGCGCTCGGCCTTGATGGTCAGGATGCCCTCGTCCAGCTCCACGGACACGTCGTCCGGGTTCACACCGGGCAGATCGACCTCGATGTACAGGCCCTTCTCATCTTCGCGCGCTTCCACCACCGGGGTGAAGAAGCCGGTCTCGGCCGCGCCCTCCGCCGCAGCCGGGGTTAGCGCGCGAGTGAAATTCTCCAGCAAGTTCTCCATCTCGCGCTGCATCAGGGTGAACGGATCGCTCACACCCCTGCGGCCACGCGCATAAGTCGGCACCAGATACCTCACCATGATTCTCGCTCCCTTGGTTGTCTGGTTGTCCCTTGTATCCCTTTTCCCGCCGGCAAAGGGCTTGCCGGCCTCTTTTCGGCAAAAAAGATGGGAACGCATGTGGGAGCTTTCAAGATTTGCCGCCACGAAAAACGTGTGAAACGCGGCCTTCATTCCATTTTTCAATGACTTCTTCGGCCTCCGCAATGGCCTCCGGCGTGCCCACGTGCAGCCAGGGCGCATCATGCCACAGCCCATGCAGGCGGTTCCGTTTAATGGCGGCATCGAACAGAACGTTCATGGAAAAACGCGAGGTCTCCGGTGCGTGCGCGAACAGGCGCGGGTGCACGATGTATATGCCCGTGAACACCGCTGCCTGCGCGCGCTCCTCGTCCGAGGCGCGGCGGATGGGGCAGGGGGACTTGACCGCCCGTTGCGCGGCATCGGTGACACAGACGAAATCACCTCCCTTGCCGTGGCCTACGGCCCGTTCCAATGGGCACAGCAGCAACAACGCGTCCATGCGCGCATCGTCCCATGCCCGCGCCAGCCGCTCCAGCGCCGGCGTGTCCGCATCCAGCCAGATGCTGTCGGTGTTCACGACGAAAAAGGGCGCGTCCTCCCCCAGCAGGGACAAGGCCTTCTTCAGCCCGCCGCCGGTTTCCAGCAGTTGCGCCCGCTCGTCCGAGATGAGAATTTTCGGCGGCGGCGCCTGTTCTTTCGCCCACTCCTCAAGCTGCTCGGCCAGGTAATGCACGTTCATCACCACCCGTTTCACTCCGGCCGCGCGCAGGCTTTCCAGCGCGTATTCTATCAGGGGCTTGCCCGCCACCTCCACGAGCGGCTTGGGTCGGGCATTGGTGAGCGGACGCATGCGCGTGCCCAGCCCCGCGGCCAGCAACATGGCCCTATCGATCTTGTTGAGCGGATTGCTGGTGGTGTTTCTCGGCATGGCATCAACTTTTCGTTTGCGCGCGGAATTCATCGGCCAGCGCACCCACCTCCGGCAGCTGTTCGTCCAGCCATGCCTCCATCGCCGCCAGCGCCGCCGCGCCCGCTCCGGGCAGGCTTTCGCGGCGGGCAAGATTGCGCCGCAGCCAGAAGGCCACGCGCGGCAGGTGCGCGAGATACTGCGGCTTGCCGTCGCGCTCCTTCAACCGCGCGAAAATGCCCAGCACCTTCAGCGCCCGCTGCGCCCCCATGACGGCGTAGGACAGGCGGAAGGCGGCTTCGTCGAACGCCGGTTCGGCCGCGGCCCGCGCGGCGCAGTAATGCGCCAGCATTTCCCGCTCCAGCGGCTCGGGCACGGTGATGCGCGCATCCTGCAACAGCGAGGCCAGGTCATAGGCCGCCGGGCCCATCACCGCATCCTGCGTGTCGATGAGTCCCACCCGCCGCAGGCCTTCGCGCTCGGGCAGCCAGATGAGGTTCGGCGAATGATAGTCGCGCAACACCCACACCGGGCGTTCGCTCTCCGGCTGGGCGAAGGCCAGCATGGCGCGCACCACCTCCGCGTAGGCGGCCCGCACATCCGCCGAGCAAGCCGCGCCAGCGCGCACATGCGGCCAGAACCAGTCGATGAGCAGCTCGGCCTCGACGAGGAAGGCTTCGGCATCGTAATCGTGCACCCGGTGCGGCGGTCCCTCGGGCAGCGCCACCTCGCGCGGCCATTCCCGTCCGGCCATGTCGATGAGCACTTCCGTCGCCGCCCGCAGCGGCTCTTCCATGCGGCCTTCGGCGTAGAGCCTGCCGAAGGTGAGATCGCCGAGATCTTCCAGCAGCAGCAGGCCGTGCGCGAAGTCGTGCGCGCAAATTTCCGGCGCCGAGTAGCCGCGCGCCAGGAGTTCCGTGTCGATGGCGTAAACCGCGCGCACGGAGCGCGCCAGATGCACCAGCTCGTCATAGCTCTTGCCGTTGCGCAGCGGCGGGCCGTCGGGGCGCTCCGGCATGTCCATCAAAATCATCGGCGGCCGGCCCGACAGGCGCACGCGCTCATAGCGTCGTGCGGAGGCGTCGCCCTGCAGGAAGCGCCGCTCCACGGAGCTCATGTCCGCTTCGGGCGCCAGCCGCCGCGCCGCCTCCTGCAGGAAGCGCCACACCGTCTCCATGCGGTCCAGCCGCGCCGCCCAGTCGCCATGACCGATGAGCTCCGCCACCCGCGAGCGGCCATCGTCCGCATCCTCCAGATACACCTCCAGCCGATGTGGCGGCAAGGCGGGCAGGCGGTCCGGCCATTCGACGATCATCACATGATCCCGCGCCAGCTCGTCCAGCCCCAGCTCGTCCACCTCGAAAGGATCGGCGATGCGATACAAATCAACGTGCGCCACCGGCACGCGGGTGGCCTCGTAGGGCTGCACCAGGGTGAAGGTGGGGCTGGGCACCTCCGTGCGTTCGGCCACGCCCGGCGGCAGCATGGCGCGGATGAAGGCGCGCGCCAGCGTCGTCTTGCCCGTGCCCAGCTCGCCAAACAGCAGGATCCAGTCACCGACCCGGGCGAACAGGGCGATCTCGCGCCCCAGCGCTTCCGTGTCGGCTTGCGCCGGCAGGCTTCGCCGCAGCCGCGTCACATGGCCGCCGTCGCGATTCCCCGGGCTGTTTCGCTGGCTGGTGGTCATGCGTTTTCCCGCGCCTGTTCCACGTCTTGCGGCAAGCGGCAGATGACGGTGGTGCCCTGGCCCTCGCGCGAGCGCAGCTCCACGTCGCCGCCATGCAGCTGCGCCAGCGCCTTCACCAGCGGCAGCCCCAGGCCCGGTCCGCGGTGTCCCTCGGGTGAGGGCCTGGCGAAGAAGCGCTCGAAGGCGCGCTGGATCATCTCCGGGTTCATGCCCGGTCCTTCATCGGCCACCCAGAACAGCACTTCGCCGCCTTCCCCGCGCTGCACGCCCAGCTGCACCACGGAGTTGCGCGGACCGAAGCCAATGGCGTTGATGAGCAGATGTTGCAACATCTGCATGAGACGTTTCCTGTCCGCGGAGATCGTGTTCACGTCTTCCGCCACCATCACCTCCAGGCGCATGTTGCGCCGCTCCAGCCGGCCGGAGATCTTCTTCGCCAGCTCCTCCAGCATGGGCAGCACCTCGAACCGGGAAAGGTTCAGCTCCAGCTTGCCGGCGTCATAGGCCGCGAGATCCAGCGCCGCGTCGATCTTGTCCAGCAGTTCGTCCGAGGCCTCCTGGATGTCCTGCAGATACTGCCATTGGCGCGGATTGATCTCGCCGGCGATGCCCTCCTGCAACAGGCCGGCGAAACCGGTGATGCTGGTCAGCGGCGTGCGCATTTCATACGAGATGGAATTCAGGAAGGCCGTCTTCACCCGGTCGCTTTCCTCCAGGGCCGCCACCCGCTCGCGCGCGGCGCGCTCGGCCCGGATGGCGTCGGTCATGTCGTACCAGGCGGCCAGCGAGTTTCCGTCCGGCAGCGGCACGATGGAATATTCGAACGCCCGCCCATCACGCAGCATCATGCGCCCGGTCTTTTCGCGCCGTTCCGCCTGGGCGCTCGTCACGCACTCCTTCAGGATTTCCCAGAAAGTGGCGTCCTGGGCCTTGTCGCGGCAGGCTTGCATGACCTCGTCCACGTGCGGGCGGCTGATGAGACGCGCTTCGTCCAGCTCCCACATTTCGGCGAACATCTGGTTGAACAGCTTCAGCCGTCCGTCCGTGCCAAACACCGCCACGGCCTCGCGCAGGTGATCCAGTGTTTCCTCCTGCACCTGCATGACCTCGTGGTACCTGGCCTCCAGCCGCATCTGCTCGGTGATGTCCTCGAACATGTAGATGACGCCTTCGCCGGGCTGGGGTTCGGCGATCACGTCCACCACCTGTCCCTGCGCCAGGGTCAGGCGTGCGCGGCGTGGTTTCTGCTCGGCGTAGATGTCCAGCCAGCGCTGCCGCCACTGCGGAAAGTCCTCCATGATGGAGAGGCGTCCGCGGTCGTAGATACGGTTGAGAATTTCCTCCTCCCGCGGCCGGCGCGCCAGCCAGGCTTCATCCAGGTCCCACAGCCGGGCGTAGGCGGTGTTGTGGAACACCAGCCGCTGGTTGGCGTCGAAAATGGCCACCGCCGTGCGCAGTTGATCGAAGATGCGCCCTTGCACCTTGCGCTGCTGTTCCAGTTCCTCCCTCAGGGCCTCGCG
>JALVSR010000010.1 GCA_027024225.1 Hyphomicrobiales bacterium | reverse complement strand
CGCGAGGTGGTGCTCACCGGCGTTGACCTGACGAGCTGGGGCGAGGACCTGCCCGGTGACAAGCGGCTGGGCGAGCTGGTGGCGGCCATCCTCAAGCAGGCGCCGGAACTGGAACGGCTACGCATTTCCTCCATCGATGTTGCGGAGATCGACGAGACGTTCATGCGCCTGCTGGCGGACGAGGAACGGCTGATGCCGCATTTGCACCTGTCCCTGCAGGCGGGTGACGACATGATCCTGAAGCGCATGAAGCGCCGGCACACGCGGGCGCAGGCCATTGCGTTCTGCGCCCGGGCGCGGGAACTTCGGCCCGATATCACCTTCGGCGCCGACCTCATCGCCGGCTTTCCCACCGAAACCGACGAGATGTTCGAGAATACGCTGAAGCTGGTGGAAGACTGTGGGCTTGTGTGGCTGCACGTGTTTCCCTTCTCGCCGCGGCCGGGCACGCCGGCGGCGCGCATGCCGCAGGTGCCGGGAGACGTGGTGCGCTCGCGCGCGGCACGGCTGCGCGAAGCCGGGGCACGGCAACGCGCGCACTGGCTGATCGCGCAGGTGGGTGGAAACAAGCGCGTGCTGGTGGAGCGGCCCGGCCTTGCGCGGGCGGAGGACAACGCCGTGGTGCGCGTGGGCGACGAGTTGCCCGCAGGCGAAATCTTCGAGGTGCGCATCGTGGACGTTGATGGTGAAGAACTGGTGGCGGAGGGCGCATGAGCGAGAAACGCGGATTTTTCAGCCGTCTTTTCCGCAGACGGTCGTCTGTTGAAGAGAAAAAGGTGGAAGAACAGCAGCCCCCCGCCGAAGCGGCGGAGGCGGCGGAGACTGCGGAGCAGCTCGTGCCCGAGCCGGAGACAACACCCATACCGGAGCCGGAGCGCGTGCCCGAACCGGAGCTTGTTGCCGAAGTGGAGCCTGTTCCCGAACCGGAACCCGAACACGAACCGGAGCCCGAACACGAACCGGAATCCGAGCCGGAGCCGAGGGAAGAGGAGCGCCCCGCGAAGGGCGGGCTGTTCGCGCGGCTGAAGCAGGGGCTCAGCAAGACCTCCAACCGCCTCACCGGCGGGCTGTTCGGCATCTTTACCAAGCGCAAGCTTGATGATGAGATGCTGCAGGACCTGGAGGACATCCTGATCCAGGCCGACCTCGGCTTTGACATGACCGAGCGCATCATCGAGCGCCTGCGCAAGGAGCGCTTCGATAAGGATATCTCGCCGCAAGAAGTGCAGGAGGTCATGGCCGAGGAAATCGCGAAGGTGCTTCAGCCGGTGCAGCAGCCCTTCGAGATGGCGGTGGAGCACAAGCCCTTCGTGGTGCTGGTGGTGGGTGTGAATGGGTCGGGCAAGACCACCACCATCGGCAAGCTGGCGGCCATCGCCACGCGCGAAGGGCACAAGGTGATGCTGGTGGCGGGGGATACCTTCCGCGCGGCGGCGGTGGAGCAGCTTAAAGTCTGGGCGGAGCGCGCGGGCGCCGACTTCATGTCGGCCGAAACCGGCGCGGACGCCGCCGCACTGGCCTATGACGCGCTTGAAAAGGCGAAGAAGGAAGGCGTGGACATCGTGTTCATGGATACCGCCGGGCGGCTGCAGAACCGGAAAGAGCTGATGGACGAACTGGCCAAGATCGTGCGGGTGATGAAGAAGGTCATCCCCGACGCCCCGCATGCGGTGCTGCTGGTGCTGGACGCCACCACCGGCCAGAACGCCATGAACCAGGTGAAGGTGTTCCGCGAGGTGGTGGGCGTGACCGGGCTGATCATGACCAAGCTGGATGGCACCGCCCGCGGCGGCATTCTGGTGGCCATAGCGAATGAGCACAAGCTGCCGGTGTACGCCATCGGCGTCGGCGAGGGTATCGATGACCTGCAGCCGTTCGACGCGAAGGCCTTCGCGCGGGCGATTGCCGGGTTGGAATGATGGTGCATACACGTCACCCCGATGATAAGCCGGGGGCTCGTGGCGCTTGCTTCGCGGCATGTTGCACGAGATTCCGGCTTGTGCCGGAATGACGAGAGGGTGCGGCTTCAAGGGAAGAATGGCAAAGACGGTGAAGGGCACAAGAGAGTCTATGACACAAATGAATGCACGGGCCGGGCAGGCCGCAAGGGCGGAATTGTCGCCGGGGCTGAAGATGCTCACGGAGATGGGGCCGCTGCTGCTGTTCTTCGGGGTGAACGCCAAGTGGGGCATTTTCGCCGCCACCGGGGCCTACATGATCTCCGCCGTGCTGGCCATGGGCTACACGTGGTGGAAAATCCGCCGCTTGCCGCTCATGCCCATCATCGCGCTCGTATTCGTCTTGCTGTTCGGCGGGCTGACCATATGGCTGCACAACGAAACCTTTATCAAGGTGAAGGTGACGCTGGTGAATGCCCTGTTCGGCGCCATCCTGCTGGGTGGGCTTGCCTTCAACCGGTTGTTCCTGCGCATGCTCATGGGCACGGCATTCCTGATGACGGAGGAAGGCTGGCGCAAGCTCACGCTGCGCTGGGGGCTGTTCTTCTTCGCGCTGGCGGCCTTGAACGAGGTGGTCTGGCGCAATGTCTCCACCGATGCGTGGGTGAACTTCAAGGTCTTCGGCCTGCTGCCGCTGACCTTCCTCTTCGCCTTCGCCCAGGCCCCGCTGATGATGAAGCACCAGCTGCCGGGGGAGGAAGAAGCGGAGGAGGGGTGAGGGGCTGCCGGAGGTGATTGCTTTCTCCCGTCATTGCCGGTCTCCGTGCCGGCAATCCAGAGTCGCAGGCGCCGAGGTTGCGGTATACACTGCGACGGTCAATCGCGTTCGGCGCGCGCTGCCCTGGATGGCCGGGACAAGCCCGGCCATGACGGATAAGTAACGCCCCCATGAAGAGGGGGCAGGTCTTTCCGATGATTGCGGCGGGGAGCCTCACAGCGAGCCGATGAAGCGCCCCTGGGTGGCTTCCGCGGCGCCTTCTTCCGGCAGGTACCAGGCGAGCTTGTCGCGAAGCGTCACCACCGTGCCGATGATGATCATGGCGGGGCTTTTCAGCCCAGCTTCCTTCACCTTCTCGGCAATGTCGGCGATGGTGCCGGTAATCACGCGCTGATCGGGCCGCGTGCCCTTTTCCACCACGGCCACGGGCATGTCCGCATCACCCCCGTGCTCGATGAACTGTTTCATCAGATCGGGCAGCAGTTTCAGGCCCATGTAAACGGCCACCGTCTGGTGCGGACGCAGGATTTGCGCCCAGTCCACGTCCACGATGCCGTCCTTGCCGTGCGCGGTGATGAACAGGCAGCTCTGCGCATGGTCGCGGTGGGTGAGCGGAATACCGGCGTAAGCGGCGCAGCCGGAGGCCGCCGTGACGCCGGGCACCACCTGGAAGGGAATGTGGTTCTCGGCCAGTTTCTCGATTTCCTCGCCGCCGCGGCCGAAGATGAACGGATCGCCGCCCTTGAGCCTGAGCACGCGCTTGCCCTCCTTGGCCAGCCGCACCAGCATGTCGGAGATTTCCTCCTGCGGCACGGCGTGGTCGCCCTCGCGCTTGCCCACGTAGATGCGTTCGGCCTCGCGCCGCACGAGGTTGAGGATGCCATCGCCCAGCAGACGGTCGTAGAGCACGACATCTGCCTTCTGCATCAGGCGCAGGGCCTTGAAGGTGAGCAAGTCCGGGTCGCCCGGCCCGCAGCCGACCAGATAAACCTCGCCGGAGATGCCCTCGCGCTCCTCCGCCTCGGCCGCGGCCAGCTCGCGCTCCAGCAGCGTTTGCGCCGTATCATCGTCGCCGGAGAAGACCAGCGTGGCCAGCGGGCCTTCCAGGATGCGCTCCCAGAAGCGGCGGCGGTTCTCCGGGTTCTTCAGCCGCGTCATGACCTTTGCGCGGATGTCTCCGGCGAAGGCCGCGAGCTTGCCGAAGGCGGCCGGCAACATGGTCTCGAGGCGCGAGCGGATCATGCGCGCGAGAATGGGCGAAGAGCCGGAGGAAGACACCGCCACCACGATGGGCGAGCGGTCCACGATGGAAGGCATGATGAAGTCGCAAAGCTCCGGCCGGTCGGCGACGTTCACCGGCACTTTCGCGGCGCGGGCCATCTCGGCGATCTTGCGGTCGTCGTCGTAGTTGCGGCAGGCGGCGAAAGCGAGCGCGGCGCCCTCGAAATCCGCCGGCTCCGGACAGCGGGAAAAATGTTCCAGACGCTCGTGCCCGCGCAGCTCGGCGAAGTCGTCTTCGGCAATGGAATCGGCGAACAGCTTCACCCGCGCCCCGGCGCGCAGCGCGATTTCGCAGCGGCGCGCCGCCACCGTGCCGCCACCGGCGACGATGACGGTCTTGTCGCGCACATCACGAAATATGGGCAGAAAGTCCATGGGGAGATTATCGCCGTTGAAAAGTTGAAAAGCCGCCGTTGCGCCTGTTCCCGCCGCTGACCGGATGCGAGGAGTTTACTCCTGCGGCGCCACCTTGTCCGCCCATTCGTTGAACAGTTTCGCCAGCCGGCGCGCATCCTCGGCATCCAGCCCGATTTGCGTGATGCGCTTGCCTTCCTTGTATGTGAGGCGCAGGAAGTGCACGCCATGACCGGCATCAACCGCATCCACCTTCATCTCGCGGCGGAAGGCGGTGACGAATTCGTCCAGCGTCTCGATTTTCTCTTCCGGGGTCATGGTCATGCCGCGTCTCCTCCGCCACTGCCGCCCCCGCCGCTCGAATCGTCCTCGCCCATCTGGCGCTTCAGCTCGCGGGTGCGGTCGCCCCAGTAGAAGGCCGTCTCCAGCTCCAGGTGCCAGTTGGACGGCGTGTCCGGATAGTCCGGCTTCACGTCGAACTCCAGGAACACCTCGCCGGAACGGCCCACCTCGATGACCAGCTCGCGCAGCTCGTCGAACTTCTCGATTTGCGGGTTGGCGATCATCAGTTCGCTGACCTTGACCATGGTTTTCTCCTCGTCGTCGATGTGCACCCAAACATGTTCACATCGCGTTGAATACCGTCATGTGAGACTGTTCATAGCCCGTTTTGGCTTCGGATATCCAGATGGGGCGGGCAAATCCCGCCTGCCGGACTTTTCCGCCATGTAGTGCGCCCGCGCGCCTGGTGCATTCCTTTGCGAAGGATGTCAGGCCGGAATGGATTGCGGGGCGCGCACGCGGTTGGCGTAGCGGCCGCGGTAGAGCAGGCGGCGCCTTTCCGGTTCCTCGTGGTCGATGAATTCGGTGCGGGTGTGAAGCACATTGTTGCACAACAGGCCCTGGCCCGGCTGCATGCGTACGCGGAAGAGGAAAGGCTCGTCGCCGGAGCGCAATAGATCGCGCAGGAAGGCAACCGCCTTGCGCGTGGTGTCATCATCGGCCCAGATGATGTGGCGGCTGCGCTCGGTATAGCGCATGTTCAGGTTGCCGTCCGCATCCACCCAGAACACGGGGCCCTTCGACTCGGGACGCACCCTGCCGTCTTCCTCCATGAACTCGGGGATGGTCATGGCATCCGGCGCCATGAGGGCGCGGATGTAATCCGGGTTTTCATCGCGCAGGCGGATGTAGGTGATATCCGGGTCCAGCAGCTCGTTCTCGCCGCCTTCTTTTGCCTGGCGCACGCAGTGCAGGATCATGGCGCGGATGGGGCGGACGCCCTCATAACCATACTTGTAATAGCCGTCGGTGTGCCACAGCAGGCGGCGGGTGGTGTAGGGGATGAAGCCCTGGCGCGGGCGCTCTTCCTTGCTTGCCACGCGGATGTCCACCAGCTCGTGCTCGCGCATGGAGCGGTGGCGTTCCCGGTCGATGAGGCCGAAGTGCGCGGCGAAGGATTTCAGTTCCTCGGCCAGCTGCGGCGAATCGACGCCGTCCCTGCGGCCGGTGTCGTAAATGGCCATGTTGGCGGCCCGGCACAGGCGCAGGATGGCCTCTTCTTCCTTCTCGGATGGGCTGGAAAGATCTTTCACCGGCACGACGAGCTCTTCCGGCACACTTGGGTGCGCGGCCAGTTTCCATTCGCGCCAGCGTTCATATTCGCGCGCATTTTCAGGATGAAACGGACTGCCCAAAGGAATGGAGTTGATTTTTGTCATGGCCTGGTGTTCCTGTTATGAGTATTCGCTGCCGCATTCGGGGGGATTTCAATCCACGGAAATGTGACCGTCCGTTGCCGTTAACGCATTGAACTGCGTCAAGTTGTGTGCATCATGAAATATGCATATTGGAATATGTCTCATGCATATGCTATAGGCGGTTCCACATTTCCAAGGGGCGGCAAAAAGCGGGAAGCCGGTTTTGCCGCCTGGCGGCGGAACGCCTATCATGAAAGCGCCTTGAAGAAGGCTTGTATGAAACGTGCTGGGTGATTCCGGTTTGAACACGGTCGCTTCCCGGGAATGGTCCTGCGGATGCGAGTGTGTTCACAAAGACACGACAGAGGGAGTGAACAATGGCGAACAAGGATTTCGACGTGCGCCCGACGCCGCTGCTCGACGAGCTCGAGAAGGGGCCGTGGCCGTCCTTCGTGACAGGGCTGAAGCGCCTGCGTGACGCGGGCAAGCGGTATTCTCCGATGGTGAACGACCTGCTGGGTCAGCTGGAGCATTCCTACGAAGAGCGCCTCGGCTTCTGGAAGGGCGGCACCATCACCGTGGTGGGTTACGGCGGCGGCATCATTCCGCGCTTCTCCGAGGTGGCGGACAAGTTCCCCGAGTCCAAGGAGTTCCACACGCTCCGCGTGATTCCGCCGGCGGGCATGCACTACACCACCGATGTCATTCGCAAGATGTGCGACATCTGGGAGGAGTATGGCTCCGGCCTCATCGCCTTCCACGGCCAGTCCGGCGACATCATGTTCCAGGGCTGCTCCTCGGAGAACGTGCAGCCGGCGTTCGACGCGCTCAACGAGATGGGCTTCGACCTGGGCGGTGCCGGCCCGGCGCTGCGCACCTCCATGAACTGCGTCGGTTCCGCGCGCTGCGAAATGTCCTGCTATGACGAGATCAAGGCGCACCGGATGATCATCAACGAGTATCTCGACGAGATGCACCGTCCGGCGCTGCCCTACAAGTTCAAGTTCAAGTTCTCCGGCTGCCCGAACGACTGCGTGAACGCCATTCACCGCGCGGACTTCGCGGTCATCGGCACCTGGCGCGATGACATGAAGGTGGACCAGGAGAAGGTGAAGGAATACGTCGCCGAGCTGGGCCGCGACTACATCCAGGAGCACGTCATCGAGATGTGCCCGACCCGCGCGCTGAAGCTGAATGACGACGACACCCTGGCGGTGGACAACAAGGCCTGCGTGCGCTGCATGCACTGCCTGAACGTCATGACCAAGGCGCTCTCGCCGGGTGACGACAAGGGCGCGGTGATTCTCATCGGCGGCAAGCGCACGCTGAAGATCGGCGACCTGATGGGCACCGTGATCAAGCCGTTCATCAAGCTGGAGACGGACGAGGACTTCGAGGAGCTGGTGGAGTTCGCCGGCGAGGTCATCGACTTCTTCGCCGAGAACGCACTGGAGCACGAGCGCACCGGCGAGATGATCGACCGCATCGGCCTGCCGGCGTTCCTGGAAGGCATCGGCGTCGATCCGGATCCGAACATGGTGCTGCATCCGCGCCAGGTTTCCTTCGTCCGCACGGACGATTTCCAGGCGGAGCTGGAGCGCATGCGGGCCAAGAAGGGCGGCAAGAAGGAGGCCGCCGAATAATCGGCCCTTTCGGTCGGTTGAAAGCAATCGCGGACGCAGGCGAGCCCGCCTGCGTCCATCACTGAAAAACAGGCGTAACTCGGAGGGAAGAGAGAATGAGCGAGGCAGCTCAGAAGCCGCGCATGCCGGACGAGACGGGTGTGCCCGATCCGTTTCCGTACATGCATCCCATCATGAAGAAGAACTACGGCCAGTGGGACTATCACTTCCGCCCGCGTCCGGGCGTGCTGTGCCACGTGGCCAAGTCCGGCGACAGGATCTGGACCGTGCGCGCCGGCACGCAGCGGCAGATGGACGTGTTCACCATCCGCAAGCTGTGCGACCTGGCCGACAAGTATAGCGACGGTTACCTGCGCTTCACCACGCGCTCGAACGTCGAGTTCCTGCTGGACAAGGAAGAGAACGTCGAGCCGCTGATCGAGGAGCTGAACAAGGAAGGCTTCCCCGTGGGCGGCACCGGCAACTCCGTGTCCATGATCTCGCACACTCAAGGCTGGCTGCATTGCGACATTCCGGGCACGGACGCCTCGGGCGTGGTGAAGTCGCTGATGGACCTCATGTACGAGGAGTTCGTCAACGAGGAGATGCCGAACCGCGTGCGCATCACCACCTCGTGCTGCCAGATCAACTGCGGTGGCCAGGGTGACATCGCGGTGAACGTGCAGTATACCAAGCCGCCGCGCATCAACCACGAGCTGGTGGCCAACGTGTGCGAACGCCCGGCCGTGGTGGCGCGCTGCCCGGTGGCGGCCATTCGTCCGGCGCTGGTGAATGGCAAGCCCTCGCTGGAAGTGGACGAGAAGAAGTGCGTGTGCTGTGGCGCCTGCTACGCGCCCTGCCCGCCGATGCAGATCAACGGCAAGGAAGAAACCCGCATCGCCGTGTGGGTGGGCGGCAAGCACTCCAACGCGCGCTCCAAGCCGAAGTTCCACAAGCTGGTGATGGCCGGCCTGCCCAACAATCCGCCGCGCTGGCCGGAGGTGGGCGAAGTGGTGATGAAGATCCTGCGCGCCTACAAGGAAAACGCGAAGGACTGGGAGCGCATGGGTGACTGGATCGACCGCATCGGTTGGCCGCGCTTCTTCGAGCTGATCGATGTGCCGTTCGTGAAGCACCACATCGACACGTGGACCTATGCGCGCCTGACGCACAACCACTCCACGCATATTCAGTATTGATGCGAAACATGGCGGGTCGGTTGTATGGCCGGCCCGCCAGTCATGCCCGCAAACAACAAGAATACATGCGGGGTGAGCGTCAAACAGCAACTGGCAGGGGATGAACCGGTGAAGCTGGGAATCGTAGTGCTTGAGGGGCCCTACCAGCACGAGGCCGCGGATACCGCCTATAATTTCGCGGTGGCGGCGCTGGAAAAGGGACACGAGATTTTCCGCATCTTCTTCTATCACGATGGCGTGAACAACGCGACGCGTCTGATGGTGCCGCCGCAGGACGATCGCCACATCCAGAAGCGCTGGAGCGAGCTGGCCGAAAAGCACAATCTCGACCTGGTGGTGTGCGTGGCCGCGGCACAGCGGCGTGGCATCATGGATGAGGAAGAGCAGAAGCGCCACGGAAAGGACGCCAACAACATCGCGCCGGGCTTCCGCATTTCCGGCCTGGGCCAGCTGATCGAAGCCGGCATCCAGTGTGACCGGCTGGTGTTCTTTGGCGACTGAGGGGAGGCGGACATGTCTGACGTGAAGAATTTTCTTTATGTGAACCGCAAGGCGCCACACGGCACCATCTATGCGCTGGAGTCGCTTGAAGTGGTGCTCATCGGCGCGGCGTTCGAGCAGGATGTGGCGCTGGCCTTTCTCGATGATGGCGTCTTCCAACTGGTGAAGGGCTGGGATACGTCCGAGCTGGGCGTGAAGAACTTTCAGCCCGCCTACACAGCGCTTGGCGACTACGACATCAGCAAGGTCTACGTGGAGCGTGAATCGCTCGAAGAGCGCGGGCTGACGGAGGATGATCTCATCGAGATGACCTACGAAGACGAAGAGGACGACTGGGCGGAGAAGTCATCCATCCGTATCGTCTCGCGTGAGGAAATGGCGCAGATCATGCGCGACGCTGACGTTATCCTGAGCTTCTGAGGAGGGCGGACACATGGCATTGCTGCATACGGTGAACAAGTCGCCCTACCAGTGCAATACGCTGGAAAGCTGTCTGCAACACGTGGGTGAAGGCGACGTGGTGCTGCTGATCGAGGATGGCGTCTATGCCGCCGTGAAGGGGGGCAAGGCGTCCGAAATGCTCGCACAGGCGCAGGGCGTGAAGATCTGCGCGCTGTCGGCAGACGTTAAGGCGCGCGGCTTGACGGGCAAGCTCATGGACGGCATCGAAGTTGTCGATTATGGCGGGTTTGTCGATCTTGTGGTGGAAACCGACAAGACGCAGGCCTGGCTGTAGAACTTCCTGTCCAAAGGATGCAAGGAGGACGCAGAAGCCTCTGGACTATATGAATATATCATCATATACAAACAAGACCGCAGGCGCGGACTTGAGGTGTCAATGGTAAGAGGAGAAGCGAAATGTCCGGTTTCTACGAGGTTAACGGCAAGCAGGTTCCGCACGACGAGGAGGGCTACATCACCAACCTCTCCGACTGGTCGAAGGAGCTGGCCGAGGTCATCGCGAAGCAGGAAGGCATCGACATGACCGACGAGCACTGGGAGGTGGTGAACTTCCTGCGCGAGTACTACGACGAATACCAGATCGCTCCGGCCATCCGCGTGCTGGTGAAGGCCATGAAGAAGAAGTTCGGGCCGGAGAAGGGCAACAACAAGTATCTGTACGAGCTGTTTCCCTATGGCCCGGCGAAGCAGGCGTGTAAAATCGCCGGGCTGCCGAAGCCGACGGGCTGCGTCTGATTCTTCTGGTGGCGGATGGCCGGTGTGGCCATCCGCTGCCGATATTTCCTGCTGTGCGATGCGGCGAAGGCCGCGTGCTGTGGTGCAGCGTTGTGATGGCTGGCAGGTCTGCTTCTGCCGGCGTTCAGAATGACTGCGCTTCCGATGTTGCTCATGCCTGACCGCACGGAATACCGGGCGGTCAGGTGGAGGGTGAAGGCAGATTCGCGTCAGGCATATGTGCCTGCGGGGATGGCATTCGCCGGCTGAGGGGATGGCCGCGGGAGGTGCGAGGAACGCTTCCGCGGCAAAATCCGGCGAAGGCTAGGTGGGTTCGAACAGGTGGGAGAAGGTCCGGTGCTGACGACGCTTTTTGCCCTTCTGTATTACGTGGCGTTCGCTATTTTCGTTGGCGGCGTTGCGTATCGCATATGGGAATACTGGAACACGCCCAAGCCGGCGAATATTCCCACCACGCCCGCGCCCACAACCAGGCTCGGCGTGGCGTGGCGCATGTTCAAGGAAGTCCTGTTTTTCGAATCCCTGTGGAAGGGTAACAAGTGGATCTGGATTTTTGCGCAGCTATTTCACGCCTCGCTGTGGCTGATCATCATTCGCCATGCGCGCTACTTCCTTGATCCGGTGCCGACCATCGTGGTGCTGGCGCAGCCTTTTGGCAAATATGCCGGTCTTACCTTCGTGCTGGGAGCGTTGGGCCTGCTGGCGCGGCGCATGTTCGTGCCGCGCGTGCGCTACATTTCGGCGCCGTCTGACTACCTGATGTTGCTGCTGTTCATCGGCATCGGATTCTCCGGCCTGATGATGACCTTCGTGAATCACACCGACATCGTGGCGGTGAAAGCCTTTTTCCTGGGGCTGATGACCTTCAACTGGCAGCCGCTGCCCAGCACGCTGCCGCTGCTGGTGCACCTGGGGCTGGTCGCCATCTGGATGATCATCTTCCCGTTCTCGAAGCTGCTGCATGCGCCGGGCATCTTCTTCTCGCCGACGCGCAACATGCCGGACAATCCGCGCGAGAAGTTTCAGCCTGTGCCGTGGCTGCCGCCGGTGGACCAGGTGGAATACGATCCACCGCACGGGTCCTGATGTGGCGCGGGAGAACGAGGCCGAACCTATGAACAACAGGATGACTTGGCAACTGGCGGGAGAGAGCCGTGTCTGAGCTGGAAAAGAATCCGGAGGCCGCAGCCGAGGAGCTGCCGCCGGAAGCGCTGGAAGATCCGCTGTACTTCGATCCGGAGCCGAAGGAGGGGGCATCCGCCCATATCAGGTCCTTCCCGGCGGCGCCGGAGTTCATGGAGCCGCTGGGGTATCCCGGCGAGCGCCCGGAGAACTGGAAGGAAGTGGCGCTCAACAAGATGAAGGACTTGCGTGGCAAGTTCCGTTCCTTCCGGCTGTTCCTGGACATATGCGTGAAGTGCGGTGCGTGCACCGACAAGTGCCATTATTACATGGGCACGGCCGATCCGAGGAACATGCCGGTGGGGCGCCAGGATCTGCTGCGCAGCGTCTATCGGCGCTATTTCACTCTGCCGGGCAAGTGGTTCCCCTCGTTGGTGGGAGCGCGTGATCTGACGGAAGAAGTGCTGGATGAGTGGTATACCTACTATTTCCAGTGCTCCGAGTGCCGCCGTTGCTCCGTTTACTGCCCGTACGGCATCGACACCGCCGAGATCACCATGGCTGCGCGCGAAATTCTCGATTCCGTCGGCTATGGCATGAAATACACCAACGAGATCATCACCAAGGTGTTCAAGGTGGGCAACAACCTGGGCCTGCCGAAGCCGGCGCTGGAGTCCACGCTGGAAGACCTGGAAGAGGAAATCGAGGATGACACCGGCGTGAAGGTGCGTCTGCCGCTGGACGAGCCGGCAGATATCCTGCTGGTGACGCCCTCGGCCGACTTCTTCGCCGAACCGCACATCGATGGCCTCATTGGCTACGCGAAGGTGTTCCACGCCACCGGCGCGAAGTGGACGCTTTCCTCTTATGCCTCGGAGGCAGCCAACTTCGCCATGTTCATCGGCTCGTACGAGAACATGCGGCGCATCGCGCTGCGCATCCGCAAGGCGGCCATCGACCTGGGCGTGAAGCGCATCATCATTGGCGAGTGTGGCCACGCCTGGCGCGCGGCATACCAGTTCCTGAACACGCTGGCCGGCCCGTTCGATTTCCTGGACCCGAATTATCCGGTGCCGCAGCACATCTGCGAATATACGTGGGATGCCATTCAGAAGGGGCAACTGAAATTCGACAAGTCGCAAAACGACTGGATCAAGCTCACCTTCCACGATTCGTGCAACGTCGCACGCGCGTCGCGCATGGGCGACTACCCCGGCGGTCAGTTCGATATTCCGCGCAACATTCTCAAGGCGGTCTGCAACCATTACTACGACATGCCGGAAGGCACCATCAAGGAAGAGACGCTGTGCTGCGGCGGCGGCGGCGGCCTGCTGACGGACGACCTGATGGAACTGCGCAAGAAGGGTGGCAGCCCGCGCATGAAGGCCTTGAAGCAGGTTGCCGAGGAATATGGCGTCAACAAGATGGCCGCCATCTGCGCCATCTGCAAAACGCAATTCTCGAAGATCATGCCGGAGTTCGGCTTCGGCATGGACGATATCATGTCGGTGCACCAGTTGGTGTCCAACGCCATCATCCTGCCGGGCTCCGAGCAGGAAAAGGAGCTGATGGAGCAGGAAGAGAAAGAGGAAGCGGCTGACGCGGCCGAATGAACGGGCGCGTGGCGGCTGAAGCAATACTGGCAATCGTCCGCCGATAAGGCCGGGCAGACGGAGGGAGAAACATGAACAAGCCGATCAACAAGAAGGGACTGCCGAAAACGGATGGCAAGTTCTTCCGCCGGTTCCGTGAGGGCGAAACGCCCAAGGACTGGGACCTAGAGGAAAAGATCTTCGTTGCTGACACGTCCTACAAGTGCCCCACTTACGTGGTGAAAACGCCGCCGTGCTCGGCGTCCTGTCCGTCCGGTCACGATATTCGTGGCTGGCTGGCCATCGCCCGCGGCATGGACAAGCCGGCGGACGAGAACACCCCGTGGCAGCAATATGCCTTCGAACGCATGACGAAGGCCAATCCTTTTCCGGCGGTCATGGGGCGCGTGTGTCCGGCGCCGTGCGAGGACGGGTGCAACCGCAACGTCGTTGACGAATATGTGGGCATCAACGCGCTGGAGCATTACGTCGGTGACTGGGCCATCGATAATGGCATGAAGTACGAGGTGCCGGTTTCCGGCGCCAACGAAGCGGCGAAGAAGGTGGCCATCGTCGGTTCCGGCCCCGCCGGCTTGGCCGCGGCCTACTTCCTGCGCAAGAAGGGCTTCCAGGTCACCATCTTCGAGGAGCACGAGAAGCTGGGTGGCATGATGCGCTATGGCATCCCCACCTATCGCGTGCCGCGCGACAAGCTGGATGCCGAAATCCAGCGCATTCTCGACATGGGCGTTGAGGCGCGCACCAACACCCGCGTGGGTCGCGACGTGTCGGTGGAGCAGCTGGAGGACGAATTCGACGCCATTTTCTGGGCCGTAGGTGCGCAGAAGGGCCGTCCGCTGCCCGTGCCGGGCTGGGATGACTGCGAGAACTGCATCACCGGCGTGGAGTTCCTGGAAGCCTTCAACCAGGGCTGGGTCTATGGCACGGCGAAGAAGATCGTCGTGGTGGGTGGTGGCGACACCTCCATCGACGTGGCCTCCGTCGCCCGTCGCCTGGGTCACATATCGGAAGTGCGCAAGACCGACAACATCGACGGCAAGATCGGCGGCTTCACCGCCGATGACGTCGCCGGCATCCTGAAGCGCGAAGGCGTGGAGGCGACGCTGACCTCGCTGTTCCCCATCGACCAGATGGTGGCGGCCGAGCACGAGCGTCAGGAGGCCATGCGCGAAGGCGTGCGCATCATCGGTGGCGTGATGCCTCTCGAGGTCATCAAGGACGAGAATGGCCGCGCCAAGGCGCTGAAGATGGCGCAGTGCAAGATGGACGGCATGACGCCGATTCCCATCGAGGGCACGGAGTTCGAGGTGGAGGCCGACCTGATCGTGGCCGCCATCGGCCAGTACGGCGACTTCGAGGGCTTCGAGGACTTCGCCAACGAGCGCGGCTTCATGGACACGGATGCCTACTTCCGCGTGGCCGGCAAGGAGAAGCACTTCGCCGGTGGCGACATCATCCGCCCGCACCTGCTGACCACGGCCATTGGTCATGCGCGCATCGCGGCGGACGAGATCGCGCACTACCTCTCCGGCGAGCCTCTGGAGAAGCGCCCGAAGGTGGATGTCGCGCACTTCAACCTGCTGAACGAGCTGGCGCAGCGTGGGCGCCCGGTGCAGCCATATGATGGCGCGCAGACCATGGGCACCTTCCAGTCCGAATGGGCGGTGCACAACTTCGAGGATCGCTCCAGCTCCGAGGTGATCACGCACGAGGAGATGTTCCTCGGCCACTTCACCGAGATGCCGCGGGCGAAGCGCGAAGAAATTCCCATCGACGCCGAGCACGTGCTGGGCAATTTCCAGGAGCGTATCAAGCCTCTGACGGAAGAGCAGGCGAAGTACGAGGGCGAGCGCTGCATGAGCTGCGGCCTGTGCTTCGAGTGTGACAACTGCGTGATCTTCTGCCCGCAGGATGCCGTGCATCGCGTGCCGAAGAGCGAGCGTGCCGTGGGCCGCTACGTGTTCACGGACTACACCCGTTGCGTGGGTTGTCACATCTGCTCCGACGTGTGCCCGACCGGCTATATCAAGATGGGCCTGGGCCAGTAACACGGCCGTTGCGGGCAAATGACGATTGCACTGTTCCGGTGGGAGCCGCTGCGCTCCCGCCGGCCCGAAGGGTAAACCAACATTCTGGCGGGCGAACATCATGCGCGCATTGAGCAAGCACATCACGGCCGGACTGGTGGCAGGCGTGCTGGGCGCCTTTGCGGTGTCCGCGGCTGTGGCCGGTGATGTCGGGCCGAAAGTGCCCGTTGACAGGAGCAAGGGCGAGTGTGTGCTGCCGGGCGATGAAATGCGCCGGGTACACATGGATATCCTGAAACACCGGCGTGACGCCACCATGTACCAAGGCATTCGCGGCGGCAAGCAGGCGCTGGAAGCCTGCCTCACCTGCCACATGGTGAAAGACGAAAAGACTGGCAAGCCGGTGACCGTGAAGTCCGAGAAGCATTTCTGCCGCGTGTGCCATGATTTCGCGGCGGTGACGGTGGACTGCTGGCAGTGCCACAAGTCGGTGCCGGAAGAGGCCAGCCGGCAGGCCATGATCGGGCCTGATGGCAAGATGAAGGCCAGCATGATCGCGCAACTGAAAGCATTTGTGCATGGTGAGCATGGAGGGCGCAAATGAGCGAGCAGGGCGCCAACAGGAATGCCGAAAAGGGGCGTGAGGACATCCACAAGGCTGCCTCACATGACGGGATGGACGAGGCCCGGCGCGAGTTCTTGCGCAACATCGCTGCGGCCGGTGTGATTTCGCTCGGCGGCGGGCTGACGTTGCTCACCATGGGCGGTGGGGAGGCCCTGGCGAAGAAACCGGAAGAGCCGCTGGACCCGAAAAAGCGCTGGGGAATGCTCATCGATACCACCAAGTGCTCGGACGGCTGCCAGAAGTGCGTGGACGCCTGCAAGCAGGAGAACGGCTGGGAGGCCGAGCCGAACTCGCCGCATGACGTGCAATGGATCCGCAAGGTGAACGTGAAGGACCCGGCCACGGGCTTCATGATGTCGCTGCCCGTCATGTGCCAGCATTGCGCCAACCCGCCGTGTGTGGACGTGTGCCCCACCGGCGCCTCCATGCAGCGGGCCGATGGCATCGTGCGGGTGAACATGCATATTTGCATCGGCTGCCGCTATTGCATGATGGCCTGCCCCTACAAGGCGCGCTCGTTCGTTCACGAGGACATTCCGGAAGAGGAGAAGCGCTTCCACGCGCCCATGGGCAAGGGCTGCGTGACCAGCTGTGACTTCTGCGCGCACCGCATTGATGTCGGCAAGATTCCGGCCTGTGCCGAAGCATGCCCGGAAGGTGCGATGCTGTTCGGTGATCTGAACGATCCGAATTCCGAGCTCAGCAAGCGTCTGCGTGAGATCCCGACCTATCGCATACGCGAGGACCTGGGCACGGATAACGGCATTCGTTACACCCGGCTGCCGTGAGCGGAGGGGAGACGATGAAAAAGAGATTCCACTACGAATACCTGCAGGCCAGCGTGGGCTATTATACCGCGCTCATCGGCATGGGCGTGCTGGCGCTCATCGGGGTGGCGGCGGCCTACTACATGGAGCATCACGGTCACGTGGTTACCGGCATGACCAACGAGATCGTCTGGGGCATGCCGCACGTGTTTGCCGTGTTTCTCATCATCGCCGCCTCCGGCGTGCTGAACGTGGCCTCCATCGGTACGGTGTTCGGCAAGACCCCCTACAAGCCGCTGGGCAGGCTCTCCGCCGTCATGGCGGCGGCCGTGCTGGCCGGCGGCCTGATGATCCTGGTGCTGGACCTGGGGCGGCCGGACAGGCTCATCGTGGCCATGACCAAGTACAACTTCAAGTCCATCTTCGCGTGGAACATCTACCTCTACAACGGCTTTTTCGCCGTCGTGCTGCTGTATCTGTATACACAGATGAGTCAGGACTTCCGCGTGCGGCGCTATTACACCGCAGCCGGCACGCTGGCCTTCCTGTGGCGTCTCATTCTCACCACCGGTACCGGCTCCATTTTCGGGTGGCTGGTGGCGCGGCAGCCTTATGATCTCGCCGTCTTCGCACCCATGTTCATCGCGTTGTCGTTCTCCTTTGGGCTGGCGGTTTTCATCCTGCTGATGGTGGCGCTGATGAAGGGTGACGAGCGTCCGCTCGGGCACGGACTGGTGAACCGCATGGGGCGGCTGCTGGGCGTGTTCGTGGCGGCGGCGGCCTATTTCACCGTGGTGTGGTGGCTGACCGACCTTTACGCGGCCGAGCACCGGCCGATGGTGGGCTACCTGTTCTTTTCCGGCAACGTGTACAGCTGGCTTTACTGGCTGGGCTTCATCGGCCTTGGCACCATCGCGCCGCTGTTCCTGGTGTTCTCGCGCTCGGCTCGGAGCAGCGTGAAGCCGGTGGTGACGGCTTCGCTGCTCACCGTGCTGGGCGGCATCTCGCTGGTATATTTCATCATCATCGGCGGGCAGTCCTATCCGCTGGTGCTGTTCCCGGGCAAGCAGGTCAGCAGCACCTACAACGATGGCGCCTTCTACGCTTATGCGCCCAGCATGCCGGAAATCCTGCTGGGGCTGGGCGGCATGGCGGTGGCGGTGGCCATCGTGCTGGTGGCGTCCAAGACGCTGCGCATTCTGCCCACCACGCTGGCCGATGCCGATGTCGATCCGCACCTGGCCACGGGCGAGGTGGCGCAGATGAAGAAGGCCGCCTGAGTCCGGCAAGGATATCGCATGATGAACGCATCCCGGCCTGTCCGCATTGCGGGCGGGCCTTTTTGTATGGCGGCAGGCCAGTGGTGGCGTGCAAGTGCGGCAGCCATATACTGGCTGGCAGGCAAATCCAATGAGGAGGAGATGCAGATGAGCGACCGTCTGGCCAGGGTATTCGCCGATATCGACGCGGCCAACGCGGATGATCCACGCCGCGACAAGTTGAATGGAGAGGAGCTGCCGTTCGAGGTGGTCTATTCCAGACGCATGCTGGAGCGGTTGGAGAAAATGTATCCGAACGCACCGGAAACACTGAAAATCGCCGCCTATGGCCAGCACATCCGCCGCTTTGACATTCCGCGCTCCGATTTTCCGGAGGGGCGCAAAGGATATAACCAGTGGCGCAAGGCTTGCCGCGAACATCATGCCGAACTGCTGGGCGAGATCATGCGCAAGCATGGCTACTCAGAAGAAGAAATCGCCGAGGTGCAGAAGCTGGTGCGCAAGGAGCAGTTGAAGAGGGACAAGCTGAGCCAGGCGCTGGAGAACGTCGTGGACGTGGTGTTCGTGGAGCACTACCTGCAGCCGTTCATCGACAAGTATGCGCATTACGACGAGGAAAAGCTCATCGACATCGTGGCCAAGACGCTGCTGAAAATGTCGCCGAAGGGGCATCAAGAGGCCTTGTCGCTTGACCTGCCGGAGGAGCACCGCGCGCTCATCGGCAAGGCCATCGAGAAGGTGAAACCGCAGCTTGAGCGCATGGCTAGCGCCGATCTGGACTGGTAGCAAGGGGCGTGATACTTCCGCAGCGATGCTCCTTTCTTGCTGGGGCCGTGTCCCATTCGAGGTTTGTCCATGCCCCATCTGCCGCGCATATTCATCTCCGCCGCGCACAAGTCCTCGGGCAAGACCACCATCTCGGTAGGGTTGAGCCGGGCCTTGAGCGCGCGCGGAAAGGCCGTGCGCATGTTCAAGAAGGGGCCGGATTACATCGACCCGCTGTGGCACAAGCTGGCCAGCGGACAGGCCAGCTACAACCTCGATTTCAATACGCAAGGCAGGGAAGAGATCTTCGCCCTGTTCACCAGCCGCGCTTCTGGTGCGGACATTTCCATCGTGGAGGCCAACAAGGGATTGCACGACGGCGTGGCGCTGGACGGCTCCGACTCCAATGCGGCGCTGGCGAAGCTCTTGCGTGCGCCCGTGGTGCTTGTCATCGACACGGAGGGCATCACGCGCGGGGTGGCGCCGCTGCTGCTGGGGTACCAGGCGTTCGATGAGGATGTGCGCATTGCCGGTGTCATCCTGAACCGCGTGGCCGGGCCGCGACACGAGGCGAAGCTGCGCGCGGCCATCGAGCATTACACCGACATGGAGGTGCTGGGCGCGGTGCGGCGCAGTGCGGAGCTGGTGCTGGAAGAGCGTCACCTGGGCCTGACCACGCCGGGCGACGTGGCGGCGCGGGAAAGCTGGCTTTCCGCCATCGGTGAGATGGTGGCGAAGCAGGTGGATCTTGAGCGGCTGGAGGAGATCGCCCGGGATGCGCCGGCGCTCAAGGCGTCGTGCGAGGCCACGCCGTCCGGCGAGGTGAAAACCGGTCAAGGCCTGCGCGTGGCGGTGGCGCGCGATGCCGCCTTCTGCTTCCTCTACGAGGACGATCTCGACCGCTTCCGGGCGCTGGGAGCGGAACTGGTGTTCTTCAGCCCGCTGCACGATACGGCGCTTCCGGAGAACATCGATGCACTGTTTCTGCCTGGTGGCTTTCCGGAAACGCACATGTTCGAGCTTCAGGCGAACGCCGCCATGCGCGAGGCCATCGCCTCGGCCATCCGCTCCGGCCTTCCCGCTTATGCCGAATGCGGCGGGCTGATGTATCTGGCCGAGCGCATCCGCTGGAGGGAGAAATCGGCGGAAATGTGTGGCGTGCTGCCCGGCGAGGCGGTGATGAATGAAAGACCGCAAGGCCGTGGCATCGTGCACCTGGCAGCCAGCGGAGCGGCGCCGTGGACACCGGCAGAGGGCACGGGCAAGGCCATCCGCGCGCACGAGTTCCATTACGCGGCGCTTGAGAATTGTCCGTGCGATGCGCTCACGTTCGCATGGGAGGTGAAGCGCGGCTTCGGCATAAACGGGCGACATGACGGCATTGTCATGCACAACCTCATTGCCGGGTTCGCCCATTTGCGCCATACACGGCAATCACCTTGGGTGGACGCCTTCCTCGCTTTCGCCCGTTCGGTGCGAGAAACCACAACCCGCCGGGAGTTCCAGGCATGAAAAAGCTCTGCGTCATCATCATTCTCGCCTTGCTGTTGGTCATTGGGGCCATGGGCTGGTTTTTCGTCGTGCGCGGCACCACCGAGCAGGGGGCGGACGGGCGCACGGTCATCCTGCTGAAGCCTTCCGACCGCGACTTCCTGCTGGCGGAGATGCGCGGCTGGCTGGAAAGCGTGCAGGGCATTTCCGCCGCGTTGGCAGAGAACGACATGAAAGAGGCGGCGCAGATCGCCCGCAAGGCTGGCAATGCCGACCTTGACCATGTGCCGGCCTCGCTGCTGCGCAGCATCCCGCTGGAGTTCAAGCAGCTGGGGCTGGGCACGCATGAGGCCTTCGCCACGCTGGCGAAATCCATCGAGGAAGGGGCGGATGCGAAGCAGGCGCTGAAGATGCTCTCCGGCATCATGCTCAACTGCACCGGCTGCCACGCCGGTTATCGCGTCGATCCGAAAGCGCCATGACTTGTTTTGTGCCGAGGCGTGTCGCTTCCGCTCATTACCTTTTTCTCACGTGTGCGTCCCGCCGACCCTCCCCGCACCCCCCCCCCACCACCCCCCGCACCGCATTGGCAAGGGCGGGGGCACAGGGAAGCGGCGAATTCATTGCCAAG
>JALVSR010000009.1 GCA_027024225.1 Hyphomicrobiales bacterium | reverse complement strand
GCTGCGACGCTCTTCCAGCCGCCACCAAGACCTCCGAACACGGCCATGCTTCAGTTCCATACAACGCCGCTCTTTGGAGACATGGTCTTATGATAACTTTCCTTGGACACCACTGGGCTTGCGCCGGGGTGACGAGCTGAACCTCAGGTCATGTCGTGCGAAGTAATCCGTCTGGCAGGTTTCTGTCACGGCATGGAAAAGCGGCATTCACCTGTTCAGACGGATGCGCACCGAGCGCGCGTGCGCCTCCAGCCCTTCCGCTTCCGCCAGCTTCACCGCCGCCGGGCCGATTTCGGCCAGCGCCTCCGGCGTGCAGGAAAGAAGCGTCGTGCGCTTCATGAAGGCCAGCACGGAAAGGCCAGAGGAAAACCGCGCGCTGCGCGAGGTGGGCAGCACGTGGTTCGGCCCCGCCACGTAGTCGCCCACCGCCTCCGGCGTGAAGGCGCCGAGGAAGATCGCGCCCGCGTGCCTGATTTTCGGCAACAATGCCTGCCAGTCCGCCACCTCCAGCTCCAGGTGCTCCGGCGCGAAGCGGTTGGAAATCGCGCACGCCTCATCGAGGTCGCGCACGACGATGACGGCGCCATGATCGCGCCAGCTCGCCCCGGCGATGTCCTTTTTTGGCAGTGTTTGCAGCTGACGCTCCACCTCTTCCATCACCGCGTGCGCGAGCTGCTCGGACGGGGTCAGCAGCACCGACTGCGCCAGTGCATCGTGCTCGGCTTGTGCCAGCAGGTCGGCGGCGATCCACGCCGGGTTGGCGTGTTCATCGGCGATGATGAGCACTTCCGACGGCCCCGCCACCATGTCGATGCCCACGTGCCCGAACACCTGCCGCTTGGCCTCCGCCACGTAGGCGTTGCCCGGCCCCACGATCACGTCCACCGGCGCGATGGTTTCGGTGCCGTAGGCCAGCGCGGCGATGGCCTGCGCGCCGCCGGCGCGATAGACCTCGTCCACCCCGGCGATCAGCGCGGCGGTGAGCACCAAATCGTTCATAACGCCTTCCGGCGTTGGCACCATCATGACAAGGCGCTCAACACCCGCCACCTTCGCCGGAATGGCGTTCATCAGCACCGATGAGGGATAGGCCGCAAGGCCACCCGGCACGTAAAGCCCCGCCGCGTCCACCGGCGTCCACCTATGCCCCAGCTGCGCGCCAATCTCGTCGGTGTAAAGCTCGTCATCCGGCACCTGCCGCTCGTGGTAGGCGCGGATGCGTTCCGCCGCCAGCTCCAGTGCGGCCAGCACGTCCGGCGCAATGCGCGCCTTCGCCGCTTCCAGCGCTTCGCGCGGCAGGGCCAGGCCTTCTTCCGCCACGTTCCAGCGGTCGAAGCGTTCGGTGAGTTCGATGAGCGCGGTATCGCCACCTCTGCGCACCTGGCGGATGATGTCCGCCACCGTCTCGCGCACACCCTCGTTCGCCTCCGCCCGCTCGGCCAGCAGGGCGCGCAATTGTTCGTCGAAACCGGCCTCCGCCGTGTTCAGCATTCGGCTCATGGAGTTCTCTCCAGCGGGAATTTCTCTACCGTTCGCGTCTTTTTAGCCGCTCAGGGAAAAAGCGCCAACGCCGATATGGGGTTTGCATGTGGGTAATCATGCTCGCAACCATGAATTGCTTTTTCCTGGCGCAGCATGAAAACTGTGTCCGGGCAATAATGAATGGACGAGGCCAAGCCATGCCGGAAAGCTTGCAACGGGTCGGGTTGGTGGGGCGCATTGTCATGAGCCTTTTGTTGCTGATGCTGATACCGGGAGCGATGGCCGGGTTCATGTGGCTGAATGTCCGCGCCCCCTACCTTTATCCCCTGGTTGTCATCGTGGGTGCGGTGCTGGTGGCCAGCCCGTGGACCATACGGGGCCAGGGGCTGACCCGAGGAAACATGCTGCTGGTGGCGCTGCCTTCAGCGTTGATGATGACGCTCATGTCCGTGCCGCTCATGGCCGCGATGTTCAGGGAGGACGGCAGCTTCACCGCCCTCGGGCTGGTGGCGCTGAACGTTTTTCTATCATCCTTCCTGATGTTGCTGGCGGGGCTTTGGCTGGCCCACGTGCTGGCGCGGGTGCTTGGCCGCATGAATGCATGAAATCCGAGCGGTGGCGAGGCGGGGCGCCGGATGAATGAACAAAAGCCGCGCCCTTTTGCCATGCACGGGGGGTTGGATTGCGCAAGAATGCGCTCAGCCCCGTTCATCATCGTGGCAGGGCAGGCAGTCCACTTCCCAGCATTCGCCGAGGTCTTCCATCCAGGCCTCGATACACTCCACCTCCAGCCGGATGCAGCCGTCGCCGGCGAAGATGAGGTCGATGTAGCCCCCGGGCGGGGTTTCGTGCGGAATGAATGCGATGGCCAGCAACGAGAGCACGCCGTCCTTCGCGTCTTGCCGGATGTTGCGGCTTTTTACGGAAAGCACGCTGTCGAAATGCAGCCCCGTGCGGGCCTGGCGCGGCGTATCGCCTTCCGCTCGCATGTGCGAGAGCCATTCGTAACGGTTCGCCAACACGACGAAACGGCCCTTTTGCGGCATCCAGCTGATATCGCCCACGCGCACCAGCGCATCCTGCATGTGGGCCGAGATGACGCGCAAGTCTTCTTCGTCCACCGCCGCGAGCTTCAGCAGTTCCATGACTTCCTCGCGCCTGAGTGATGAATTCGCCTGGATTTCGTCGCTCCGTTCCATGGGCTTGTCCTTTGCGTAATATATGGGGGCGGGCAATTCCTTTTTACAGGGTCTGGGCGGTGGACGGCATCAGGCGGGCGCCCGCTCGATGTCCGCGCCCACGGCGGAAAGTTTCTGTTCCAGCGCCTCGAAACCGCGGTCGAGATGATACAGGCGGTGAATTTCCGTCTCGCCCTCCGCCGCCAGCCCCGCGATGACGAGAGAGACGGAGGCGCGCAGGTCGGTGGCCATCACCGGCGCGCCGATGAGCCTGTCCACGCCCTTCACCAGGGCGGTGTCGCCCATCAAGGTGATGTCCGCCCCCAGCCGCACCAGCTCCTGCACGTGCATGAAGCGGTTCTCGAAAATGGTTTCACGAATGGAAGACACGCCCTCGGCCCTTGTCATCAGCGCCATCAATTGCGCCTGCAAATCGGTGGGAAAGCCCGGGTGCGGCTGCGTCTCCACCGTCACCGCGCGCAATGCGCCATTGGCCCGGCGCACGCGCAGGCCCGCGTCTTCCTCGGTTACCGATACACCGGCCTGGTCCATGACGTCGATGAAGGCGGAAAGGGTTTCGGCCTGGGCCCCGCGCAGCAGCACGTCGCCGTCGGTCATGGCCGCGGCCATGGCGTAGGTGCCGGCCTCGATGCGGTCGGGCAGGATGGAATGTTCCGCCCCGTGCAGCTTCTCCTTGCCCTTGATGCGCAAGGTGGCGGTGCCCACCCCCTCGATCTCCGCCCCCATCTTCATCAGGCAGTTGGCGAGATCCGTCACCTCCGGCTCGCGCGCGGCGTTCTCGATGATGGTTTCGCCCTCGGCCAGTGTCGCGGCCATCATGGCCACGTGGGTGGCGCCCACGGAAACCTTCGGAAACACGATGTGCGCGCCGTGCAGCCGGCCCTTCTTCGCCTTCGCGATGACGTAACCGGCCTCGACGTCGATCTCCGCGCCCATTTGCGAAAGCGCCTTGAGGTAGAAGTCCACCGGCCGGGTGCCGATGGCGCAGCCGCCGGGCAGAGACACCTTCGCCTCGCCGCAACGCGCCAGCAGCGGCCCCAGCACCCAGAAGCTGGCGCGCATCTTGGACACCATGTCGTAGGGCGCGGTGGTATCCACGATGTCAGTGGCGGAAAAGCGCACCGTCTCGCCAAGAAAGCGCGATTGCCCGGCGCGACGCCCGGCGATCATGGTGTCCACGCCCAGGTGCCCCAGGATCTTCTGCAACTGCGCCACGTCAGCCAGCCGCGGCATGTTGTGCAGCGTCAGCGTCTCGTCCGTCAGCAGGGCGGCGATCATCAACGGCAAGGCGGCGTTCTTCGCCCCCGAGATGTGGATTTCTCCCTCCAGCCTGTTGCCGCCGCGCACCAGCAATTTTTCCATGCGGGGCTCTCCCGGTCAGATGCAATGCCAATGGCCAGCCTTTTACATGCTCATATGCCGCCGCATGCCCGCCGTGGCAAGCAAGGCGGGTGAAGGTGGTGGAAAAGACGGGCTATTTTTCGCCCGCGGTGTCCTTTCCCCTGTCCTTCGCGGGCCTTTGCGGCGCGCGGGCCTTCTGCTGCTGCTTGCGGCGCCGCAGGTTGGCCCGCAGCTGTTCCGCCAGTCGTTTCGGATCCGGCTTCTTGCCCATGACCGTTCTTTCCCATGAGCCTGCCCACATGGCGGAGCGACTTGAATTCGCGTGCGTTTTACATCCCCTGGGAGACGATCTCAATGAAGTTGCCGCCAGGGCGCAAGACCTGTCGAGTCCCGGAGCTAGCGCAAGTGCGCGCGCAAGGCCGCGGCGCTCGCCAGGGGCGATATCACCAGCGCCAGCAGCACGATGGCCAGCAGGATCAGATAGGAAGGCCAGGTGATGTCCGGCCCGCCCATGCCGCCGGTGGTCACCGACACGCCGAAGATCAGCAACGGAATGTACAGTGGCAGGATCAGCAGCGAGATGAGCAAACCCCCCTTGCGCAGGCCCACGGTGATGGCCGCGCCCATGCTGGCCAGCAGCGACAGCGCCAGCGAACCCGTCACCATGGCCAGCAGCAACGTGGGCGCCACCGCCACGTCCAGGTTCAGCAGAAAGCCCAGCGCCGGCGCCAGCACCGCCAGCGGCAGCCCGGCCAGCAGCCAGTGCGCCAGCGTTTTCGCCAGCGCCACCAGCTCCAGCGGCAGCGGGCCGGTCATGAGCACCTCCAGCGAACCGTCCTCGAAGTCCTGCGTGTAGATGCGGTCGGCCGAAAGCAGGATGGAGAGCAGCAGCGCGATCCACAGGGCCCCCGGCGCGATGCGCTGAAGCAATGCCTGGTCCGGCCCGATGCCGATGGGCAGCAGCACCACCACGGTCAGGAAAAAGCCCACCGCCGCGCCGATGTTGCCACCTGCGCGCAGCCCCAGCCGCACGTCACGTCCCACGATGGCGAATAGCGATCTCACGTGACCTCCCCTGCATCGTCCAACGCCGCCATTGGCTCCGCCCAGCCGCCATCGCTCCCGGCGGGTCTATCCTCCGCGCTTTCGCCGACGTCTCCGCCGCCGTCGCACGCCGCGGGCCTCAGCTCCAGCGTGCGCGTGGCGGGCATGCCGAAGTCCACGTGGGTGGAGGCGATGATGATGCCGCCGGCTTCCAGATGCGAGCGCATCAGGTCGCAAAGCGCCGCTTGCGAATCCGCGTCCAGCCCCACGGTGGGTTCGTCCAGCAGCCAGACGGGTCGCTCCACGCACGCCAGTCGCGCCAGCGCCAGCCGCCGCTTCTGTCCGGCGGAAAGCACGCCCGCGTGCAGGTGCCGCAGCTCCGTCAGGCGCAGCGCCCGCAGCGCCACATCCAGCCTTTCCCGCGCCCTGGCGTCTCCCATGAAATCCGTCCAGAAGCGCAGGTTCTCCGTCACCGTCAGCTGCGGCTTGATGGCGTTCTGGTGCGCCACGTAATGACACTGCTGCGCCAGCGGCGTGTCACCCAGCCCGCCCCGCAGCTCCACCCGGCCCGCCGCCGGACGCAGAAACCCGGCGATCAGCCGCAGAAGCGAGGTCTTGCCCACGCCGTTGGGGCCGCGCAACATCAACATCTCGCCGCTGGCCACGGCAAAGGAAAGACCGCGGAACAACAGCCGGCCGCCACGGCGGCAGGCCAGGTCTTTCACCACCAGTTGCAGGGTCGGATCACGTGTCATGAGCGCAGTCACATCCAAGCAGCGGCAAGGGCGCCGCAAAAACGGCCTGGCGCATCCGGTATCATGTCGGAGAAGGGGCCGCAACCATCCACGCCGCGGCCGGCCGCGCGCAGATGAGCGGCGCGACAGACAATCCCGCCCTTGCATGGATATAAGGAAACCTTTATGAAGGCCCGAAAACGGCGGCGGGGCATGGGCGCATGTCTGCCGTGACGGCTGTTCGGATACACAGTTCTGGGGACCGGGCCATGCGCAAGGATTATCTGTTCACGAGCGAATCCGTTTCCGAGGGGCATCCCGACAAGGTTTGCGACCGCATTTCCGACGAGATTGTCGATCTGTACTACCGCACCGCCATCGAGGAGGGCATGGACCCCGCGCTCGTGCGCTGCGCGGCGGAATGCCTGGCCACCACCAACAAGGTGGTCATCGCCGGCGAGATGCGCGGGCCGGAGAGCCTCATGCAGGGCGAGGAGGTCAACCGCGAGAAGATAGAGGAAGTGGCCCGCGCCGCCGTGCGCGAGATCGGCTACGAGCAGGAAGGCTTTCACTGGCAGCACATGGATGTCGAAATCCTCCTGCACGCGCAATCACCGGATATCGCCATGGGCGTGGACGCCGCCGGCAACAAGGACGAAGGCGCGGGCGACCAGGGCATCATGTTCGGCTATGCCTGCACCGAAACGCCCGAGCTGATGCCCGCGCCCCTGCACTACGCCCACCGCATTCTGCAACGGCTGGCCGAGGCGCGTCACTCCGGCGCCGAGCCGAAGCTGGGGCCGGACGCCAAGAGCCAGCTCACCCTGCGCTACGTGGATGGCAAGCCGGTGGAAGTGACCCAGCTGGTGGTGTCGCACCAGCACCTGGACGAAAGTCTCTCCCCCGAAGATGTGCGCGCCATCGTCGAGCCCTACATCCGCGAGGTGCTGCCCGAAGGCTGGCTCACGCCCAATACCGTGTGGCACATCAACCCCACCGGCAAGTTCTACATTGGCGGGCCCTATGGCGACTGTGGCCTCACCGGACGCAAGATCATCGTCGACACCTACGGCGGCGCGGCTCCGCACGGCGGTGGCGCCTTCTCCGGCAAGGACCCCACCAAGGTGGACCGCTCCGCCGCCTACGCCGCGCGCTACCTGGCCAAGAACGTCGTGGCCGCGGGCCTGGCCGAGCGCTGCACCCTTCAGCTTTCCTACGCCATCGGCGTGTCCGAGCCGCTTTCGCTCTATGCCGACCTGCACGGCACCGGCCAGGTGGACGAGCAGAAGCTGGAAAAGGTCCTGCGCGAGGTCATGGATCTGCGCCCGCGCGGCATCCGCGAGCACCTTCAGCTGAACCGGCCCATTTTCGCCCGCACCTCGGCTTATGGCCACTTTGGGCGTCAGCCGGATGACGACGGCGGCTTCAGCTGGGAGAGGACCGACCTGGTGGACGAGCTCAGGTCCGCGCTGGGAGTCTGAGAGCGCGCGCCCTGCGCGCCAGGCGTTCACGATGCGGATTTCTTCCCTTGCCACATTCGGCGGATTGTGCGGAAATGCGCCTGCCGGGAGGTAACGAGCGCGTCTTGCATCGCGCCAGCAAGGGAGTATGGGGCATGTCCGATCAGACCAAGTATCTGCTGGATGAAACGCACATCCCGAAGTTCTGGTACAACATCGCGGCCGACCTGCCCGAGCCACTGGCTCCGCCGCTGAATCCGGCCACGGGTGAGCCGCTGGGACCGGAAGCGTTGGCGCCCATCTTCCCCATGGCGCTCATCGAGCAGGAAGTCA
>JALVSR010000008.1 GCA_027024225.1 Hyphomicrobiales bacterium | reverse complement strand
TGAGCTGGACGTGCGGCTCTACTGGTTTCGCCGCGGTTATGAGAGCGGTCACATCGACGCCTGCGACACTTTCCGCAAGTGAACCTTCATCCCGGTTTTTCCTTTCATCATTCCGGCGCAAGCCGGAATCTCGTTCCACACGCTCATGCACCTGTGGCCTAAGCCTTGGGCTTCCGCAGGGGTGACGAACGAAGCGTCGGGCCGGAACCGCATGCGCTTCAGCGCAAAAAACAAGGCCCACTCCCCCAACCAATCACCTTGCCTAACAACATCGGATGGTTGGGTGGGGGAGCGGGCTGGCGCGATGCACTTCCGTGCAAAATCAAGGCCCTCTTCCCCGCTCGACCACTTGTCTTGATAATATCGGGTGGTTGGGCGGGGGAGAGGGCCGGTGCGATGCACTTCCGTGCAAAAAGCCCACTCTCCCACCCGACCATTTGGCTCCGATAATTTGGGTGGTCGGGTGGGGGAGTGGGCTGGTGCCGTGCACATCCGTGCAAAAGTAAATGGTGGGCGATGCTGGACTCGAACCAGCGACCCCTGCGATGTGAACACAGTGCTCTACCAGCTGAGCTAATCGCCCACAGAGGATGCCATAGGGCAGAAAGCGGTGCGCTCTCAAGCGCGCGAAATGCATATACGTTTCCTCTCGCGTGGCGTCAAGGCTTGCGTCGCGTCGCGGGCGAAAAAACCGCTCCCCGCCGATTCCGTAAAATTGAGTCCCCCGTCTTCAACCGGTCTTAAACCCCTCTTTGGCACAATTTGACGCAAATCCGCGCTCTTTGCGCTGGCCTTGCCGGCCGGGCACGCCGGGCGCCGGGACCGAACGCAGAATTTGGTGAGACAATGCACAAGGGGGATGGAATGACGACGATGAGCGAAAGCGCCGGCGCCGCGCTGCGCGTGGCGGGCGGCCTGGCCAAGAAGCCTTCCGCCGAAAACGGCAAGCGGGGCGCCAAAAGGGCAACCGCCCCGCAGCGCCCGGAAGAGGAAGCCCGCGTGCAATATGTCGCGCCCGAGGTGGTGGAGCGGGTGTTGCGGGTTCTGGATGTGTTGGCTTTCGCCGGTATCGCGGGCGTAGGCCTGCATTATCTGGCGCCCGCGTCGTGGCTGCAGGGGCAGGGCAGGGTGGCCAGCATCGTCGTGGCCATTCTGCTGGTGGCGCTGCACGTGTTCGCGACCATCTGGACAATGCGCGAAAGTGGCCACTATCGGCTGCGCGCGCTGCTCGACCCGGTCCGGCGCATCCCCACCGGCGCGGGGGTGGCTCTGTTCACCGGCGCCATGACCGCGCTGGCCGGCCACTGGTTGCTGAACATGCCCGCGCTGGAGTGGCTGCGGGTGTGGAGCGCGGCGGCGGCGGGCTGGTTCGTCTTCAGCCGCGTGCTGGTGTGGCTGTGGGCGCGCCCGCTGGAGAAAAAGGGCGCCTTCAAGCAGCACATCGTCATCGTCGGTGGTGGCAAGGCGGCCGAGCGCGCCATCGACACGCTGGAAGGCTCGCCGGACCTGGACGTGAAGATCCTGGGCCTTTTCGACGACCGCGAGGACGACCGCTCGCCCGAGCACGTGCGCAAGTATCGCAAGCTGGGCCGCATCGCCGACCTGGCGCAATACGCGCGCGAGAACCGGGTGGACCTGCTGGTGGTGGCCATTCCGCTGTCCGCCGAACAGCGCCTGTTGCAGATTCTGGATCAGCTCTGGGAGCTGCCGGTGGACATTCGCATATCGGGCCAGGAATCGAAACTGAAGCTTTCTCCGCGCGCCTACGATTATCTCGGCAACCTGCCGCTGCTGGCGGTGTTCGACCGCCCGCTCTCGCCGTGGGACTGGTTCGTCAAGGCGGTGTTCGACCGCGTGGTGTCGGCGCTGCTGCTGATTGCGCTTTCGCCCATCATGGCGCTCATCGCCATCGCCGTGAAGCTGGATTCGAAGGGCCCCGTGATCTTCCGCCAGAAGCGCTATGGCTTCAACAACAAGATGGTGGAGATCTGGAAGTTCCGCTCCATGTACATCGACATGTGCGACGAGACGGCCAGCAAGCTGACCACCAAGGACGATCCGCGCGTGACCCGGGTGGGCCGCTTCATCCGCAAGACCTCGCTGGACGAGCTCCCGCAGCTGTTCAACGTGCTAAGGGGAGACATTTCGCTCGTCGGCCCGCGCCCGCATTGCCAGCAGGCCAAGGCCGCCGGCGAGATTTACGAGAAGGTGGTGGATGGTTACTTCGCCCGCCACAAGGTCAAGCCCGGCATCACCGGCTGGGCGCAGATCAACGGCTGGCGCGGCGACACGGACACCGAGGAAAAGATCCACATGCGCGTGAAATACGATCTCGAGTACATCAACAACTGGTCGCTGTGGTTCGATATCTACATCCTGGTGAAAACGCCCTTCGCACTGCTTTCGCCGGAAAACAGGGCGAACGCCTACTGAGTGGCGGACAAGCGGAATTACACCAGAATGCATAAAGAACCACCCACCGCCCCGCGCCCC
>JALVSR010000007.1 GCA_027024225.1 Hyphomicrobiales bacterium | reverse complement strand
TGACCCTTGTCGAAATCCGCTTCAGACGTGCTGGCCGCCGTTGATGTGCAGCTCCGCGCCGGTGATGTAGGATGAGCTGTCGGTGCACAGGAAATAGATGGCCTTGGCCACCTCTTCGGGCTGGCCCAGGCGGCGGAGCGGTATCTGCTCCACGATCTTCTCCGTGCCCGGCGAGAGGATGGAGGTTTCGATCTCGCCCGGGCTGATGGCGTTCACCCGGATGCCGTGGGGGCCGAAGTCGTGCGCCATTTCCCGCGTTAGCGCGGCCAGCGCCGCCTTCGATGTGGCGTAGGCCGAACCGGCGAAGGGATGCACCCGCTGGCCGGCGATGGAGGTGACGTTCACCACCGCGCCCTTGGCCCGCTTCAGCTCCTCGATGAGCCCGCGCGCCAGCATGATGGGGGCGAAAAAGTTCACCTGGAAGACGCATTTCCAGTCGGCGATGGTGGTGTCGATGGAGTTCATGCGCTTGCCGCCTGGCAGCTTGGGCGAGATGGCGGCGTTGTTCACCAGCGCGTTGAGCCGCCCCCCTTGAGCCTTCAATCGTTCGCGAATCTCCTCGATGGCGTGCTCGATACTTCCTTCCTTCGCCAGGTCAACCTGTATATGGTCTTCCTCGCCGTGCATCCACGGGCAGTCTTCCGGAAACGGATGGCGCGAACAGGTGATCACCCGCCAGCCGGCGGAAGAAAAGCGCTTCACCGTCGCGTGCCCGATGCCACGCGACGCACCGGTGAGCACCAGCGTCCTGCGCTCGGAGTCGGGAATGGCCTCGCTCATGGTTCGCCAGCTTTCACATGGGTTGCCCTTTGCCATGCGCATGATATGCGCCCGCGGCGGGGTGAAACAAGGGCGCAAGGTTCATCATTGCCGCCGGAATGACAGGATGTCGTGGCCGGCCCTTATGGATAGAGACGCTTTTTCCGCCACGGGGAGGAGACATCCGCGCGCTCGAACAGGATGCGCTCATGCAGGCGGAAGGGACGCTCGTGCCAGAATTCGATGGCCAGCGGCACAACGCGAATGCCCGTCCAGTAGGGCGGGCGCGGCACTTGGCCGATGTGAAAGCGCGCCGCTTCCTTCATCACGTTCTTTTCCAGGGCGTGCGGGCTTTCCATTTCGCGCGACTGCTTCGAGGCCCACGCGCCGATCTGCGAGCCGCGCGGGCGAGTGGCGAAGTAAGCATCGGCCTCCTCGTCGGAAACCTGTTCGGTGAGCCCGCGAATGCGCACCTGACGGCGCAGGTTGCGCCACCAGAAGTTCAGCGCCGCCTTGCCGCTGGCCAGGATCTGCCGCCCCTTGGCGCTTTCCAGGTTGGTATAGAAGACGAATCCGCGCTCGTCGAAATCCTTGAGCAACACCATGCGCGCATCGGGCATGCCTTCTTCGTCCACCGTGGCCAGGCACATGGCCTCCGGATAGATCGGCTCCGCCTCCTTCGCCTGCTCGAACCAGCGCCCGAACAGGGCGATGGGGTCTTCGGCCTTGGCGAAATCCGGCTCCGCGCGCAGCGTTTTCAACTCGTCCAAGAAATCGGCCATGATGTATTTTCCTGCCGCAACGTGTGGTGTGGGATGCCTTCAATAAAGCATTGCGCGCCCTTGCGCCAGCGCCACCAAGGGGGCAAAAAGAGCGTGCGTGGGGTGCCTGGCCTTTTTCCGGCTGTCAAGGGGTTCACCCGCCCGATGGCGGCGCTTCGCGCCCTTGACAGCCGGAAAAAGGCCGAAATCATGGACGGCAGCCTCTCCCTCCCGAAAAGAAAAAGTGCAACTCATGCACTTTTTCTTTCCGGGAGGGAGGATGCAAAGACCAATGAATGAACAATGAGCGGAGGCGCAAGAACATGGGTGACTGCACGGTGCTGAAGGGCCGCAAGGGGCTCATCATGGGCGTGGCCAACAACCGCTCCATCGCCTGGGGCATCGCGAAGGCCTGCGCGGAGGCGGGCGCGGAGCTGGCCTTCACCTACCAGGGCGAGGCGCTGAAGAAGCGCGTGCGGCCGCTGGCCGACGAGCTGGGGGTGAAGCTGCTCATGCCGTGCGATGTCACCGGCGACGAATCGCTCGATGCCGTTTTCACCGAGTTGAAGGCGGCCTGGGGCGAGCTGGATTTCGTGGTGCACGCCATCGCCTTTTCCGACAAGGACGAGCTGAAGGGCCGTTACGTGGACACCACGCGCGCCAACTTCGGCCAGACCATGGACATTTCCGTTTACAGCTTCACCGCCGTGGCGAAGCGCGCCGAGGCGCTGATGACGGACGGCGGCTCGCTGCTGACTCTTTCCTATTACGGCGCGGAAAAATGGGTGCCGCATTACAACGTCATGGGCGTGGCCAAGGCGGCGCTGGAGGCGAGCGTGCGGTATCTCGCCGCCGACCTCGGGCCGCAGGGCATCCGCGTGAACGCCATTTCCGCCGGACCCATCCGCACGCTGGCGGCGGCTGGCATCTCCGGCTTTCGCATGATGCTGGACTGGAACGAGCAGAACGCCCCGCTGCGCAAGAACGTGACCATCGACGAGGTGGGCACCGCGGCGCTGTTTCTGTTGTCCGATCTCTCATCCGGCGTCACCGGCGAGATCATGCACGTGGATGCGGGCTACAACATCATCGGCATGAAGGCGCTGGACGAGGAATGAGACGCCTTTCCCTTTGCCCGCGTTCTCGCACCGATGCGGCGTGATGCTTGCATTTTTTCCGCGACTGCCATATCGAGCGGTGAAAAATGTCCGCGCGATTGCACGCTGGAAGGGTGAAAACGTGCCATAACCGCGCAACAACAAGATGCAACGCTCCCCGCCCCGAAACGTCGCCGAAGGCGGGAAATGATACCGGAAAGAGACATGCTGCGAATCGTCCAGTTGAGCGACACCCACGTTCCCGACGTGCCGGGAAAGCGCGAATTGCGCTTGAGAGCGCTGGCGCATGCGGTGGACCTGGCCAACTCCCTTTCTCCGGCGCTGGTGATTCATACCGGCGATGCCGCCGATACCGGGCAGGAAAGCGAATACGCCCTGGTGCGGGCGGAAATGGACAAGCTGAACGCACCTTATGTCATCACGCCGGGCAACCGCGATTCGCGCCCGCGCATGCGTCAGGCCTTTTCCGATCTGCCCTGGGTGGACGAAGGCGAAGGGCCGTTGGACTATGTGGTGGACGCCGGGCCGCTTTCCGTCATCGGTTTCGACAGCAAGGGGCACAAGACCAACAAGGGCTGGGCGGATGAGGCGCGGCGGGAGGACCTGCGCGCCATGCTGGAGCGGACGAAGGACCGCCCCGTGCTGCTGATGATGCATCATCCGCCTTATGAAATTCCGGAAATTCCCGACCCCCGCCAGTATGTGGACTGGTCGCACGCGGAGGGCATCTGCGACGTGGTGAACGATTATCCGAACGTGCAGGCGGTGGCCTGTGGCCATGTGCACCGCCACATCACCGGCTTCACGGTGGGCCATGCGCCCTCCTTTGTGCTGCCGTGCAACGCGCCGGACCTGCGCAAGGGACCGGCGAAGGAACTGGGCGATGCGGCGGCGGTCATGTGCATCGACTTCGACGACGAAGGCCGGCTGGCCGATATCCGGCTGGAGGTGGTTCCCGTGTCCGCCCAGGCGACCTCGTGAACCTGTCTGTCGTCCGGCCCGTTCCTCATCCGATATCCGCTTTTTCCCTTTCCCGCAAAACATGGTGAACAAGTGGTGACCCACCTCCGTGGGGCAATCACCGCTCATTAACCATGTTTTGAGAGTTTTGCGCGAAAGTAGGCGCGAAGTTGGCGGGAAATGCCAGCCCGAATGCCCATTCACGGCGACTGGTACGGGAAAGCGGAACATGAACAGGAACAAGAACAAGATCATTGCCATTGGCGCGGCTTCGGTGGTCGCGTTGTTCGCTGCCGTTCTTGCGCGCGATTTCGTTGCCGGCGATCCGAAGACGCCGCAGCCCGTGGCGCAAGTGGAAAGGCAGGCCATGGTGCACGTGCTGACGGTAGTCACCGACCTGCCCATGGGCGCGCGCCTGAAGCCGGACGTCCTGCGCTGGAAGGAATGGCCGGAAGACACCCTCTTGCCCGGCATGATCGTGCGGGAGCACGAGGAAAACGCCATCGAGAACCTCACCGACGCCCGCGTGCGCGTGCCCATGGTGGCCAACGAACCGGTGCTGGACAACAAGATCTTGCGCAAGGGGCAGGGCGGATTGCTTTCCACCCTGCTGCGCAAGGGCATGCGGGCCATCGCGGTGAAGGTGACGGTGGAAAGTGGCGCGGGCGGTTTCATCATGCCCAACGACCGGGTGGACGTCCTGCTCACCCGCCGAATCGACGAACAGACCATTTCGCATATCGTGCTGGAAAACGTGCGCGTGCTGGCCATCAACCAGACTTCTGCCGCAGACAAGACCGACAAGGCCGCCGAGGCCCAGTTGCGCACCGCCACTCTGGAGGTTCTGCCCGAACAGGCGAAGGTGCTGGCCAGGGTGCAGAACGAGGGCGAATTGACGCTGATCTTGCGCTCGCTGGCCGAGGTCGGGGAAAGCGACCTGGCGGATGATGTGCCCAGACTTTCACCGGTCTTCGCCAAAAGCCGCAGCGGCAACATCCGCCTCTTCCGCTACGGGAAGCTGGGCGTTCAGGCCGTGCAAAACTGATCATTGCTGGGGATTGATGTCATGTCCGGAAACAAGTTCATCCTGAAAAAGGCCCTGCGCGCCAGCCTAGTTTCGCTGGGGATGATAATGGGGGCAAGCATGGTGGCCGGCTTGACGGGCCACAACCCGCTGGTGGAAGCGGCCCATGCCGAATCGGCCAGGATGGTCAAGATCGGCCTGCACAAGTCGGCCGTGGTGCGCCTGCCGGCCGGCGTGAAGGACATCCTGCTGGGCAATCCGGCCGTGGCGGACGTGGCGATGCGGTCCCGGCACACCATGTATGTGTTCGCCCGCAAGCTGGGCCAGACCAACATTTTCCTGCTGGACAAGCACGGCAATCCCATCAGCAACATCGAACTGGTGGTGGCGGTCAACACCGTGCCCCTGCAGAAAATGATCAACGAGGTGCTGCCCGAAGCCAACATTCAGGTGAAGACCATTGAAAATCAGATCCTTCTGACCGGCACGGTGAAAACGCCGACGGAAGCCAACAAGGCGATGCAGCTGGCCAAGAATTTCGCCAAGAGTTTCGGCGCCGAAATGTTGGCCACCAGCAGTGGCGACGACGAGGACGCGATCAGCGTGATCAACGCGCTGAAGATCACCGGCAAGGACCAGGTGATGATCAAGGTGCGCCTGGCGGAGGTGAAACGCACCGTGATCAAGCAGATGCGCACCAACCTCTCGGAAATCAAGTTCAGCAAGGGCGACCTGTCCGGCATCATGGGATTCAAGTTCCCGTTCACGCTGGGCGATGCGTTGACCAACGAAGCGGGCGCGCGCTTCAAGGTGGGGGGCAATCCCTCCATCGATGGATTTCTGCAGTTGCTGGAGCGTGACAGCCTGATGCGCATGCTGGCCGAGCCGACGCTGACCGCGATTTCGGGCAAGCCGGCAAAATTCATCGCCGGCGGCGAAGTGCCCATCGTGGTGAGCTACGACGGCCTGGGCAATCCTCACTATCAGTACAAACCCTACGGCGTCATCTTGGGCTTTACGCCCGTGGTCCTTTCCGAAGGGCGCATCTCGCTGAAGGTGGACGTGGAAGTCAGCGAGCCGCAGGGACGGGGCTTCGTCAAGCGCAGCGTGCAAACCACCGTGGAGCTGCCCTCCGGCGGCACCCTGGCCCTGGCCGGCATGATCCAGGAAAAGAGCATCCGGGGCATCGATGGCCTGCCAGGACTGAAGAACGTCCCCATTCTGGGGGCGCTGTTCCGCTCCAACGATTTTCGGTCTGACCAGTCGGAGCTGGTGGTGCTGGCCACGCCCTATATCGTGACGCCACGCAACGAGAAGAAATTCCGCACGCCCGTTGATCGCCTGAACATTGCCTCGGACATGCAGGCCTACTTCCTGGGCCGTCTGCACAAGGTTTATGGCGGCGACACGAACCAGAAAGGGGGCACGCGGGTCTACCATGGCGATGTCGGATTCATCCTGGATTAACCAGTCCGGGCGCAGAACATGAGCAGGAGCAAGATGATGAAACGGACGATTTGGCTCGGATCTGCCCTTGTGGTGACCATGTTGCTGGGCGGCTGTACAAACCAGTTCTACGACGAGCGCATGCAGGCCTACCAGCCGGAGCTGCCGCATCAGGTCTATCCCATCGAGGTGGTGAAGGGCCAGGTGCGGCTGCGCATCCCCGTCCGCAAGGGAAACCTGTCACCGCGCGATCGTGCGGCGGTGCGGCGGCTGGCGCAGGATGCGAGCTCCAAGCTCTCGACAATCATCATCACCCGACCCGCCGGATCGGTGAGGGCGGAGGTTCACGCGGCCGAAATCACCCGCCTGCTGGCGGATGAAGGCGTCGTGCCCTCGCGCATCGTGCATCGCACCGGCAACACCGACAGCATCGTCATTTCCTACCGCCGCAAGTTCGCGGTGACCACGGAATGCGGCGACTGGTCCGAGCCGGCCTCGCAGACCGCGCAAAACCGGCCCTATTGGAATTTCGGTTGCGCCACGCAGCACAACATTGCCGCCCAGGTGGACAACGCGGAAGACTTCGAGCGCCCGAGACTGATGTCCGAGCCCGACGCCGCGGCGCGCAACATGGTCATCGACAAGTATCGCAAGCCTTGAGGACGGAGCGTCTTCCACGTGACTGCCCGCACCGGAACGACGGAAAACGCAGTTGAAAAATTCGCATAGCATGGAGATCAACGCCATGGAGGCAACGGATTTCACCCACATGCACGAAGAGGCGCAAGCGCCGACACTGCCGCCATTGCCGGCCATCAATGTGCACTTCTTCGTCGAGACGCCCCAGGGCATGGAGCTGTTCCGGCAGGCGGCATCCGACAGGCTGATGCGACGGCCGCACGTGGAAATTTTCGAGGGCGGCATTCCGATGGCCGTGAGCACCTATGAGCAGAACTCCTCGCCGGAACTGCTGGTGCTGGAATCCACGGCCGACCGCGACACCCTCTTCGCGCAGCTGGCGGCCCTGGCGGAGGTGGTGCTGCCGCACACGCAGGTGGTGGTGGTGGGGCACGTGAACGATCTCTACCTGTATCGCGACCTGCTGAAGGAAGGAGTGCGCGACTACCTGGCCATGCCGCTGGATCCCCTGGCCCTGCTCACCTCCCTGTCGAATATCTTCGTTACCACGGCAAGCGCGCCCATTGGCCGCATCGCCTCCTTCATCGGCACCAAGGGAGGTGTGGGATCCTCTTCCATCGCGCACAACGTCACCTGGTTCCTGACCAATCGCCACAAGGTAAAGACGGCGCTGGCCGACCTTGACCTGGCCTATGGCACGGCCGGCCTGGATTTCAGCGCCTCGCCGGCGCAAGGGATACTGGACGCCTTGAGCAGCACCGACCGCCTGGATGCGAACATGATCGACAAGCTGCTGCACAAGTGTTCGGAACATCTCATGTTGCTGGCCGCTCCATGTTCGCTGGAAAACGTCGTTTCCATCGAGGAACAACAGCTGGCCACCATGCTGGACGTCATTCGCGAAGTGGTGGCCCTGAGCGTGCTTGACCTGCCCAGCACGTGGGAAAACTGGATGCGCGCGGCCATCATTCATTCCGAGTTCCTCGTGGTCACGACCACCCCGGA
>JALVSR010000006.1 GCA_027024225.1 Hyphomicrobiales bacterium | reverse complement strand
GACCCCGCCCACCGCCACCTGCTGCGCCCCGGCCCCCGGCGCGGCAAGTAGCCCCCAAGCCGCCGCAAGCCCAAGCCGCCGCCGGACCCGGCCGGGCGGCCCCACGCCCCCTCACACGGTCAAACGAACAGGGCCGGACGCCCCTTTTCAGGCGTCCGGCCCTCTCGTTTTCCCGTTCGGTTTCGCGCCCCGTGCCATTCAGGCGGAAACGGAATCCTTTTCCTCGTCCTTGTCCTTGTCGGCGTAGATCAGCAGCGGCTTGGCCTCGCCTTCCACCACCTCGGCCGAGATGACCACTTCTTCCACGCCCTCCATGGAAGGCAGGTCGAACATGGTGTCCAGCAGGATGTTCTCCATGATGGAGCGCAGCCCGCGCGCGCCGGTCTTGCGCTCGATGGCCTTGCGCGCGATGGCCTTGAGCGCATCCTTGGTGAAGGTCAGCTTCACGTTCTCCATCTCGAACAGGTGCTGATACTGCTTCACCAGCGCGTTCTTCGGTTCGGTGAGGATGCGCACCAGCGCCTCCTCGTCCAGATCCTCCAGCGTGGCGATGACCGGCAGGCGGCCGACGAACTCCGGGATGAGGCCGAACTTCAGCAGATCCTCCGGCTCCAGGTCCTTCAGGATCTCGCCGGTGGAGCGCTTGTCCTCCTCCTTGACCTCGGCGCCGAAGCCGATGCCCGACTTGTCGAAACGCTGGGCGATGACCTTGTCCAGCCCCGCGAAGGCGCCGCCGCAGATGAACAGGATGTTGGTGGTGTCCACCTGCAGGAACTCCTGCTGCGGGTGCTTGCGCCCGCCCTGCGGCGGCACGCTCGCCACCGTGCCCTCCATGAGCTTCAGCAATGCCTGCTGCACGCCCTCGCCCGAAACGTCGCGGGTGATGGAGGGGTTGTCGGACTTGCGCGAAATCTTGTCGATCTCGTCGATGTAGACGATGCCCTTCTGCGCCTTCTCGACATTGTAGTCGGCGGCCTGCAGCAGCTTCAGGATGATGTTCTCCACATCCTCGCCCACGTAGCCGGCCTCGGTCAGCGTGGTGGCGTCCGCCATGGTGAAGGGCACGTCCAGGATGCGCGCCAGGGTCTGGGCCAGCAGCGTCTTGCCGCAGCCGGTGGGGCCCACGAGCAGGATGTTGGACTTGGCCAGCTCGATGTCCTCGTTGCCCTTTTCCTTGTGCTTCAGGCGCTTGTAATGGTTGTGCACGGCCACGGCGAGGATGCGCTTGGCCCGGTCCTGGCCGATCACGTAATCGTCCAGCACGTTATAGATCTCCTCCGGCGTCGGCACGCCATCGCTGGACTTGGCCAGTTGGGTCTTGTTCTCCTCGCGGATGATGTCCATGCACAGCTCGACGCATTCATCGCAGATGAAAACCGTCGGACCTGCGATGAGCTTGCGCACCTCGTGCTGGCTCTTGCCGCAGAACGAGCAGAAGAGAATGTTCTTGTCGTCCCGTTCGTTGCTCATGGGTTCCTCGTCCGTGCGTGTTGCCGGGCATGCGCCTTTTCGACTCACCACCCGGAGCGGCCACCCGGCCGCCATACGAAGCTAGGCAAAAGCACCGGCTTGTTCAAGTCCGCCATTTTCACGGACCAGGCGCGAACACACCGGAGATTCGGAGCGAACCACCTTTTCCGGCGCTTTGCTCCAGCATGCGCGGCCAAGGTTAAGCAACTCTTGATGCGCAAGCAAAGCGGGCGCGAAAATCCATTCCATCACTCGGCATGAACATTTGGTCAGGCAGGCAGGCAGGCAGGCCAGGCGCCACAAGGAGCGGCCCGCGCATGGGAGCCTCAATACCGCGTGGTCTCACGACTGCATGGTCCCACGCTCATGCCTGCCTTGGCTTCATCCCGCCTTGCCGCCTCAGCTCTCCGGTGCGGGGGCCGGGCGCTTCTCGATCACCTCGTCCACCAGTCCCAGTTCCTTTGCCTTCTCGGCGGTGAGGAAGGTGTCACGATCCAGCAGCTCCTCGATCTGCTTCAGCGGCAGACCGGTGTGCTTGTGGTAGATGCGGTTGAGCCTGTCGCGCAGTTCCAGGATTTCCTTGGCGTGACGCTCGATGTCCGCCGCCTGGCCCTGCACGCCGCCGGAAGGCTGGTGCACCATCACCCGCGCGTTGGGCAGCGCGAAGCGCATGCCCGGCTCGCCAGCGGCCAGCAGCAGCGAGCCCATGGAGGCCGCCTGGCCGATCACGGTGGTGGAAACCGGCGGCTTGATGAACTGCATGGTGTCGTAAATGGCCAACCCGGAAGTGACCACGCCTCCGGGCGAGTTGATGTATATGGCGATTTCCTTCTTCGGGTTCTCCGCTTCCAGAAACAGCAGCTGCGCCACCACGAGCGTGGCCATGTGATCCTCGATGGGCCCGGTGATGAAGATGATGCGCTCCTTCAGCAGGCGCGAATAGATGTCATAAGCGCGCTCGCCGCGGGCGGTCTGTTCCACCACCATGGGCACCAGCGCGTTCAGGGTTTCCAGTCGTTCCATCGGATCTTTCATCGGGCCGCTCTCCATGAATGCCTTGCAAATGTCCATATTCACGCGCGCGGTCGCGGAATCGTCCCACGCGCCCCGTTGCCGCCTTCATAAACGAATGCGCCGAAAATGCCAAAGCCCCCGCCAGCCCCTGCATGCCGGCGGATGAAAAGACATCCCCCGCAGCCGGCAGGGCTTGCGCAAGGTGCGGGGGCTCTTTATCTCTGGCGCACGATCGGCCATTGGCGGCATGCCCCTGCACATGCCGCTTGCAGAGTTTGAAGTATGTGAATCACCGGATTTTTTCATGAACGCACTCGTCATCGTCGAATCGCCCGCGAAGGCGAAGACCATCAACAAGTACCTTGGCCCCGGCTACTCGGTGCTGGCCTCCTACGGCCACGTGCGCGACCTGCCGCCCAAGGACGGATCGGTGGATCCGGAGCATGACTTTGCCATGAAATGGCAAATCCAGCCCGGATCGAAGAAACACATCGAGGCCATCGCGAAGGCGGCGAAGGAGGCGGACAAGCTGATCCTGGCCACCGACCCCGACCGCGAGGGCGAGGCCATCTCGTGGCACGTACTGGAAATCCTGAAGGACAAGGGCGTGCTGGATGAGAAGGACGTGGCGCGGGTGGTGTTCCACGCCATCACGCCGTCTGCCATTTCCGAGGCCATGAAGGCGCCACGCGGCATCGACGAACGGCTGGTGGAGGCCTACCTGGCGCGCCGGGCGCTTGACTATCTTGTGGGCTTCAACCTCTCACCGGTGTTGTGGCGCAAGCTGCCCGGTGCGAAGTCGGCCGGGCGCGTGCAGTCGGTGGCGCTGCGACTGGTGGACGAGCGCGAGCGCGAGATCGAGCGGTTCGTCCCGCAGGAATACTGGACGATCCACGAGGAGCTGAAGACCCCGCGCGATGAAACCCTGCCCGCGCGGCTCTTCGCCATCGACGGCAAGAAGCTGGACAAGCTGGCCATAAAGACCGGTGCGGAGGCCGAGGCCATCCGCACCGCGCTCATCGGCGCGCCGCACGTGGTGGAAAAGGTGGAGCAGAAGCCGGTCAAGCGCAATCCGCCGCCGCCGTTCACCACCTCCACCCTGCAACAGGAGGCCTCGCGCAAGCTGGGCCTTTCGCCGCAGCGCACCATGCAGCTGGCGCAGAGGCTCTACGAAGGCATCGACCTTGGCGGCGAGACGGTGGGGCTCATCACCTACATGCGCACGGACGCGGTTAACATGGCGCCGGAGGGCATCGAGGCGGCGCGCAAGGCCATCGCGAAGCAATTCGGCGAGCGTTACCTGCCGGCGAAACCGCGCATCTACAAGACGAAGGTGCGCAACGCGCAGGAAGCGCACGAGGCCATCCGCCCCACCGACCCCACGCGCACGCCGGAAATGGTGCGTCCCTACCTGGACGACGATCTCTACCGGCTCTACGAACTGATCTGGAAGCGCACGCTGGCCTCGCAGATGACCCCGGCCGAGTTCCTGCGCACGACGGTGGACATCCGCGCGGATGGAACGGACGGACATACCTACACCACGCGCGCCACGGGACAGGTGCAGAAGTTCGACGGGTTTCTCAAGCTCTACCAGGAAAGCACTGATGATGAAGAGAAATCTGACGAGAACCGCATCCTGCCAGAGGTGAAGGAAGGCGAGCACCTCACACCCGTGAAGGTGGAGGCGAAGCAGCATTTCACCGAGCCGCCGCCGCGCTATACGGAAGCCTCGCTGGTGAAGAAGATGGAGGAGCTGGGCATCGGCCGGCCCTCCACATACGCCAGCATCCTGCAAACCCTGCGCGACCGCGGCTACGTGAAGCTGGACAGGCGCCGGCTGGTGCCGGAGGAGCGCGGACGGCTGGTGACGGCCTTCCTCGAGAACTTCTTCCCGGAATACGTGGCCTACGACTTCACCGCGCACCTGGAAGACAAGCTGGACCGCGTGGCGCGCGGCGAGGAGAACTGGAAGCAGCTCCTGCGCGAGTTCTGGACGGACTTCAAGGCCGCGGTGGAAAGCGCGCAGGGCCTGCGCATGGCGGATGTGTTGGAGGCGCTCAACGAACAGCTCGGTCCCTACATCTTTCCCAGGGGACCGGACGGCAAGCCCGACCGAACTTGCCCGGCCTGCGGCACCGGCACGCTGTCGCTCAAGCTCGGCAAGTATGGCGCCTTCATCGGCTGCTCCAATTATCCCGAATGCCGCTACACCCGCCCGCTGATAGCGGCCGAAGGAGAAGAGGCGGCACAACTGGCGGAATCACCGGAGGGCGTGCTGCTGGGCACCGACCCGGAAAGCAGCCTTCCGGTATGGCGCAAGCAGGGGCGCTTCGGTCCCTACGTGCAACTGGGCGACGATGACGCGGAGGAGAAACCGAAGCGCGTGTCCATCCCCAAGGGCATGGATCCGGAAAACGTCGATCTGGAAATGGCGCTCAAACTGCTCTCGCTGCCACGGGAAGTGGGCAAACATCCGGAAACCGGCGAGCCGATCCTCGCCAACATCGGGCGCTACGGACCATACGTGCAGCACGGCAAGACCTACGCCAACCTGCCCTCGGTGGAAGATGTTTTCACCATCGGCATCAACCGCGCGGTGGACCTGATCGCGCAGAAGGAAAGCCGCGGGACGAAGCAGGTCATCAAGGAGCTGGGCGAGCACCCAGAAGGCGGAGAGATCCAGGTGCTTTCCGGCCGCTACGGGCCCTACGTGAAATGGAAGCGCATCAACGCCACCATCCCGAAGAGCATCCCGCCGGAGGAAATCACGCTGGAACAGGCGCTGGAGCTGATCGCGGCACGGCAGGCGGCGAAAGGCGGCGGGAAGAGCGCGAAAACATCGAGGGCCGGCAAGAAATCGAATGACAAGAAATCGGGTGGCAAGAAAGCCGCCGCCAAATGATCCGCGACATATGCGCGCCCTTCACCGGCCCCAGGCCCGGCACTCCCGGGAAGCCGAAGGACCTGCCACGACAACGCGGGGATGCAAGGAACGTGCGGAAACGGCCGGGATGGCCACGCACCGGGGGTGGAAGCGTGCCGATCATCGCGATTACGAGGACGCACTCTCCACTCTCCCTTGGCCGCAGAAACGCGCCCGCCGCAACCGCGGCACATGCTCTTCGGGGCCGCGGGCCATCCATTGCAACAAACTCGCCCCGGATTTTGCGATCTCCCTGCCCCGGACCCGGGAACGTCCGATCGCGCAAGAGCCGAACGGTGCGCCCCCTCCCCCGTTTTTTCATGACTTGGAGCAAGCGCGAGCGCGTGGTGGTGGGTGGTTATTCATGCATTTGGACGCCCTCCGGGTGATTTTGGCATGAAACATGAAAAAGGCCGTTCGGAAGACTTTCCGAACGGCTCATCCGATTCCGAGTTCCGACAACGTCGGCGCAAGCCCGCCAATCACAAGGTCAGCGCTTCGCGCTCCGGGATCAGGTCCTTGATGTATTTCGGCAGCGCGAAGGAGGCTATGTGCACTTCCGGGGTATAATATTTCGTCTCCAGTTTCTCCGCCTCGTAGCGGCGCTGCAGCACCTCCAGCGGCACCTTGCGCAAGTTCGGGTCATTGGTGCCCCAGCCATAGCACATCTGCCCGCCGGCATAGCCCGGCACGGTGGAGGTGTAACAGGCATAATCCACGAACAGCTTGCGGAACGCGGCCATGGTGTTGATGACCTCATCCGCCTGCGTGAACGGAATGCCGTTCTGCGTCACCACCACGCCGCCATCGGCCAACAGGCGCGAGAGGTTGGTGTAGAACTCCTCAGTGAACAGCGCCTTGCCCGGCCCCACCGGATCGGTGGAATCGACGATGATCACGTCGAACTGCTCCTCGGCCTCCGCCGCGTACTTGGCGCCGTCGGAGATGACCAGCTCGAAGCGCGGGTCGTCGAACGCGCCATCGGACAGCATGGGCAGGTATTTCTTCGAGAACTCTATAACTTCCGGATCGATCTCCACCTGCACGATGCGGCCGATGGCCTTGTGTTTCACCACCTGCTTGAGCATGCCGCCGTCGCCACCGCCGATGATGAGCACCGAGTGCACCGCGCCGTGCGCGAGAATCGGCACGTGCGCCATCATCTCGTGGTACATGAACTCATCCTTCTCGGTGGTCTGAAGGATGTTGTCCAGCGTCAGCACCCGGCCGAAGGTCTGGTTCTCGAAGACCATGATGCGCTGGCTCTCGGTCTTCGAATCATAGTAGAGCTTCTCGATCTTCAGCATCTGGCGGTAGCCATAGTGCAGATCCTCGATCCACCAGCCGGGGATTTCGATCGGCTCGTTGATGGGTTTTTCGTCGCTCATCCTACCAACCCCTCTCCGCGGTGGATTTCCGTTACCTGCACCACGCCGGCGTTGAACGCCCGCTTGAGCACGTCCACGGCCTTGTGCGGGTCGGCATCGCCGCACATGAACACGTCGAACGCGCCATAGCCGCTTTCCGGCCAGGTATGCACTGAGATGTGCGATTCGGCCAGCACGGCCACCCCGGAGACACCCTGTGGCGTGAACCGGTGCAAATGAATGTGCAGCAGCGTGGCGCCGGAGGCCTCTATGGCGTCCAGGAAGGCCTTTTCGATGCGCGCCGGATCATCCAGCCCCTCGGCCTCGGCCAGCTCGACGATGAGATGGGTGCCGGCGAAGATCTTGCCGTTTCGTCGGACGAAATGATCCTTGCGGTCTTCGCCATCGTGGGCGACGGTTTCCTCCGCCCGCGCATGGTTCGGTTCAAGGGCCTCGCGGGCGGTTTCGATAACGGTGTTTACGGTGTCGCTCGCATGATCTTCCGTTTGGGTGGTGCCTGCGTCCAGGTCCATCCCCAATTGGAAGAGGCTCCGCTCGTTCATCGGAAGTCCTCCCCAACCAGCAGATGTGAAACCCAGAGGCGCTTCAGGTTCCCCTTGGTCGCCCCACGTTAAAGAGGCCGCCCCATCGCGGGCCGGCCCGGCGCTCTCCTGTTCCTTTCGGGAAAGAGCGAAATCCCTATATACGCAGTTTCCATCCTTCGCAAGCCCGTCGGACGGAGAAGACCATCCCAATCGTCTCAATACCGCCTTGCAGGGAATGCATGAAAACACCACCCACCGCTTCACTCCCGTGCTTTCTCTCGTCGGCTCTCGTCAATGCGCCATTCCTCGCATTGCCACGCAAGCCGTTTTCACGCATAACGCATTACAAACATGCCGATACATTCATTTGCAGGAAGAATACCTTGCCGAGAAAGAAAAAGACCGACCCGAAGCCGAAAAAGTCCTCCGCTTTTCCCGTTCGCACCGGCGTGGTGCCCACGGAGGACGAAATCCTGAACTTCCTGCGCCAGCAGGCGCAGGCCGGGCGCAAGGTGGGCAAGCGCGAAATCGCTCGCGCTTTCGGCCTGAAGGGCGCGGCGCGCATCGAGCTGAAGGAGCGCCTGCGCGACATGGCCTCCCGCGGCATCATCGACAGGCGTTCGAAGGAATACCTGGTGGCCGGCGAGCTGCCGAAGGTGGCGGTGCTGGACGTGCTGGGCCCGGACGAGGAAGGCGACCTCATCGCCCGTCCTTCCGTCTGGGACGAGGAGGTGCAGGGCCCGCGCCCGCGCATTCTGCTGCTGGACGGTGGCCGCCCCTCGCTCAAACGCAAGGGCAAGAGCAAGGGCGGGGACATACCCGGCTCCGGCGACCGCGTGCTGGCGCGAATCCGTCCGGCGGGTGACGACGTGCCCTACCCCTATGTCGCGCAGGTCATCCGCAAGCTGGACCACGCGGCCGATGAAATCCTCGGCGTGTTCCGTCGCGATGAACACGGCGGCGGCTACCTGGAGCCGGTGGAAAAACGCGGCAAGAAGATGCCCATCCTGGTGCCGCCGGGCGATGATGGCGGCGCGGCGGAGGGCGAGCTGGTGCGCGCCGAGGTGTGCAAGGACCGCCGCCGCGGCATCATCCGCGCCCGCGTCATCGAGCGCCTGGGCGACGTGGACGATCAGCGCAACATCTCGCTCATTGCCATCCACGAGCAGGGCATCCGCGACAAGTTTCCGGAAGAAGTGCTGCGCGAGGCGGAAGAGCTGGGCCCCTTCGAGGAAAAGGGACGCGAGGACATCCGCCACATCCCGCTGGTGACCATCGACCCGCCCGATGCGCGCGACCATGACGACGCGGTATGGGCCGCACCGGACGACGACCCGAAGAACGAGGGCGGCTTCAAGGTCATCGTCGCCATCGCCGATGTCGCGGCCTACGTGCGCCCCGGCACGGCGCTGGACGCGGAGGCGCGGCTGCGCGGCAATTCCACCTATTTCCCCGACCGGGTGGTGCCCATGCTGCCCGAGCGCATCTCCAACGACCTGTGCTCCTTGCGCGCCGGTGAGGACCGCCCGGCCATCGCCTGTTTCATGACCTTCAACCGCCACGGCGAGAAGATCAAACACCGCTTCGCGCGGGTCATCATGCGCTCCGCCGCCTTCCTCTCCTACGAGGAGGCGCAAGCGGCCATCGACGGCTTTCCCGATGAGAAGACCGAGCCGCTGCTGGAACCGGTACTGAAGCCCCTGTGGGCGGCGCACGAGGCCATGATGAAGGCGCGCGCCAAGCGCCAGCCGCTGGAGCTGGACGTGCCGGAGCGCAAGCTCATCCTGGATGCCGCGGGGCTGATCGAGCGCGTGGTGACGCCGGTGCGCCTGGCCGCGCACAAGCTCATCGAGGAAATGATGATCCAGGCCAACGTGTGCGCCGCGGAAACGCTGGAGCTGCACAACACGCCGCTCATCTATCGTGTCCACGACGCCCCGGCACCGGAAAAGATCACCGCGCTGGCGCAGTTTCTCAAGACCCTGGGCCTTTCCGCGCCGCTGGGCCAGCGGCCCAAACCGATGCACTTCAACCGCATCCTGGAACAGGTGAAAGGCACCGAGTTCGAGCACGTGGTGAACGAGGTGGTGCTGCGCACCCAGTCGCAGGCCATCTATGATACGCAGAACATCGGCCACTTCGGCCTCAATCTCGCACGCTACGCACACTTCACCTCGCCGATTCGCCGCTATGCCGACCTCGTGGTACACCGCGGGCTCATCAGGGCGCTCAACATGGGCAAGGACGGCCTGTCGAAGGAAGACATCGAACGCATGGACGAGACGGCGGAGTTGATCTCGGGCGCGGAGCGCCGCTCCATGGCCGCCGAACGCGACACCGTGGCGCGCATGATGGCGCTGCACATGTCAGAGCGCATCGGCGCCACCTTCCCCGCGCGCATATCCGGCGTTACCCGCGCAGGATTGTTCGTGGCGCTCATCGAGAATGGTGCGGACGGCTTCGTGCCCATGCGCTCTCTGAACGACGATTACTACGTGCACGACGAAAAACGCTTCGCCCTCATCGGCCGGCATACGGGCAAGGTGTACCAGCTGGGCGACGCGGTGGAGGTGCGCCTGCTGGAGGCCGCGCCCATGGCCGGCGGCCTGCGCTTCGAGATCGTCAGCGGTGGCAAGTCTCGCGCCTCTGACATCGTGGCCAAGCATGCCGCCGCGCGCGCCGCGCAAAAGCCGAAGAAGGCCCGCACTGCCAAGGGCAAGAGCGGCAAGAGGAAAGGCAGGAGCGGCAGGAAGAAAGGCACCAGGGGGCACAAGCCGGGCCGCCAGCGCATAGGCTGACAGAAGGCTGAAAATACGCACCCTGCCCCATTTTCGCCCGGAGCGCGCATTAGGCAGGCAGCCGAAACCGGTGATTCACGAGCATCCGGGGGATAAACGCCATGCCTCAGCTTCATGCCCAGGGCTTCAGGCGGCTGCTGATGCCAGCGCTGCTCGTGGTGGGGCTTGGCGTCCTCGTTTTCTCTCATTTCCCTTCCGCGCGGGCCGCCGACACGCTGAAGGATTTCATATCCGACAAGCTCAAGGGCCTCGACCTCAACCCCTTCGACGATGACAGGCCCGCCGTCCGGCCCGCACACCCCGCGGGCAAGACTTCCACACGCCCGCGCAAACCCGGAGCCAATGTCACCATCAATGGCCGCCCGGCCGCGCGGATACTGAACAAGGGCGGCAAGCGGCTGGCCGCGCCCCTGCCCCGCCCGCGTCCTTTCGGCCAGAATGGCAAAAACGTGAAGGTGCTGCGCAAAGGTGGCATGGAGGAAGCCTCGGCCGCGCAGGAAGCCGCCATGCCGGCAACAAAGGTGCGGCTGGATTCCGCCGGCCGTGTGCTGGTGGACCCGAACGCGCTGGCGCGCGAGCGCGACCACACGAAGGCGGTATATTTGCGACCGAAGGAAATCGGCCACTGGGACGCCGCCACGGTGAAAAAGGCCCGGCGCGACTGCGACATCGTGCTGGCCACGCTGAACGTGGACGCCCAGCCCATCCCTTCCATCGGCGGACCGCAGGGCTGCGGCATCGCCGCACCCGTGCTAGTGAAGTCGTTGGGGCTGGCTGACCTGAAGCCGGACGCGAAACTGAACTGTCGCTTCACCGCCGCGCTGTATGAATGGGTGCGCAACGTGGTGCAGCCAGCCGCGAGGAAAAAATTCGGCCAGCCGGTGGTGGCCATTCGCCAGCTTTCGCATTATTCCTGCCGACGCCGTGGAGGCATCACCCGCGGGCCGGTGCGCATCTCCGAGCACAGCTTCGGCAACGCCATCGACATCGGCGCCTTCGTGCTCGCCGACGGCACCACCATTTCCCTGCTGAAGGACTGGGGCAGCCTTTCCGCCCTGTTCAATCGCAAGGCGGCCTTCCTGAAGGCCGTGCGAGACGGGGCGTGCAAGTATTTCTCCACCGTGCTCAGCCCCCAGTACAACAAGGCCCACGCCAACCACTTCCACTTCGACCTGGGCCGTGGCGGCCGCTACAAGATCTGCAAGTAGGCGCCATTTGCCATCGGGCGCTGCGCAGCCCCGGCCGGGCGCGGCCGGAACGCCGGCGGGAAGAACTCACACCCGCTGCACCAGCACGTGCACCACGGGCTTCTTGCCCCACTCGGCGCGCGCGGCGCGGCGCACCGCCAGGCGCAGGGTGTCGATGACCGTCTCGTCGTTGCGCCGCCGCGCCCGGCCCATGCCTTCCAGGGCAGCGTCCGCGGCGTCTATGAGCACGTCTTCCATCAGCTCGCCGTGTTCGGTCACTTCTGGCAGGCCATCGGCCACCAGCTGCACCGCCCCGCGGATGTTGCCCTTGAAATCCAACGCCACGGACACGGCCACCACCCCCACGTAAGAGAGTTTGCGGCGCTGTTTCGTCGGCCCGTCATCGCCCGGCGTCAGCAGCCGTCCGTCCAGGTGCCACTGGCCCGACTCCACCTCCGCCAGCACCTCCGCCGGGCCGGGGGCCAGGCGCAAGAGCTCGCCGTCGGCCATCAGCGCCGTTTCGCCAATGCCGTGTTCTTCCGCCAGCTTCTGCTGCGCCCGCATGTGCAGGAACTCGCCATGCATGGGAATGAGCCGTTTCGGCCGCACGAGGTCGTACAGCTCACGCAATTCCTCCTGGCGTGGGTGCCCGGAGGTGTGCACCAGCCGCTCCGGGGTGTTCATGATGACCTCCACCCCCAGCATGGCCAGGCGGTTCACCACGCTGAACACCGCCTTCTCGTTGCCCGGAATGGTGAAGGAGGAAAAGATGACCAGGTCACCCTCCTCCAGCGCGATGTTGCGGTGCGCATCATCGGCGATGCGCGAAAGCGCCGCGTTCGGCTCGCCCTGGCTGCCGGAGCACAACAGCAGCACCTTGTCGCGCTCGAGATAGCCGAAGGCCTCTTCATCGAGAAACCGGTGGCGCGTGTCCAGCAGGCCCACCTCGCGCGCGGCCTCGATCACCCGGCGCATGGCAAACCCCGCCACCACCACCTCGCGGCCCGCCTCTTCCGCCGCCTCCACCACGGCGCGGATGCGCCCCACGTGCGAGGAAAAGGTGGTCACGGCCACCCGCTGCGGCGCTTCCATGATGATCTTGCGCAGCTCCGCCGCCACCTCCCTCTCGGACGGCGAGCGGCCCGGGCGGATGGCATTGGTGGAATCGCAGACGAGCGCCTCGACCCCCTCATCGCCCAGCTGGCGGAAACGGTCGAAAGAAAATTCCGGCGGAATGGTTGGCGTGCGGTCTATCTTGAAGTCGCCCGTGTGAATGACCGTGCCGGCGGGGGTGAAAAAGGCCAAGGCATTGGGCTCGGGCAGCGAATGGGTGACGGGAATCCACTCCACCGCCACCTCGCCGAAGGAATATTTTTTGCCTGCCCGCACCTCCTTCAGCCTCACCTCGTCCTCGAGCCCCAGCTCCTCCAGTTTCTGGCGGATGAGCAACAGGGCGAACTTCGTCCCGTACACCGGCACGCCCAGCCGATGCGCCAGGTAGGGCACCGCGCCGATGTGATCTTCGTGCGCGTGGGTGATGAGGATTGCGGCCAGGTCCTTGCGCCTGTCCTCGATGAACTCGATATCGGGCAGGATGATGTCGATGCCGGGCGTGGAGGCGTCGCCGAACATCACGCCGCAGTCCACCATGAACCACTTGCGGTTCAGCCCCCGGCCCCAGCCATAAAGATACAGGTTCATGCCGATTTCGCCCGCCCCGCCCAGCGGCAGCACGGCGAAGTCCACGTCCTGGTCAAGATCCGTCATCTCGCCCCCGTATCACCGGCCGGCCATGCAAATGATCCCGGCCCTCATTCATTTCCACCTGCTCGATTTCGCCCGCGTGGAACATGCGCCGTTCGCCTTCCGGCATGTGCAGCACCAGCTCTCCCGCCGGGCCGATATCGGCGAAGCGCCCCTGCAGGATTTCCTCCCCATGGCGCAGCCGCACCATGCCGCCCAGACCGTGCGCGCGTTTCAGCCAGGCCTCTCGCATGTTCTTCGGCCCAAAGGACTGCCAGACCTGATACCAGCGCCAGAAGGTGTCACGCAACACCTCGAACATCAATCCCGGCTCCAGCGCCAGGCCCTCTTCCGCCAGCGAAACGGCGGGCCAGCGCGCCTGTTCCGGTGCCGGCGCGTGCTTGAGGTTCAGGCCCCAGCCGATGACGAGCGCGCGACGCCCCCTCGCGCCGGCAGATGTCTCATGTGCGCCCGGAACATCCGGCATGGGCGCGGCGCCTTGACGCCCCGTTGCATCCTCCACCGTTTCCAGCAGGATGCCGCCCAGCTTGCGCCCGTGCAACAGCAGGTCGTTGGGCCATTTCAGCGAAAGCGCATCGCGCAAGTTCCGCCGGCCGGCCTGCACCAGCAGCCTGGCCGTGGCCTTGTGCGCCACCAGCGCCGCCAGCAACGATAGCTCCGGCCAGCGGCGCAGCTCCGCTTCCGGACGAAACAGCAACGACAAGTGCAGGTTGCCCGGCGGCGAGATCCATTGCCGCCCGCTGCGCCCGCGCCCGCATGTTTGCCGCCGCGCCAGCACCCACAGCGGACCATTGGTCCCGGCGAGAAACTGCCGGCGTGCCTCGTCCTGCGTCGAATCCACCTCCTCAAGCATCAGCAGGCGACCGGTCATGGCGCGTGCTCCTTTCATTTTTGCGCTGGAGCGCGTCGCATCGGCCCGCGCCCTGCCCGACTTCTTTTTGCACGGAAGTGCGGCGGTTCCGGCCCTCTCCCCCACCCAGCCACCCGATATTGTGGGGGTCAGGTGGCCGGGTGGGGAAGAGGGCCTTGTTTTTGCGCTGAAGCGCGGACGGTTCCGGCCCGCTCCCCCACCTAACCATCCGATATTATGAGAGATAGGTGGTTGGGTGGGGGAACGGGCCTTTTTTGCAGTGAGTGTGCAACCGGCCATCCCCGCTCCCCGGACGGAAGGAGCGGAAAAGTTTCCAGTTGGCCTGCTTCCCTTGCCATGCAATAGAACATCCATGGCACGCAAGCGACGCAGAAAAAAGGGAGGCGGCACCGTGGCGAACATGATTTCGCCCGCGGAGCTGGCCGCACGGCTGGAAGAAGGACAGCGCCTGCTGGGGCTGGACGTGGGGGAAAAGACCATCGGCGTTGCCCTGTCCGACGCGCTGCTGATGAGCGCCACGCCCATGCACACCATCCGCCGCCAAAAATTTTCTGCCGACGCCGCCGAGCTGCTGGAGTTGGCGAAACGCGAAAACGTGGCGGCCTTCGTCATCGGCCATCCGCTCAACATGGACGGTACCGCCGGCCCACGGGCGCAATCGGTGCGGGCTTTCGCGCGCAACCTGGCTTCCTTGAGCGACATTCCGGTGGTGTTGTGGGACGAGCGGCTTTCCACCGCCGGGGTGGAGCGCACGCTGCTGGATGCGGACGTGTCGCGTGCCAGACGGGCGGAAGTGGTGGACAAGTTGGCCGCCAGTTGGATATTGCAGGGGCTGCTGGACCACCTGCGCCAACTGCGCGCACAGCGAACGGAACCCGAAGAACCGGATACGCCCACGGACCGCGCAACGCGCGATTCATGACCGTTGGAGAGTCGCCATGTTGGATGTCCGCACCGGCAACGGTCTTGACGTGCATGCCTTCGCACCCGGCGATCACGTGGTGTTGTGCGGCGTGCGCATTCCACACACCCACGCGCTGGCGGGGCATTCCGACGCCGACGTGGCCATGCACGCACTCACCGACGCCCTGCTGGGCTGCCTGGCGGCGGGCGATATTGGCGCGCACTTTCCCCCCGGCGATGAACGCTGGAAGGGAGCGCCCTCGCGACTGTTCCTGGAGCACGCGCGCGCGCTGGTGGCGCAGGCCGGCGGGCGCATCACGCACTGCGACCTCACCATTGTCTGCGAAGCGCCGAAACTGCGCCCCCATATCGACGAAATGCGCGCCAACCTGGCGGAGATCCTGCGTATCGACGTGGCGCGCGTCTCGATAAAGGCCACCACCACGGAGAAGCTGGGGTTCACCGGCCGGCGCGAGGGTATCGCCGCGCTCGCCACCGCCACGGTGGTGCTGAAGGAGGCATGAGCCATCAGCCTCCCACCGCGCGCAAACATGGTCGCCTCATCAGTGCCTCAGGTCGGGCGGGGTGGCCTCTTCCTTCAGCGTGGCGACGGCCTCTTCCAATTTCAGCGTGCGCTGGGCCTTCGAGCCGAGGCGGCGCTCGTTCACCGTGCCTTCCTCCACCTCGCGCTTGCCCACCACGAGGATGACCGGCACCTTGGCCAGCGAGTGCTCGCGCACCTTGTAGTTGATCTTCTCGTTGCGCAAGTCGGCCTGGGCCCTTAAGCCCGCCGCCTTGAGCCGCGCCACCACCTGCCGCGCGTAGTCATCGGCATCGGACGTGATGGTGGCCACCACCACCTGCACCGGCGCCAGCCACAGCGGCAGGTGCCCGGCGTAATGCTCCAGCAATATGCCGATGAACCGCTCCAATGATCCGAACATGGCACGGTGGATCATCACCGGCGTATGCTTCTCGCCATCCGCACCCACGTAGAAGGCCTCGAACCGCCCGGGCAGGTTGAAGTCCAGCTGCACGGTGCCGCACTGCCAGTCGCGCCCGATGGCGTCCCTCAGCACGTATTCCAGCTTCGGGCCGTAGAAGGCGCCCTCGCCGGGGTTGAGCGTGTATTCGCCGCCGGCCTCTTCCACCGCCTCCTTCAACGCCGCTTCCGCCGCGTCCCAGATCTCGTCCGAGCCGACGCGCTTCTCCGGCCGATCGGAGAACTTGATGCGCACGTCGGTGAAGCCGAAGTCCTTGTAGATGTCGAGGATGAGCCGGTGCAGGCGGATGCACTCGTCCTTGATCTGCTCTTTCGTGCAGAAGATGTGCGCATCGTCCTGCGTGAAGGAGCGCACGCGCATCAGCCCGTGCAGCGCTCCTGAGGGTTCGTAGCGGTGCACCTTGCCGAATTCCGCCATTCTTATAGGCAGGTCTCGGTAACTCTTCAGACCGTGCTTGAAGATCTGAACGTGTCCCGGACAGTTCATCGGCTTGCAGGCGAAGATGCGTTCATCCTCCGTCTGCGTGATGAACATGTGCTCGCGGAACTTCTCCCAGTGGCCGGACTGCTCCCACAGCTTGCGGTCCATCATGTCCGGCGTGTTCACCTCCACGTAGCCCGCGCGGTCCTGCACCCGGCGCAGGTAGTTCACCAGCTCGCGGAATATCGTCCAGCCCTTCTCGTGCCAGAAGACGGAGCCCGGCGCCTCTTCCTGGAAATGGAACAGGTCCATCTCGCGCCCCAGGCGGCGGTGGTCGCGCTTTTCCGCCTCCTCCAGCATCTTGAGGTATGCGTTGAGCTGTTTCTTGTCGGCCCAGGCGGTGCCGTAGATGCGGGTGAGCATGGGCTTGCCGGGATCGCCCCGCCAGTAGGCGCCGGCCACCTTCATCAGCTTGAAGGCGTCGCCGATCTTGCCCGTGGACGGCAAATGCGGGCCGCGGCAGAGGTCGAACCACTCATCCCCCTGCCAGTAGATCTTGATCTGCTCGTCTTCCGGTATCGACTCGATCAGCTCCACCTTGAAGTTCTCGCCCATTTTCCGGAAGCGCTCGATGGCCTCGTCGCGGCTGACCACCTCCTTGCGGAACGGCAGGTTGCGCGCCACGATCTCCTTCATCTTCTTCTCGATCTTCGGCAGGTCTTCGGTGGTGAAGGGCTCGTTGCGGAAGAAGTCGTAGTAGAAGCCGTTCTCGATGACCGGGCCGATGGTCACCTGCGTGCCCGGATAGAGCTCCTGCACGGCCTGGGCCATCACGTGCGCGGCATCATGCCGGATGAGCTCCAGGGCTTCCGCATCGTCACGGGTGATGATGCGCACCTTCGCATCCCTTTCGATGGGATCGGACAGGTCGTGCAGCTCGCCGTCGATCTCTATCGCCATGGCCTTCTTGGCCAGCGACTTGGAGATGGATTTCGCCAGCTCCTCGCCGGTGATGCCGGCCTCGAATTCCTTCTGCGAACCGTCGGGAAAGGTGATGGTGATCTTGTCTGCCATGAGAAGGCGTCTCCTGCTCAGTCGCTGCCCACGAACGCAGGTAAGCGGAGTTGATACGAACATGAAGCAACAGGGCGGGCACGCCTTTCGCGTCGCCCGCCGCCTTGCTATTGCCGCACGATCGCGCGCTGGTCAACCATTTGTGCCCGCCGCGCCCGCCCCTTTCCCTCGCGCGGTCGCATGGGCTGGTGCAAGCCGGCATTCTGCCGCACGCGCCTCCTCCCGGCCGGATTGCCATATTTCCGGCCATTCCATGCATGAAAATCATTTTTGCAGGGAGCCGGCGCCGCATGTCGTGCATGCGAGGTTTTACCCCCTTGTGCATTTTTGCTATGCATCATGAACACGCGTTGAAGCCAGCGGAGATGGGGCTCACATGGCCGCGAAAATCGCCGGAAACGACGAGACCTCCACGCAACCGTCCTTGCAGGGCCATGCCGGCGCGTCGGGCATCTGGCGGCGGGCATGGCGCCCCCTGCTGATGAGCGTGGGCGCGGCGGCCCTGCTGAGCGCCTGCATGACCGGGCAGGATCTCGAATTGCAGGGCGATTCGCGGGATATCGCCCTGGTGGTGGATGCCACCTCTGCCCCGGCAACCGATCTCACGGATGCCATATCGCGCGTTTCTCCCTCCTTCGTGACCCTGCTCGTCAAGAAACCGCGCAAGAGCTCTGACCTGGGCGGCGCCAAGGGTGTGGCCACGGGCAGCGGTTTTTTCATCGATGCCGCCGGACACGTGCTCACCGCGGGGCACGTGGCGGTGGCCAGGGGGCTGAAGGTTTCCGCCCGTGCCGCGGATGGCCGCATTCACGATGGCAAGGTGGTGGCCGTTTCCACCGTGCCGGACATCGGGCTGATCAGGCTGTCGGGCTTGCGCGCCCCGGCCCTGACGCCGGCCGCGTCGCCTTGCCTGAAGAAGGGGGAGCCCGTCTTTTCGCTGGGTCGGCCGCGCCACGGCAAGGAGACCGCACGGGTGGGCGAGCTGGTGTCCATGCATTTTTCCAGCCCGGTGCGCTATGGCCGGTTCGGCTATGACGACGCCATGGTCCTGCGCATGAACACCCGCCGCGGCGAATCGGGCGGGCCACTGCTGAACGCGCGGGGAGAACTGGTGGGCATGATCGTCTCCACCCTGTCTCGCGGTGGAAGGTCCCTGTTTCTGGCCCATGCCATCCCGCTGACGGATCTGGCGCGCTTCTATTGCGCCAAGGCCTCCTGTTCCGCCCGATGGAAGAAGCTGGCGGGCATGAGCACCCGTTCTTGCGCCGCCACGCCGGGGATGGCGCTGCGCAAGGATCAGTGACACCAGGTTGCAAGAGGCTGACCGGCGCAAACCGCTTCATCTCTCCGCCCGAGTCTCCATATCGTCGAAGATCAAAAGCCTGGCGAGGCCGTGGGAGTGAATGGTTCTTCATGCAGCCCGGCACGAGCCCCGCTCCCGGGCGCCGCCGTTTCCCTTCCGGGCTTCAGAAGGATACGCCATCAGGCTCGCGGGCTCAGCGCAGGCGCAGGTGCTCGCCACCGCGCACGGTGATGGTGCGCTCCCTGCCCCCGGCCCGCCAGATGTATTTTCCTGGCGCCAGCACCAAGTGCGCCGCGCCGGAGCCCTGCCAGCGCCAGGAATTGTCCGTGGCGACGATCTCCCAGGTCCGCGACGTGCCGGTCACTTCCGCCAGCGAGGCCTTCACCCGCAGGTGCAGGGAATGCAGCCTGCCGGGCTTGATCCACACCGGGGCCGAGGCTCTCACGTTGCCGTTCAGAAACAGGCTTTCCACCCTGTAACGCCCCGCCGGCAAGCGCAGGACTTCGCCCGGCGTGCGCGATCGCGTCACCTCCCGCCAGCCCGAGGCGACGGCGCGGAGAACACGATATTCCACCGTTCCGTATCCCCTGCGGGCCGCGCCCTGAAGGGTGGAAAGCATGCGCAGGCCGCCCACGTTCAGCACGAACACCACGCGCTGACGGGTGGCGGAACGCAGGTGCACCACGTGCCAGGCCTTGCGCCATCCGTAGCGCACTTCCACCCCGTAGGAGCCCGGCGGCAGGGCCAGCGCCTCCCGTGGTCGCCGCACCTCGTGCAGCAAGGCCGGCGCTTTCTCTCCATCAAGACGGAAAATGCGCCAGTGCACGGGGCGGACGATCAGCCCGCCGTGCTTGACCAGCCGGGCGGCCAGTTCCAGGCGCTCCCGCCCCTTTTCGACCGGAAATTCCGAGATTTCGCGCTCCACCTCCCCGCCCAGGCCGCCACTCCGCCGTCGCAACGGCACGGCCCCCTCGGTCGCGGCAGCGGGAAGGACGGACATGGCCGCCGGCGTTATGCGAACGGACCGCTCCGAAGCGGCCTGCGCCTGATGTGCGCAGGTAAGCAGGAGGAGGAAAAAGAAGGCCGCCGCAACCAGGCGACGGCCTTCCGATTGCCCCCGAGTGCTCGGGTCTTGCTTCGCAAAACAGGACATCAGTCCCGTTCTCACCTCCCTCATTCCCCACCGAGAGTGTCGCTGACTGACCAAATGAAAGCACAATGATTCGTTGCGCTCAAGAGGGTTTGTTAACAAATGGTAAATTTTTTCGCGCCGGCACATGAATGCGGAAAAATGTGCAAGGCACGCCCTTGACATGCCATTGTGCGGCTTGCTCCGTTTGGCTGCGGCGAGCCTGGCGTCGTCGGCCATTTGCAACCACATGGAGAACGGCATGACGGATCTTCCGCACAAACTGATCATCAGCAAGCGTGGAAAGCGCGGATTCGAGCTGGAGCCGGAAGTGCTCAACACCCGCTCGGACATTCTCGACTTCTTGCGCACGCGGCGCTCGGTGGTCTCGCCGGAAATCGTGCCGCCGGGGCCGGACGAGGCGATGCTGGCCAGAATCATGGAAGCCGCCTGCCGCGTGCCGGATCATGGCAAGCTCACGCCCTGGCGGTTCATATTGTTCCGGGCCGAGGATTGCAAAAGGTTCGCCGACTTCCTGCGCCGGCGCTGGCAAGCCCTGACGGAAGACGGGAAGGAACTCCTTGAGCGTCCCATCCTGGTAACGCAGCAGGCGCCGCTGATCGTGACCGTGATTTCGCGGGTCATGGATCATCCCAAGATTCCGCACTGGGAGCAGCGGCTTTCGGCCGGGGCGGCCTGTCACAACCTGCTGCTGGCGGCGCAGGCGGCGGGCTATGCCGCCCACTGGCGCACGGGCTGGCCCGCATACGACGAGGAAGTCCTGCGGCATCTGGGCGTGGACACGGCCGCGGGCGAACGCGTGGCCGGGTTCATCCACATCGGCACGCGGCGCGACGATGCGCCACCGCTTACCGACCGTCGCCGCCCTTTCTGGCAGGACCTTGCCATGACATATGAAGAGGTTTGCGGCGCAACGGGCGAGGATTCCGAGAGCCTGGACGGAGACGAGGCATGAGCCAGCGCGAGCAGACACGAGGGGCCATCCTGCTGGACAAGGACGGCGTGCTGGTGGACTTTCAACGCACCTGGAAGCCCGCCATTCGCCGCGCCGCCCTGGCCGTGGCCGGGCAAGACGAGGCACTGGCGCTGAAGCTGCTGGAAGGCGTTGGCTACGATCGCGCAACGGACAGCTTTCTGCCCGGCTCCATCTGGGCGGCCGGGACGCAGGAAGAACTGTTCGACGCCTGGCACGAAATGTTGCCCGGCACGCCGCGCGATCATGTCGTCCGGACGGTCTCCGCCATCCTCGAGGCTGCGGTGCCGGAGCCGGTGATTCCCCTGCCGGAATTGCGCGTGCTGATGCAGCGCGCGCGCAAGGCAGGCTGGAAACTGGCGGTGGTGACCAACGACCTGACCGCATCGGCCGAAAGGACCGCTCGCCTGCATGAAATCGACCACCTGCTGGATACCGTCATCGGCTCCGACCAGTGCGCCCGACCCAAGCCGCATCCGGACCTGGTGCGACATGCCGCGCAGCGGCTGGCTCTGCCACCGGAAGGCATGGTGATGATCGGCGACAACGTGCATGATGGCGAAATGGCCCGGCGAGCCGGCTGCAAGGCCTTCATCGGCGTGCTTTCCGGCACATCCG
>JALVSR010000005.1 GCA_027024225.1 Hyphomicrobiales bacterium | reverse complement strand
ATCCGGGGGTGGCGGTGGTGGTGGCGGCTCCGGCGCCGGGCGCAAGTCCGAGGTGCGCACGAAAATGCTGCGCATGGAGCTGGAGCATGCTTCCGGCCGCATGGACGGCGAGATCCTTTCCGGAACCTTCGCCGGTCGCTGGCTTTCCGACCTGTCCGATGCCGAGTTGCGGGTGTTTCACGACGAATGCGCCCGCGCGGGCGACCAGTCGCTGAAACTGCTGGAAGCCTGGATCGCCCGCGAACGCCCCGGGTTCAGGGCCTCCTCCGGCGCATCCGCCGGAGCGGATGGCAAGGCGCGTCAAGAAACCGATGACGAGACGCACATGACGCCGAAGCGGGCGCGCGAGATCCTGGGGCTTGAGGAGGACGCCACGGAAGAGGACATCCGCGCCGCACATCGCCGCCTGATGAAGAAGGTGCACCCGGATGTCGGCGGCTCGGAATGGCTGGCGCGGCAGATCAACCTCGCCCGCGACGTGCTGCTGAAGGAAAGGAAGGGCAGGTGAATTGATATCTCCTCTTCCCATGCACATTTCCAGAAAAAGAGTGGATGATTGCAGGGAGGTGGAGCAATGCCACGTGACACGAGCTGGAAGCGGCCACTGGAGGAGATCAGGGCGGCCGAGGGCCTGCGGGATATCAGCGCCATGGAAGCCTTCCGCCTGTTGCAGCACGATCCGGACGCGGTATTGCTGGACGTGCGCACCGAGGCGGAGTGGGAATTCGTCGGCGTGCCACTTGTGGAAAACCTGGTGCAGGTGGAATGGCGCATCCTTCCGGACATGCGGATCAATCCGGATTTCCTGAAAGAGGTTCGGACGCAGGGGCTGGTTCCGCAACAGCCCGTCCTGGTGATGTGCAAGATGGGCGGACGCTCGCGTGAGGCCGCCTCCTTCCTGCTGGAGAATGGCTTCGCGCACGTCTATAACGTTACGGACGGCTTCGAGGGCGACCCCAACGCCTACGGCCACCGGCGCAGCGTGAATGGCTGGATCGCGGCAGGTTTGCCATGGATCCAGTGCTAGGGTCGGCCCGCCGCGACGATAATGCATGACGAACGCATGACACATCCGGGGAGGAAATTCGCGTGGCAGACGATGAACGCCGCTGGCGGCCGGAAACGAAGGCGGTGCGCGCCGGGCTGGAGCGCACGCCATTCGGAGAAACCTCGGAGGCGCTGTTCCTGACCTCCGGCTACGTCTATGACAGTGCCGAGGAAGCCGCCGCGCGCTTCGCCGGCGAGGCGTATGGCTACGTCTATTCGCGCTATGCCAACCCCACCGTGCGCATGCTGGAAGAGCGCCTCGCCGCACTGGAAGGGGCGGAGGCCTGCATGGCTACGGCGTCGGGCATGTCGGCCATGTTCTCCGCGCTCGCCTGCCAGCTCGAGAGCGGCGATCACGTGCTGGCCGCGCGCCAGCTCTTCGGCTCCTGCCACCAGGTCATCACGAAAATCCTGCCGCGCTTCGGCATTTCCTTCACGCTGGTGGATGGCGCCGACATCGATGAATGGCGCGCGGGGCTGCGGCCCGAAACGAAGGTGCTGTTCCTCGAAAGCCCCTCCAACCCGGTGCTGAGCCTGTGCGACATTTCGGCGGTGGCGGCGCTGGCGCACGAGGCGGGCGCGCGGCTGGTGGTGGACAACGTGTTCGCCACGCCCATTCTGCAGAAGCCCATCGAGCTTGGGGCAGACGTGGTGATCTATTCCACCACCAAGCATATCGACGGGCAGGGGCGTACGCTGGGCGGCGCGGTGCTGGGAACGCAGGAATTCATCAGCGAAAGGCTGCAATTTTTCCTGCGCCACACGGGGCCCTCGCTTTCGCCGTTCAATGCCTGGGTGCAGCTGAAGGGGCTGGAAACCCTGCCCATGCGGGTGCGCCGCATGTCGGAGACGGCGCAGACCATCGCCGAGTGGCTGGAGGAGCGCCTGGGGCCGGGCAGGGTGCTGTATCCGGGCCTTGCCTCGCACCCGCAGCGTGAGCTGGCGGCACGGCAAATGGCGGCGGGCGGTTCGTTGGTGAGCTTCCGGCTGGAGGATGATCGGAACTTCGTGTTCCGCTTTATGAATTCACTTCAACTCATTGATATTTCAAACAACCTTGGAGACACCAAGACTCTGATCACGCATCCGGCGAGCACCACGCACTCAGGCCTCACGGAAGAGGAGCGCGCAGCCCAGGGCGTCACGGAAGGCCTGGTGCGCCTTTCCGTGGGGCTCGAGCATCCAGACGACCTGCTCGCGGACCTGGAACAAGCGTTCGAGGCGGCGAGGGCGTGACTCCAGCGCCTTGCACGAATGCCGATGACCTCCCGGACGCCCACGTCCGGCGCCATCTTCCCGCTTTGCCGCTTTGCCAGAGTGGGGGAATTGCCTTATACTTATTGCATGACAGCGCAGGCTACCATGCACAGTGCCACAATGGAGGCCGCCGACACGCTGCTGCGTGAATTGCCCCGCGAGCGGCTGATGCGCATGCGCGATGCCGGCTATGCCGTGCTGGCCGCGTGGCGAGCGCTGGAGAAGGCTGGCGCCAACGTTGTGGGACAGTGCCTGGCACATCAGGGAACCTTCTACGAACTGGAACATTATCCGCGCGGCGATGTCTTCGATGAGGAATTCGGCGCGCAGTATTACTATCACGCACACCGGCCGGACCTGGGCGAACACGGGCATTTCCACTGTTTCCTCAGGCGCGAGGGCATGCCGCCCGGTGTCGACCCCGTGCCCATGCCGCCCGGCACTCCACGTCCGGAAGGAGCCGAGGCCGTATGCCATCTCGTCGCCATTTCCATGGATGACACGGGCTACCCCACCCACATGTTCACCACCAATCGCTGGGTGACCAACGAGACGTTCTATTCGGCCGAAGATACCTTGCGCATGGTGGATCGCTTCAAGGTGGATCACGTTTATCCATGTCTCGCCACCAATCAGTGGATCACGGCCATGCTGCAGCTCTTCTGGCCGCAGATCCGTCTTCTGCTGCATGAGCGCGACCGCACCATCGCCGACTGGCAGCGCCGTCATCCGGGCACGAATGTCTATGAAGACCGGGCGCTGGAAATCACCTCCATCATGCCCATCGACGTTGACAAGCAGATTTCGCTGGTGGAGGAAGCCCTGAAAAACTGACGGCGCGGGCAATGGGCGCGGCAACCTCGGCCAGATCGGCCGAAGAGCTCAGCTCGAAAGCTCCTTCGCCCGCCGTTCCGCCGCCTGCGTGGCTTCCTTCAGCAGCGCGCACAGGCCATTGTCGTCATCCATGAGCACTTTCAGCGCCGCCTCGGTGGTCCCCCCAGGAGACGTGACCGCCTCGCGCAGGCGTGCCGCCGCATCGTCGGACCGCTCCAGCAGCGCCGCCGCGCCGATGAGCGTTTGACGCGCCAGCACCCTGGCCACGTCCTCATCGAGCCCGAGCGCGCGACCGGCCTCCTGCAGACATTCGGCCAGCAGGAAGACATAGGCCGGACCGGAGCCGGATATGGCCGTCACCTTGTCGATGTCCGCCTCCCGAGGCACCTCCACCACGTGTCCCAGCACCGCCAGCAGCGCGCGCGCCAGCGCCTTCTGTTCATCCGAAACATCCGGGGCGGCATAAAACCCCGTCATGCCCTTGCCCACGGCCGCGGGCGTATTGGGCATGGCGCGCACCACCGGCACCTCGCCCAGCGCACGGGTGAAGGCGGCGGCCGGTTTGCCGGCGACGATGGACAGCACCAGCGGTTTCGCCGCAGCCATGGCGGAGGGCAGGGCGGCCAACGCCTCCTCGAGCACTTGCGGCTTCACCGCCACCACCAGCGCCGCCGGGCGCACCTGTTCGAGGCCGGGGTTCAGGCGCAGGCCATGCTTGTCGATCACCTCGCGCGTCTCGGCGGAAGGAGCGGGCTCGATCACCACCACCTGCCCGGGGTTCAGCCCCGCCGCCAGCCAGCCCTTCAGCATCGCCGTTCCCATGCGCCCCGCGCCCAGGAGCACCAGGTCGCCGCCAAAAGCCGGAATGCCCTGCGCTTGCGTCATGCCTTCCTCCTTGGGTGATGTCATCTTCCTGTCCGCCGTCTCGCCTGTAAAGCACGGGCTCTCGTGCGGCGGCAAGATGGTGCATGTGCTCTCTTGCGCATCGCGCCCGGCGGTGGCATTGAAAGCGACAACACGGGATGCCTTCGAAAGGTCGTAATCATGAACACACACGTGGTCGAAATCGTCGATACGCGCGAGCCGAACGAGAAGAATTTCATCGAGGGCGCCACGGGGCCGTGGGAGGTTGTCATCGGCATGGAAATCCACGCCCAGGTGCTCTCGAAGGCCAAGCTGTTTTCCGGCGCCTCGGCCGAGTTCGGCGGCGAGCCCAACACCCACGTCTCGCTGGTGGACGCCGCCATGCCCGGCATGCTGCCGGTCATCAACGAATTCTGCGTGGAACAGGCCGTGCGCACCGGGCTGGGGCTCAACGCGCGGATCAACCTCTATTCCGTCTTCGACCGCAAGAACTACTTCTATCCCGACCTCCCGCCCGGGTATCAGATCTCGCAATACAAACAGCCCATCGTTGGCGAGGGAACGGTGATCATCGAGGTGGACGGCGAGGAAATCGCCGTGGGTATCGAGCGCCTGCACCTGGAGCAGGATGCCGGCAAGTCCATCCACGACCAGCACCCCGATTATTCCTACGTCGACCTGAACCGCGCCGGCGTGGCGCTGATGGAAATCGTCAGCAAGCCCGACATGCGCTCGGCGGAAGAGGCCAAGGCCTTCGTTTCCAAGCTGCGCACCATCCTGCGGTATCTGGGCACCTGTGATGGCAACATGGAGCAGGGCAGCTTGCGTGCGGACATCAACGTTTCCGTGCGCCGCCCCGGCGGGGAATTTGGCACCCGCTGCGAGATCAAGAACGTCAACTCCATCCGCTTCATCGGCCAGGCCATCGAATACGAGGCGCAGCGGCAGATCGACATCCTGGAAGAGGGCGGCGAGGTCGAGCAGGAAACGCGCCTGTTCGACCCGAAGAAGGGCGAGACGCGCTCCATGCGCTCGAAGGAAGAAGCGCACGACTACCGCTATTTCCCCGACCCGGACCTGCTGCCGCTGGAGCTGGAGGAGGCCTGGGTGGAGCGCATCCGCGCCACGCTGCCAGAGCTGCCCGACGCCAAGAAGAAGCGCTTCATGGAGGAATATGGCCTTACGGCCTACGACGCCTCCGTGCTGGTGGCCGACAAGGCGTCCGCCGACTACTTCGAGCAGGTGGCCAAGGGCCGCGACGGCAAGGCGGCGGCCAACTGGGTCATCAACGAGCTGTTCGGCCGCCTGCGCAAGGAGGGCCTTTCCATCGAGCAAAGCCCCGTTTCCGCCGAGCAGCTTGGCAAGATCATCGACCTTATCAAGACGGGCGACATTTCCGGCAGGACGGCCAAGGAGCTGTTCGACATCGTCTGGACGGAAGGCGGCGAGCCGGAGAAGATCGTCGAGGAACGCGGCATGAAGCAGGTGACCGACATGTCCGCCATCGAGAAGGTGGTGGACGAGGTCATCGCCGCCAACCCGGACAAGGTGGAGCAGGCGCAGAAGAAGCCCAACGTCGCGGGCTGGTTCGTCGGCCAGGTCATGAAGGCCACGCAAGGCAAGGCCAACCCGCAGGCCGTGAACGAACTGGTGCGCAAGAAGCTGGGCATCACCTAGGCGGCTGCCGGGGCATGGGCCGGTGCCCTTGGCCTAGGTCATCCCCACGCAAGCCCTCACGCCTGGCGCAGTTGGTGGCCAAGGCGCGAAAGTCGCGCGGGCAGCGCCAGCAACACGGGAATGAGCACCAGCGTCAACAGCGTGGCGAAGCCAAGGCCAAAAACGATGGCGGTTGAAAGCTGCACCCACCAGCCGGAAATCTCGCTGCCCATGTTCACTCGCCCGGCGAACCAGTCCACGTCCAGTTCCAGCATCAGCGGCAGCAGGCCCACGATGGTGGTAATCGTGGTCAGCAGCACCGGCCTCAGCCGTTGCGCCGCCGCCAGCAGGGCGGCCATTTCCGGCGTGTGTCCGCGTCCCCGGTTGAGCTGGTAGGTATCGATCAGCACGATGGCGTTGTTCACAACGATGCCAGCCAGCGCCACCACGCCGGTGCCGGTCATGATGACGGAGAATTTCTGTCCCGTCACCAGCATGCCGACAAGCACGCCCGCCACCGACATGACCAGCGTGGAGAGCACCAGCCCGGCATGCCAGAAGCTTTCGAATTGCGCCACCAGGATCAGGAACATGATCAGCACCGCCGCCACCACCGCCTTGCCCAGGAACGCCGCGGCCTTCTGCTGTTCCTCGTCCGCCCCGCGGAAGCGGAAGGAAACGTTCTTCGGCCACTCCTGCTCCGCCAGCCACTGCGCCAGCTCGCGCTGCTTTGCGTTGCGGTCCAGCCCTTCGGCCACGTTGGCCTTCACATAGACCGAATACAGCCCGTCCTTGCGCACAATGGTGCTGACCAGCGGTCGGGTGTGGACCTGAACGAATTCGCGCACGGGCACCGTGCCGGCCGGCGTGAGCAGGCGCAGCCGGGCGATGCGCGCCGGTTCGCGCATGTGTTCCGGGTAGCGCACGCGGATGTCCAGTTCTTCATCCGCATTCAGCGGGCGATAACTGCCGATTTTCACCCCTTCGGTGAGCAGTTGCACCAGCGCCCCCAGGGTCACCACGTCCGCGCGGAAGCGCCCGGCTTCTTCCCGGTTGACGATGACCACGCGCTCGAAGCCGGGCAAGGGGCGCTCGTCTTCCACGTCGGTGAAGCCCCCCATGCGCCTCAATTGTCGGGAAATGCGCCCCGCCACGCGGTTGGCCACGCCGAAGTCGTCCGATCGCACCTGCAGGCGGATATCCTTGCCCGTGGGGGGGCCTTCCTGGAACTCGCGCACCTCCACGATCACGCCGGGGATGCGTTTCACGCGCTCGCGTATCTCGTTCAGGGTGATGCGGCTGGAGCGATTGCGCTCGCGATAGGGAGGAAACTCGATCAGCATCCGCCCCACGGCGTCACGCGGCTGATCCACGCCCGCGCCAGCATTTACCGCCAGCCGTCCCACCCGGCCCGCCACCGTATAAACCGTGTGCACGTCGCGCACCCGCAGGATCTCGCGTTCCACCTGCCGCGCCAGGCGCAGCTTTTCCTGCGGCGAGAGGTTGCCCCGCGCCCGCACGAACACGAAAGCCCGCGAAGGCTCGATATCGGTGAAGAACTCGCTGCCCGGGCCGAACTTTGCATATAGCCCGAACACCGCGGCGATCAGCGCCAGCCCCGCCAGCGTCGCCGCTCCCGCGTGCCGAATGAGCCGGTGCAGAAAGCGTGCATAGGCCCCCGTCAGGCCGGAGAGCCGCAACAGGGTGGCGCGCGCCACGTCGTCGCCCGCCTGCGCCGCCTTGCCCAGCGCCACCAGCGCATCGTCCCGGGCGCCGCCGGCGGCCGCATGGCTCCGCATGATCCAGCCACCCACCACCGGAATGGCCACCATGGCCACGAAAAGCGAGGCCGAAAGCACAATGACCACCGTCACGGGCAGGTTGGCCATGAACTTGCCCACGATGCCGGGCCAGAACACGAGCGGCGTGAAGGCGGCGATCGTGGTGGCGGTGGAGGCCAGGATGGGCCAGAACATGCGCCGCGCCGCCTGCGTGAAGGCTTGCTCCGGAACCACCCCCTCGGCCATGCGGCGGTCGGCAAACTCCACCACCACGATTGCCGCGTCCACCAGCATGCCCACCGTCAGCACCAGGCCGAAAAGCATCATCACGTTCATGGTGTATCCCATCAGCCACATCAGCGCGACGGTGATGAGAAAGGCCGAGGGAATGGAAAGCCCCACCAGCAGGGCCGGGCGGGGACCCATGAAGGCGGTGATCAGCACCATGACCAGGAATACCGCGGTGAGCACCGCGTTTTGCAGGGAGGAAAGCACCGCGTGAATGCGCCGGGATTCATCGAAGGCGAAGCGCACCCGCAAGGTGGCGGGCCAGTCACGCGTCAGGGTGGCCGCCACCTGTTTCGCCTTGCGCACGGTGTCCAGGATGTTCGCGCCCACGCGCTTGACCACCTCGATCGTCATGGCCGGCTCGCCGTTCACCCGCGCGTAAGTCTCGCGCCGCTTGAACGTGCGGCGGATTTCCGCCACGTCGGCCAACGTGATGACGGCGCCATCGCCGGCCTTTACCGGCAGTTGCATCACATCGCGCACGGTGCGAAACAGCCCCGGCGCCTTCACCGCCAGCCGTCCATGCTCCAGCGAGATGGCGCCGGCCGGTATGAGCTGGTTGAACCGCTGCACGGCACGGACCAGCGCGGGCAGGGTAATGCCGTAGGTTTCCAGCCTGTGCTGATCGAAGATGACCTCCACCACCTCCTCGCGGTGGCCGGAAAGGCGCGCTTCCAGCACCTCCGGCAGCGTCTCGATGGCCTCTGCCAGCGCCTTGGCGTGGCGATACATGGTGCGCTCCGGCACCCGGCCAGAGACGGTGATCATGATGGCGGGCTTAAGCGCCATGTTGATTTCCTCGATCACCGGCTCTTCGGCGTCCTCGGGCAGCTCGGCCTTGGCTTCGTCCACCTTCTGGCGCAGCTTCTGGCCGGCCTCGTGCGCATCGGCCTCCACATGGAATTCTACCACCAGCGTCGCCCCGTTTTCGCGCGCGATGGCGGTGAGCTCCTTCAGGTGCGGCAGGCCTTTCAGCTTCTCCTCCAGCGGGCGCACCAGCAGTTGCTCGGAATCCTCCGGCGACAGGCCGGGCAGGACGACGTTGACCACGAACACCGGCACCTGGATGTCAGGGTCGGCCTCGCGCGGGATGGTGAGATAGGCATGCAACCCCGCCAGCACCATGAGCAGGAAGGAAAGGACCACCAGCCGGCGGTGCGAATGAATGCGCTCCAGCGGGCTCATGGGCTCATCTCCTTTCCTCGGAGCCACTCTGGGAGGCATTGCCGGCCGTCGTCGGCAGCGGCCGCACCTTTTGCCCGGGCACAACGAAATAATGTCCCACCACGATCACCCGCGTGCCCGACGCCAGCCCCGACACCAGCACCCCTTCGCGCCTCTCCTCCACGATGCTGAGTGGCACGAAGGCCACCGTGTTGTCCGCCCGCGCCACGTGCACTCCCAGCCGTCCGTCATCGGCCAGCACAAGCGCCGACAGTGGCAGGCGCGCCACCCTTCGTTCCGGCAGGGGAATGCGCAAGCGCGCCGTCATGCCGCCGCGCACTCGCTTGCCGGGGTTGGCCAGCTCCGCCTCCACACGAAAGGTGCGCGTGGCGGCGCTGCCCGCCGGCGCCACGTAGGCGAGCCGGCCGGAAAGCTTCATGTCGTTGGCGAAGCGGGCGGAAACGGCCATGCCCGGCTTCAGCCGCGCCACCTCAGTCTCGGTCGCCTGCGCGCTCACCTTCAGGCGATCCAGCCGCACCAGCTCGGCACAGGGCGCACCGGGTGAGACCACATCGCCCACCTTCGCCAGCTGACGCTGCAACATGCCGCTCATGGGCGCGCGGATGATGCGCCATTCCAGCGCCAGCCGCGCCTGTTTCACCGCCGCCCGCGCCCGCGCCAGCGCGGCCTCGGCCTTTTTCAGCTGAGCCTCCGGCAGGGTGCCGCGGGCGAATAGCCTGCGCGCGGCCCTGGCATCACGCTCCGCGCTGGCCAGGGCGGCTTTCGCCGCGGCCAGGCGCTCGCGCTCGCCGGTGTCGTCCAGTCGGCACAAGATATCGCCCGCGCGCACCGGCGCGCCTTCCTCCCGCGGCGTCTCCTTCACCTCGCCAGCCGCCCGCGTTCGCACCAGCAGGCGGCGGAAAGGCTCGGCATGGGCCGAGAGTTCCAGCACCGGGCGGTATGGCTCCAGCGAGACGCGCATGACCCGCACGGCGAAAGGCTCGTCCCTTTCCGTGCTGGCGGCAGGCTCCCGCGTGATGGCCTTGCGCGGCTGTTGGGCCGTGGACAGCAGGGTGCCATGGGCGAACCAGGCCAGCGCCAGCAGCACCAGCGACAATGCCCACAACAGCGGCAGATGCCTGCGCATGGCTCAGTCCTCCCCATTGACGGAGGACTTCTCGGCGGAGGAGGAAAAAGCCCCGCCGCAACAAGGCGCGTTTTCTTCCGGACGCTCGCCGGTGCCCCCCACCTCGGCGAAGGCCCGCATCATCTCCGCGCGCTTGTCCTTCAGAAAACGGATGGCCGTGCCCAGCATGGCGCGGCCATAGTCCTGCACGAAGCGCGCGCCGGGGTGCGCCGGCATGGTCTGCGCCTCTTCCTCCAGCATGCGCAGCTCCGCCTCCTGCTCTTCCAGGTAGGCGTCGTAAATGACGGCGAGATGAGCGGGATCGATGCGTTCCATGAACAGCATCTGGAACAGGAACTCGCTCTTGAACTTGTCCGGCGCCGGGTCGGTGTTCAGCGCATTCTGCAGCGCCTGCCGTCCCTGTTCCGTGATCTGGTAGACCTTTCGCGGCGGGCGGCCGGAGCCGTCATCCTCCGTGCGCACGCGCACCAGCCCCTCCCTCAGCATTTGCGCCAGGGCGGGGTAGATGGAACCGAAGGAGGCGTCGATGAAATGCGAAAAGACGCCCTTTTCCACCATCTTCTTGATTTCATAACCTGTGGCCTCACGCAGGGAAAGGATGCCCAGGCACAGGGTTCGAACGTTCATGACCATGGTGATCATCCGCTTTTGAAGGAAAGAAAAGAACCTCTATCGGCCCGATATAAGCTATCGAAGGGATATATATCGAGTCAATAGTATCGAGGCGACCTGCGATATGCAGGAAGAACCTTCCGTCGGCCGAAAATGCATCCGCTGCGGCGGGATGACCTCTGGATGCGCTCGCCGGAATGACACAAATGCTTTGCGGATGATCCGGGTGGGCCTTGATGAGCGTGTCGCTCGGCCAGGAGCCGGCTCGGGAAAGAGGCATTCGCCTGGCGAAGCCGATCACGGAATGACAAAATGACAAGAGGAGCAGGCGACCATGGAAAAGATCACCCTGCAGGACACCTATCCGGTGTTTTTCCTGAAAGTGAAAAAGGATGAAACCACCTTCGCCAACGTGGACGAAATCATCGAGTTCATTCGCTCGAAGGCGGAAGCGCACCCGAAGGTGACCTATATCGCCACCTTCGACCATTATTCCCACACGAAGAACATCGGCGGCGAAGTGGCACCCGAAATCAGGGACGCCAAGGAAGCCGTTTTCTGCTTTGGCGTGAAACTGCCCGACCCGAAAATGCTGGCCGTGCGCCCGCGCGCCATTGGCGTGGCGGAAATGGAAGACGCCTTCGTGCTCAGCTTCATGGAGGCGCCCATGCCCATGGCCAACGATGCCATGACGGAATGGTGCGAGGCGGTGAAAAACGGGTGAGCCGCGCAGGCTCAGGGCAATTTCACACAAAAAACGGCGTGGGCCGTCTGTTCGCCCACGCCGTTTTTCTTCCTTCGCAAGTTCGCAAGGCAGCTGGTGGCTTCGTTCGGAACTTCAGGGCAGCAACAGGGCCAGCACCCCGGGCTCGATCTCGCCGGTCGGCGTCATGTTGTTGGCTTTCTGGAACTTGGCGATGGCGGCGCGCGTGGCCGGCCCCAGCCGCCCGTCGATGGGCCCGGGGTCGTATCCCAGGCGCGCGAGCTTGCGCTGCACCTGAGCAATCAGCGGCGAGCGGGTATCCGTCTGCGCCTTGCCCAGCGAGGCGGTGCGCTTCACCCTCGGCTGCGCCCGGCGCACGGTGCGCCGCGGCTCGTCCACGCGCACGCGCACATGGGTGCGCGCCAGCGGCAGGGTGCGTGGCCTGGCCTTGCCGTTGCCGCTCCGCGCATCGCGGGCGGAAATGACATATCCCTTGCCCATGCCGTCCCGCTGCGGCTGCAGGAAGGTGGTATTGACGAAGATGGCGCTTGAAAACAGGGCGACAAGCATGGCGCCCCCCCAATAGGCTATCTGTTCCCGGCGGTTCATCGACATGATCCATGGCAAATCGGTTTCTGGCTCCTGTCCCCCGAGGTCACGCGACGAGCGCGTTCGATGAGCATGTTAGATGCCCATGGTTAAACAATCCTGAAGGCCGCGCATCTTGCTCGTCCACATTGGGCCCGCATCGTCCACAGTCACGCTTGCCAGCGGCAAGCCGGTGGAGTAGGGCAGACATGACCGGACACGCGCCATGCGCGCGCAAAACCCTTCAAGTCCACGACGGCAGGTGATCATGGCGGAAGCGCACGAATGGATCCTCATCATCGATTTCGGCTCGCAGGTCACGCAACTCATCGCCCGGCGCGTACGCGAGGCCGGCGTGTATTGTGAAATCGTGCCATTCCAGAAAGCGACGCAGGCCCTGCGGCGGGAAAACATCAAGGGCATCATCCTTTCCGGGGGACCGGCCTCCGTGACCTGGGAGGAGGCGCCGCGCGCGCCGGACGAGGTGTTTGCCATGGGCCTGCCCGTCCTCGGCATCTGTTACGGGCAGCAGACCATGGTGGCGCAACTGGGCGGCGAGGTGGAAACCTCCGAGCATCAGGAATTCGGCCGCGCCTTCCTGGAGGTGGTGAAGGACTGCCGCCTGTTCGAAGGGGTATGGAAGGTTGGCGAAAGGCACCAGGTGTGGATGAGTCACGGTGACAGGGTGGTGAGGCTGCCCGAAGGCTTCGAGGTGGTGGGCGTCTCCGACGGCGCGCCCTATGCCGCCATCGCCGACGAGGAGCGCCGCTTCTACGGCGTGCAGTTTCACCCGGAGGTGGTGCACACGCCCGACGGCCACAGGCTGCTGCGCAATTTCGCCCGCACCATTTGCGGGTGCGCCGGTGACTGGAGCATGGCCTCCTTCCGCGAGGAAGCGATCGCCAAGATCCGCCAGCAGGTGGGGGAGGCGAAGGTCATTTGCGGACTGTCGGGCGGCGTCGATTCATCCGTCACCGCCGTGTTGCTGCACGAGGCCATTGGCGAACAGCTCCAGTGCGTGTTCGTGGACACCGGCCTGATGCGCGCCGGGGAACCGGAGGAAGTGGTTTCCCTGTTCAGGGATCACTACAACATCCCGCTCATAGCCGTTGATGCGTCCGAGGAATTTCTTTCCAAGCTGGAGGGTGTGACGGACCCGGAGAAAAAGCGCAAGATCATTGGCGCCACCTTCATCGAGGTGTTCGAACGCGAGGCGAAAAAGGTCGGCGGCGCCGAGTTCCTGGCCCAGGGCACGCTATATCCGGACGTCATCGAGAGTGTCTCCTTCACCGGCGGCCCCAGCGTCACCATCAAGAGCCACCACAACGTTGGCGGCCTGCCCGAACGGATGAACCTGAAGCTGGTGGAGCCCTTGCGCGAGCTGTTCAAGGACGAGGTGCGGGCCCTGGGCCGCGAACTGGGCCTGCCGGAGAGCTTCGTCAACCGCCACCCGTTCCCGGGGCCGGGGCTGGCCATCCGCATGCCCGGCGAGGTGACGCGCGAAAAGCTGGAAATCCTGCGCAAGGCCGATGCCATCTATCTGGACGAAATCCGCAAGGCCGGGCTGTATGATGCCATCTGGCAGGCTTTCGCGGTGCTGCTGCCGGTACAGAGCGTGGGCGTGATGGGAGACGCCCGCACCTATGAATACGTGTGCGCGCTCCGGGCCGTGACTTCCGTGGACGGAATGACCGCCGACTGGTTCCACTTCGACCCGGATTTCCTGGCAGAAGTCTCCACCCGCATCATCAACGAGGTGCGCGGCATCAATCGCGTGGTCTATGACATCACATCCAAGCCACCGGGCACCATTGAGTGGGAATGACCTCCGTCTCGTCTCCGGGGTTTGTGGAGGCTGGAGCCTAATCGCAATAGCGGAATTGCTCGGCCAGCACCTTTTCCGCCAATGGCCGGTCCGAATCGAACAGCAGTCTCGCCGCCCGGGTGGGGTCCTTGCGCACGTCCACCCAGACCACGTCGCGATATTCCCGGCTGTCGGCCACTGCGGCGACGGGACGCTTTTTCGCCTCCAGCACCTCGACGCTGATTTTCACCGTGTCCGGCAAGATGGCCCCGCGCCAACGCCGCGGCCGAAAGGGGCTGATGGGGGTCAGCGCCAGCAGGGGTGAATTCAGCGGCAGGATGGGGCCGTGGGCCGAAAGGTTGTAGGCGGTGGAGCCCGCGGGCGTCGCGATGATCAGTCCATCGCACACCAGCTCTTCCAGCCGCACCACATCGTCCACGTAAATCTTCAGCTTGGCCGCCTGGTGACGCTCGCGAAACAGGGAAACCTCGTTGAAGGCCAGCGCCTCGTGCACCTCGTTTTCGGCCGTGCGCGCCACCATGTGCAGGGGGTGGATTTCGGTTTCCACCGCGTTGCGAATGCGCTCCAGCAGGCCTTCCACGCGGTATTCGTTCATCAGAAAGCCCACCGAGCCGCGGTTCATGCCGAAGATGCGCTTGTCGGTGTCCAGCAGCTCGTGCATGGTGTGCAGCATCAGCCCGTCGCCACCCAATGCCACCACCACATCAGCTTCTTCCAGGGGAACCGTTTCATACCGCGCTTCCAGCTCTCGCCTGGCGGCCTGGGCCTCGGGCGTGTCCGCGGCGACGATGGCGATCTTCAGGGGAACGGGGACGGCTTCCTTGTCGGTATCGCTGGGCCTGGACGCTTCGGCGCGGGGTGTGGTCATGATGCCGTTTCCGTCTCATGATGTGGGCGTGTCAGACAGGTCGATGGCGGAAACGCCGCGAAGCAGCGCATGAAAAATCGGCATTGACGATCGATGCTCATGACCTTCATGCGGCCGCTTCGATGAAGGGGTCACTCAAGTGACCGTGATCACGGCTGCACTATGGCAGACGCGCCCGCCCGCGCGCAAGCGCTTGCGCGCGCCGCGCCTCGTCTGTCATAGTGGGCTCCGGTCGGTCGCGTTTTCAGCCTGCGTTTTTTCCATCGCCGAGGCGAAAGGTCCCGGCCGGCCGAAATCATGCAAATCCCGACCGGTTCCCGGCCCGGAAGATGAAATGAGGTCTTTTTCGCCGATGTCAGACAATGCCTTGCGTCCCCGCCATCCCGAGAAGGCCCACCGGCCGGATCAGCCCGTTGCGCGCAAGCCCTCCTGGATCCGCGTCAGGGCGCCGGTGTCGAAAGCCCATGCCGAAACCCGGGGCATCGTGGCGCGCCACAAGCTGGCCACCGTGTGCGAGGAGGCGGCCTGCCCGAACATCGGCGAATGCTGGGCGCACAAACACGCCACCTTCATGATCCTGGGCGAGATCTGCACCCGCGCCTGCGCCTTTTGCAACGTGGCCACGGGCAAGCCCCTGCCGCCCGATCCGCAAGAGCCCGGACGCGTGGCCTTTGCGGTGAAGGAAATGGGGCTGAGGCACGCCGTCATCACTTCCGTCGATCGCGACGATCTGCCCGACGGCGGGGCAGGGCAGTTCGCCGCCGTCATCACCGCCATTCGCAACCGGTCGCCAGAAACCACCATCGAGGTGCTCACGCCGGATTTTCGCGGCAAGGAAGGCGCCTTGGAAATGGTGCTTGAAGCCGGGCCGGACGTGTTCAACCACAATCTGGAGACGGTGCCGGGGCTGTATCCGGCCATTCGACCCGGCGCGCGCTACTACCATTCGCTGCGCCTGCTCGAACGCGCGAAGGAGCTGCGCCCGGAGGTCTTCACCAAGTCCGGCATCATGGTGGGGCTGGGCGAGACGCGCGAGCAGATCCTGCAGGTCATGGACGACATGCGCTGCGCCGGCGTGGAATTCATCACGATCGGCCAGTATCTTCAGCCAACGCGCAAGCATGCCCCGGTGAAAAGGTTCTACACGCCCGAAGAGTTCCGGGATCTGGCCACGGCCGCCCGCTCGAAGGGCTTCCTCATGGTGGCCGCCAGCCCGCTGACCCGTTCCTCCCACAATGCCGGCGCCGATTTCGAGCGGTTGCGCCGGGCGCGTGCGGAGCTTGCCGCGCGGGCCTGAGGGCTGTCCACGATGGCTTTATTGCACCCGCAAGCCAATTTTGCGCCCCTCGGCACTGGCGCAGCTGCGGGGGCTTTGCTATAGAGCGCCCAATTCTACCGGCTGCGGTGCGGCCGGAGCGTGATTCATTTCACGTTCGCCTTGCCATCGCGGGCGTGGCGGAACTGGCAGACGCGCAGGATTTAGGTTCCTGTGGGGCAACCCGTGAGGGTTCGACTCCCTCCGCCCGCACCAGTCCGCTCTCTCTGCCATGGCAAAAGGTTCGCGCCCGGAGCCGGGTCCTGAACTGTCGGGGAAATCTACTGGATCTGGAAAAATGGACATTACCGAGCTGAAAAACGAAGGTCTGGCGCGTGAATTGCGTGTGGTGGTGCCGGCGGCCGAGCTGGCCGAAAAGGCGGATGCGAAACTGGCCGAGCTGCAGAAGGACATCCAGTTGCCCGGTTTCCGCAAGGGCAAGGTGCCCATTTCGCACCTGCGTCGCCTGTATGGCAAGCAGGCAAAGGCGGAAGCGGTGGAGCAGGCCCTGAAGGATGCCGTCCAGCAGGCACTGGCCGAGCGCGATGAGCGCGCCGCCTACGAGCCGGAGGTGGAGCTGGAGGGTGGCGAGGACGCCGGCCGCAAGATCATCGAGGAAGACGCCGACCTCGTCTTCGTGATGAAATACGAAATCATGCCCGAGGTGGAGGCGCCGGAGGATTTCTCCGACATCGAGGTCACCCGCTACAAGGTCAAGATCGCGGACGAGGCGGTGGACGAGGCGGTGGAAAAGATCGCCGCGCAGTTCCGTCAGTACGAGGAAAAGTCCGAAGGCGCGGCCGCTGAAAAGGGTGATCGCCTGATCATCTCCTTCGTCGGGCGCATCGATGGTGAGGAATTCGAGGGCGGCTCGGCCGAGAACGTGCCGCTGGAGCTGGGCTCGGGCCGCTTCATCCCGGGCTTCGAGGATCAGCTCATCGGCGTGAAGGCGGGCGAGGAACGTGTCATCAAGGTCACCTTCCCCAAGGACTATGGCGTCGAGAAGCTGGCGGGCAAGGAAGCCGAGTTCACCGTGAAGGTGGAAAAGGTGGAGGCCCCGGCCGAGCAGGAGATTGACGACGAGTTCGCCGGGAAGCTGGGCTTCGAATCACTGGACGCGCTGCGGGAAAAGGTGCGCGAACAACTGGCCGCCGAATACGAGGAGGCCGCCCGGGCGCATCTGAAACAGGAAGTGCTGGACAAGCTGGACGAACGGTTCGATTTCGCCGTGCCGCAAAGGCTGGTGGATGCCGAATTCGAGCACATCTGGCGCACCGCCACCGAACAGATGAAGCAGGAAGGCAAGACCTTCGAGGATGAGGGAACCACCGAGGAGGAGGCTAAGAAGGAATACCGCGAAATCGCCGAGCGCCGGGTACGGTTGGGTCTGGTCATCGGCGCCATCGGCGCGAAGGCTGGCGTGGATGTTACCAACGAGGAGCTGCAGCAGGCCCTTATCGCCAAGGCGCAGCAGTATCCGGGCCAGGAGCAGCAGGTCATCGAATTCTACCAGAAAACGCCCGAGGCGCTGGTGGAGCTACGCGCGCCAATCTTCGAGTCCAAGGTGATCGATCACATCCTGTCCTCGGCCAAGGTGACCGAGAAGGAGGTCACGCCGGAAGATCTGCAGAAAATGCTCGAGGAAGAAGAGACCGCGGAAGAAGAAAGCAAAACCGAAGCTGCGGGCGGCGAGAACAAGAAAGAGGAGAAGTCCGGGACGAAGGACTGACCGCCGCTCCCGATACGATTGCGACGAGGGCTGGCATCCGCGCGATGGCCAGCCCTTTTCTTGCGCGGCGCCACTCTTTGTCTTCCGTAAGAAAACCTGGGCGGAGGGAACTCACCACATTCGCCAGACAAAAGGCAGTGGCGGCAGGGGTGGAATTGAACTCAAGCATTCTCCTGCCGCGACGATCGTCGTACCGGACGCCCTGCGTCTGCCGAATTCAAGCTGGCGACCGTCAGTGGCGGCAGGGGTGGAATTGAACTCAAGCATTCTCCTGCCGCGACGATCGTAGTACCGGACGCCCTGCGTCTGCCAAATTCAAGCTGACGACCGTCAGTGGCGGCAGGGGTGGAATTGGACTCAAGCGTTCTCCTGCCGCGACGATCGTCGTGCCGGACGCCCTGCGTCTGCCGAATTCAAGCTGACGACCGTCAGTGGCGGAGGGGGAGGGATTCGAACCCTCGGAGGCTTGCGCCTCAACGGTTTTCAAGACCGCCGCTTTCGACCACTCAGCCACCCCTCCTGAAAAAGATTTGCGCGAAGGTATGTGGCGAATACCCCATGGGCCAGCCCCGTGAAAGGCATTGAAGAGAGCCGCATCTTCGCAAAACGGCGCCGAACCTCTTTCGCGGGCGACCTCCCTGAAATTTTGGTGCGAAAGAAAGAACAGCGATGCATCACAAGAATGTTGCCAACCTCACGTGACTTGCCGAACCTGGCCCCAAAGGGATGTATCCATCGCACCGCCAATTGGCAAGAGGCACGCAGAACAGAGGAAAGAAACTTTCCTTCGGGTTCGAAAGAACACACCTGCCTGAATTTTCCATGCGCCCGGCATGACACGTGGGGATGCCGATGCGCAGAGATATCGGCTTGGCCCGCCCATGACCAGATTCCTTTTGCATCCGGAACGCCCTTCATGTACCCACGTGCGACGGAACGCCCCTTGCGCGAAACGGCCAGGCCGCAGCCATCCGTGCATGTGCGGCATGCGCAAGGACTATTGACCAGCCACCCCCGTGCGCTTATTTTCCGTTCGCGCAACGATGCGAAGAGCAAGCGCATTCATTTCATTGCGCACGAAGGCGGGCCCGTAGCTCAGTTGGTAGAGCAACTGACTTTTAATCAGTTGGTCGGAGGTTCGAGTCCTCCCGGGCTCACCATAAATTCAACGGACTGCGCCACCCCTCCATTTTCCCGGATTTTCGTGGATGCCACATGGATACCCCCGGAACCCGGATAGGGTAGCCCTGCGGCGGCTCGGATCGGTTTTCTCAAGCCCCTGGAGCCGACAACCCAACATTCATGAGAATCGTAATCGTTATGCACCGTGGTTCCGTCCGTTTCCTGCTGGTCAGCGCCGGATGGAAGAAAGCTTCTGCCTTCTCCTGGTGATGGTGTTGTCTTCATTTCCGCTCTTGCTAAAGACCCGAATTCCGGCTTGCCATTCACCGGCTCCATGCCGGGGGGCTTGATGACAAGACGCCACCAGTTGGCGCCCCGTCTGATAAGGGGAGTGCTTCACGCACTTCTCTTCGGCAATCCGCGCGGGCCATCCGGCGCTGTGGGTTGAAGCGTCATGCAGGCCAGTGGCGATGAACCGCTGCCTTCCCGCAATCTGAACAATCGGAGCCTTGATGATGCAGGAGAAATGCCTCTTCCGCCGCCCGGCGCCACCTCTGCGGATCTGATCACTCCGGCTGTTTTTTCCCGACCGCGGCCTTCAATTGCCTTGCTGGAGAAGCCTTTGGCCTTTGCGTCGGTGCGACGCCTTGTCACGCACGACGGCACTGCCTCCCACGACCACTGCAAAGCGCGTCCCCGAAAACCGCGCATGCCAGGCGGAGCAATACGCAGGGAAGGACAAAGCCTCCGAAATCCTCGGCCTTCGGAACTTCCCGAGTCTCGGAAACGAACGAGAGCCGGGCGCGAAAAAACGCCCGGCTCTCGGAGGAAATTCGGATATGCGAGAATTTGACCAGGAATTACTTGATCTTGGCCTCGCGGAATTCCACATGCTTGCGCGCCACCGGATCGTATTTGCGCTTCACCATCTTTTCCGGCATGTTGCGCGTGTTCTTCTTGGTCACATAATAGTAGCCCGTGCCTGCGGTGCTCACCAGCTTGATCTTGATGGTCGTAGCCTTGGCCATGATTCCGAACCCCTGAAAAACTTCCGCATGACCTCCCGATGGCGGCCACGCGGCCCAATTCCGTGGCAAGAGCCTATGCCGGGCGGGCCGGACAAAGTCAAGCCCATGTATGGCATTTTGGCGTTCTGGCATCTTGCAAAGCGGCCTTGCGCGCCATACAAGACATGTCGAGCCAGGTGTCGCCGCAGGCATTCGGCCGTGGCGGCCACCAGCGAATATCATCGCCATCACCAATGTCATGGCGACGTGAATTTCGCGTTGGTCCCGTAGCTCAGCTGGATAGAGCACCGGATTCCTAATCCGGGGGTCGCAGGTTCGAATCCTGCCGGGATCACCATCCGTCCAAATCCCCGGAGTCTGCGCCAGATGAGACTGTCCGACTTCGACTTCGAGCTGCCCGAGGAACGCATCGCCTTGCGCCCGGTCAGACCGCGCGATGCCGCCCGCATGCTTGTGGTGCGTCCCATCGAAACCCCCGGCCAGCCGCAGCTGGAAGACCGCATTTTCCGCGACCTGCCAGAATACATGCGGCCAGGGGATATTCTGGTGTTCAACGACACAAGGGTCATCCCCGCCCGGCTGGAAGGCCGGCGCGTTCGCCCCGGCGCCGACAGCATGCCCCGGATCACGGCCAACCTCCACAAGCAGGAGGATGCCATCACCTGGCGCGCCTTCGTGCGTCCGGCCAAAAAGCTGCAAGAGGGAGACCGCATACTCTTCGGTCTTTCCGGCGCCGGCTGTTCGGTGGACGAATTGTGGGCGGAAGTGGTGAAAAAAGGCCAGGGCGGCGAGGTAGTGCTGCGTTTCTCCTGTCCCGGACAAGATCTGTCGGCCGCCTTGGCGCGGGTGGGGCAAATGCCATTGCCGCCCTATATCGCTTCGCGCCGCAAGCCCGGCCCGGCCGATGCCATCGATTATCAGACCATTTTCGCCGAAAGAGAAGGAGCGGTCGCGGCGCCCACCGCGGGGCTGCACTTTACCCATGACTTGTTGCGACGACTGGAATCCGGCGGCGTAAGGCTGGCGCGCGTCACCCTGCATGTGGGGGCGGGCACCTTCCTGCCGGTAAAGACCGAAAACATAGACGAACACCGCATGCACGCCGAATGGGGTGAGGTCTCATCGACCACGGCCGAACTGTTGAACACGGCGCGTGAGCAGGGCGGACGCATTTTCTGCGTGGGCACCACCACCGTGCGCATCCTGGAAACCGCGGCCGACGAAGAAGGCCGGATACGCCCTTTCGCCGGCGAAACGGACATCTTCATCAAGCCCGGCTACCGGTTTCGGGCCACCGAAGTCATGATCACCAATTTTCATCTGCCCAAATCCACCCTCTTCATGCTGGTTTCGGCCTTCAGCGGGCTGGAGAACATGAAGGCCGCCTACACCCATGCCGTGGCGCATGAATATCGCTTCTATTCTTACGGCGATGCCTGCCTGCTGTTTCCGCAGCAGCCGTGAATGCCTTTCCCGAGAGCAATCCTGAAAACGGGGATTGCAAGAAGAGGGAGCCTGGCACGCTTGCGCAATCCGCCCTTCATACCAGATTGCACAATGTCTGACCGGTAAAATTGCCTCGCGCCCCTTACCCGACCCCTTGTTTTTCATAATTTGGGGGTTGGGTGGG
>JALVSR010000004.1 GCA_027024225.1 Hyphomicrobiales bacterium | reverse complement strand
ATTCAACCGGAAGTGAGAGGTTGATTCAGGTTGCATGACCCGCTACCTCCTCACAGCGTGGCGAAGGCCAGCTCGCCGGCGGATTCCAGCGACAGCTCAAAGGTGAGCGCGCCTTCGTGCTCGCCGGTGTATTCCAGCGCCGTGATCTGAAACGGCCCCTGCACCCTGCCGAAACCGGGGATGATGACCTGCCAGTCGCGGATGTCGTCATCGAAGAAGAGCTGGCGGATGAGGGCGTCGCTGGCCTCGTCGCGGAAGATGCCGCTGCCCGAGATGGAGGCATGGCGCACTCCCGCTCCGGCGAGCAACTCGCGCCACTGGCCGGGCGAAAGCTGGTGCGTGCAGTCCGCCGTGCCGGTGGCGAAGGCCAGGCGGTGGCTGCGCAGGCCGGCGACGGTGATGAAATTTCCGGCCTTGTTCTGATCCACTTTCAGCAGCAGGTCGCGTCCTTTCTGGGCGGTCATGATTCTTATTCAGGAAAAAGTTTCATGCTCGCTAGCGCTCGCATGAAGCCTTTTCCTGCCTCTTCTTGAAGTTAAACACGGCGTCGCGCCGCCTTGGGACGGCCCGGCGGCGGCGCGACATCATTCTTCGATTAGATGATATGCATGATGGCGCGCAGGCGGATGAGACCGCGCACGTGGCGACCGTTCGGATCGGGCAGCGCCGTCCAGAAAGTGGTGCGCAGGCTCACCAGGTGATGGCCGCCATCCAGCGCAAGCGCGGCCTCGTCCAGCAGGTCATCCAGCCGGTGGAGGACCTGGAAGGCCTGCTTGCGGCCGCGATGATCCGTCCACACGTGCAGGGTCAGCCGGTGCTGGTGGCCGCGGGCGCGGAAGGTGTCCCAGGCCGTCGTCTCGATGTCGCCAACGGTGATGTAAGGCGGCTCCTCGCGGCGCGGGGCGTGGTCGTAAATCTTCGGCCCGCCCAGAAGGCCGGTGAGCGTGGCATCGTTGCGCAGATGCTGCACGATGGCCTTTTCCAATGCGGCGGCGGCGTGCAAGGTCATGGCGTGTCCTCCGGCAGATCTTCCAGCAGTTTGCGGATGCGATGTTTCAGGCGGCGCGGAGCCAGCAGGCGCAGCTCGCCGCGCGTGTCGTCCAGTGTTTCCGGCCAGGCGGCCTCATGCGACAGGTGCGATTGCAGGCGCTGCGCCAGGGCGGCGAGGCGCGCCCGCAGGGCGTGGCGCAAAGCGGTGTTCACACGCCTCATAGCGGCCTCGCCTCGCACAGGCAGACCACGTGCCGGCGCTCGCCGTCCGGGTCGACGACGGTCTCGATGTGCCAGGCGCGGCCCGCCTGCACCTCCACGAGGCGCATGCCGGGCGCGGGCGTGATGGTCGAGTGCCGCCGCAGCCAGATGCGTGCGCGCAGGCGCCCGGCGGGCTGGTCGTGCCAGAAGGCGTCTTCCGCCCCAGCAGCCAGCGGCTCGATGCCGGCCCAGAAGGTGCCCAGCGCGTGCCAGTTCACGCTGCGGCCACCGAGTTCGTCTTCCGTCGTGCCGGGGCGCTCAAGGCGCACGCGTACGTTCAGGCGCGCGATGCGCGGGTGGTTCTTGGTGTTGGTCATGGATAAGGCGTCCGGTTCACAGCGTGATGTTGCGCCACGGTTCGATGAGTGCGCGCACCTCCGGCGGCAGGCCGGTTTTCGCCACGCCGCCCTCGCGGAACTCGTAAGTGTGCGCGGCGAGGATGAGCACGGCCATTTTCAGCTCTTCCGGCACGGCCGTATCATCCGCACCGAAACCGGCGGTGAAGGTGATGCGCAAAGCGTTCAACCCGCCGTCCGGCGCGGGCCATTCCTTCGTGGCCCTCAGCCGGGCGGGACGGGAGGCGAGGTCGGCCTGCCAGTGGGTGGCGGGCACCACCTGCCAGCCGCTTGCCGTGCGCACGGCCACCTCGTCGATGCCGGTGACGGGCGCCAGCGGAATGCGAAAGGTGCAATCGGCGGGCAAGGCATCCGAGAGCAGCTGCCATTGCGAGGTGATGAGCGCCAGGCCGGTTGCGCGCTCGATGCGGCGGGTGGCGGCGACGATCATGTCGGTAATGAGCGCGTCGTCAGCGGCGTCATCGGCGCGCAGATGCTCCTTCGCGCGGGCCAGCGACACCGCCAGCCCGCCCGGCGGCGAGATGTTCTCGATGGGCATTGGATACCTCCAATAAAAAAGGCAGGCCAAAGCCTGCCCTATATTTTTCATAAAATAGATCGAAGCTTACGACGTTCTTGGCCTCGCTATACTATACTTTTCTCCCTCACATATCTTCCCTATGTTCTTAACGTTAACATCATAATCATACAAACAATACAAAAGCCACAACCTTCTCCATAAGCTATTATCTGGCGATATAAATGTCACATTTAACCCTAAACTTTTAGCTTCAGAAGCATCTATAACAGCACCATGTGACATATATTCTCTAGACGAGGAAATTTTAGAAACTGTTTCCTCTATTTTTTCATTATCAGAGCCACTCATCATGCCAGTAGACAGATAACTTTTAGCCATTTTTCTCATTCTTTCCACAGCATTAGTTGCTAGCTCTCTAACAGCTTGTGGTATGCTCTCATCAGCTGCTACAAACTCACAAGGAACCATGCCTATACCTTCTATTTTCATTTGTGGGTCTATTGGGCCCATTTCAGAATTTACCCCCAACAAAATCTCATTAGCTGACAAAGCTATTACGGTGCCGCCACTTTTTGCTAAGCTTGGTATTATTACCCTATAGCTTTCTGTCCTTTGCCTAAGAACAGTAATGAATTTTTCGACAGCATCTACACCACCACCAGGAGTATGTATTAATAGATCTATATTCTTATCGTCACCTCCATCTAACCCCTCGAATACTTCTGAAATATCCTCACTATCAGTATGTGTTATCATTTCTGTGAGACGCGAATAATACACGAGAAGAGGCCTTCCCGTTTCTTCTTGTATATCAGAAATAAGAAGCTGCCTAATGTATCTATCCTTTTCTTTCGCCCAATATTTAGACGATTGAGTAGGCAGGTCTTGAGTCCTCGGAAAAACCATTTTCACCCTCTGTTTCGCATGGCTGCTTTTTATCACGCTTTTTTCGCCTGTAGCTAATAACAGAAATTTCCTCCACTCTAGGGAAAATATAAGATTCCTCTAGGGGAGGAGCAGGCTGTGGCTCAGGAATGTATTCCTGATGCGCAGTATTTTTTCTTGCTGCCCTCTGCATCTCTAATATACCGCCTATGTTGCGGCACTCCCTCCTCATCGCTTCTGGCGCTCTTAGTCTACCATAGCTCCCAGCTCTCGAATCGCTATTGGCGGGGCCGATTCCATAGTATGTGTGCTTTGTCAAGCTATCAGATAATGATTCCCATGGCGATATTAAAGTGGCTTACATTTCTATTATTCACAAGCTTTTAATATGAGCGGCATTTGTGATAAGAGGTTGCTGATTCGCCTTCTGCATTGGAGAGCGCAGAAGGCCTGCGCTCTCCGTTCGTGTAGTTAGGCGCTGAACTGAAGCAGCTTGATGGCGGCGAAGTCCTGCACGCCGCCGCCGACGCGCTTGGTGGTGTAGAACAGCACATACGGCTTGGCCGTGAAGGGGTCGCGCAGCACACGCACGCCGGTGCGGTCCACCACCAGGTAGCCGCGGCGGAAGTCGCCAAACGCGATGGCGTGCGCGCCCGTGCCGATGTCCGGCATGTTTTCCACCTCCACCACGGGGAAGCCCATGAGCGTGGGCCGGGCATTCGGGCTGGCGGCGGGCTGCCAGATATAGTTGCCATCCGCGTCCTTGAACTTGCGGATCTCGGCCTGGGTCTTGCGGTTCATCATCCACACGGCGTTCTGGCGGTAGCCGGACTTCAGCGCATAGACCAGGTCGATGAGCACATCCGACGGGCTGGAGGCCGGGAAGGCGCCATCGATGCCGGTCTTCACCCGGCCCAGGCTGCCCCAGCTCCAGCTGGCGTCGTCCACCACCGGCACGGAGAGGAAGCCCTGCGGGCGGGTGGCGCCGTCGCCGTTGACGAAGGCGTCCGTCTCCTGTTCGGCAAACGCCGTGATGACCTCCTCGGCCAGCCACTGCGAGATGTCCACGGCGGCATCGTCCAGCAGCGTCTGGGTGGCCGCCGGCATGGCATACAGCTCCATGGCCGGGAAGCTCAGCTCGGCCAGCGTCGGCGTGGCCGTCTGCGGGCGGGCCGCCGTTTCGCCCACCCAGCCGGTGGCGGCGCGGGTAGTGGCGAAGGGCTTGCGATAGACGCCCGCCGAGATGCGGCGGTGGCCGGCGACGGCGCGGATGGGCGAGACATCGGCCAGCAGACGCTCGACGGAGCGCTCCAGCTCGTCATGCGCGAGGTAGCCGCCGTCCGGGTCGGAGCCGGCGGAAAGGGCCTTTTCCTCCAGCCGGTGCAGGCGGCTGGCGTCGCCGCGGCGGACGTAGGTTTCGAAGGCGGCCTTGCGCTCGTCATCCGCCGAGGGAGCGGTGTGCGCCGCGGTGCCGAGCGGCAGGCGGGCGGCGCGACGGGCCAGCTCGGCCAGGCGGCGCTCCTGCGCGTCCAGGGCTTGCGTGATGCGGGAGAGCTTCTCTTCCAGCAGGGCGTCGGCGGCGCCGCGCGTTTCCACCTCGGCCAGGCGCTCGTCGTTGGCCTCGGTGAAGGCGGCGTGCGCGCGCATCAGCTCATCGTGCGCGGCATTGGCTTGTGTGGTGTCGCCGGGGGCGATGGAAACCTTGGTTTCCAGGGTGTCGGTTGCGTGGTCGGTCATGGGTTCGGGGTCTCCTTTTTTCGCTTCTTTCACTTCAGTGGGTCGGGTGGAGGTGAGGAAGACGGTTGCGCCCGCGCGCCGGACTCATGCGCGTGGCGGGCAGGGCGCGGTGGCCGGCGCGAGCGAGTCGGTCAAGCGTGTGGATGCGGGCGCTGCGCAACATGGGGAAGGTGACCAGCGAGATTTCCCACAGCTCCACCTCGTGCAGCAGGCGGGCTTTGCGTAAGTGATCGCGGCTGGCGCGCACGGTGCGAAAGCCGATGGAGAGGCCATCCACGGCGCCGGCCTTCACCAGCTCGGCGGCCTCGTGCCCGGCGGCGCTGTTCAAGGCCAGCCGCCCGCGCACGAACAGGCCGCGGTTGTCCTCGCGGATTTCCTGCCAGACGCCGATGGGTCGGCTGACATCATGCTGCCAGAGCATGCGCACGGCGTGCATGCCATTGCGCTTGAGCGAGCGGGCGAAGGCGCCGGGCAACACGATGTCGCCGGCATCGTCGCGGACATTGAACACGGAGGCATAACCGGCGAACTCCCCGGCGGCGGTGATGCGAAGCGGCATATTTTCCTCTATTGCTATTGGTGTTTATGGTTTGTTCTTTGTGTAAAAAGAAAAATGCAGCCGAAAATGGCTGAGTTACATATCGCGCGCCTTGCCTTCCATTATTTGTCTAATATCTGGTGTTGTTGCACTCGCCGGCATCGTTGCCGAGTGATTCTCGGGGTGGAAAGAAAACACCCTTTATGCAATCCAGGTTGCGAACGCAAATTTGGGTATGGGTGTGTTCGTATATGCAAGCGCCTGGGAAAGCTTCGCCGCCTTCTGTGAACATTCCCTTTACAGTATCAACATGTATCCCTGATTTTTCCAGAATATCACAGGTCATATTTATGACCGCACAATCCAGGCGGCGGATCAAACGATCATGATCGCCGTCATGTGATTTGCTGTTTTCTGGCAATTCCCTTTCCTGAAGCTTGTATAGTTCTGTCAAAAAAGCATAGCCTGCCTTAACAAAATCGATTCCTGCAGTGGTGGTGAGATCAAGACAATTACGTAAATCAATCACTGCGCCAACTACGGCAGGCTCAAACTTTCCTGGCTTGGCGCGTCGGCGAGCCCACTCGCAGGCACGGCGCGGGTTTTCCAACCAGAAATAGATACCATGACCAAGCCAATCGTAACTGTTTTCACTTTTGCGAAATTGTGCCTCGCGCAGCACTAATCTTTCGGCGACACGTCTGTCACAGCCATGATAGCCAAGAACGAAACAGGAGGTCAGGCTATGCATAGGAGATGGCCGTTATCGTTTGCCCTTCTTCTCCACCAGTTCCGGGTGGAAATATGGATTGGGTGACCCATCCTCATTGAAGATGCCAATACCTTTCAGCACTTCGAAAGCCTGTTCTTTCGTTTTAATTTGCGCAAGGTAGCGCTTTGCCGCCTCTTTCATGCGGCGTCCTTCGGGCGTTGTGACCTTGATGTCTTCCAATCTTTTCAAGGCGGCGTTCATTGGGCCTCATCCCATCATCACTCCAGATTCAAAGACATTCATGTTACGCTCATGCGTTGGCCAAAGAACGTCTTAGCACCATGACACACATATTGTAGCACTTAGTAGCAAATGTAACGTTACAGAACGTCCCCATTGCTGGCAAGAGGAACGTCATGAAATCTCCTCCATGAGTTCAGGCTGTAAGGCGTCGCCGTCGGGCAGGGGCGGGTAGCCAAGGACGGTGCGCTTCTCGTTGGTGGTGAGGAATGCGCTCTCGTTGACCTGGCGCCAGCGGGCCTCACGCTCGGGCGCATAAACTTCCAGCGCGTCGGTGTCCGGCTCCAGCGAGAGGTCATCCACGCCGAAGGCCGGGGCCAGCCACATGCCCAAGTGCTCGGCGAAGCGACGGGCCAGCGGCAGCACGGTCATGCGCCAAAACGCCCGGTTGGCTTCGGCGAAGTTGCTGTAGGTATTGTCGCCCGGAATGCCCAGCAACATGGGCGGCACGCCGAAGGCGAGCGCGATTTCCCGCGCGGCGGCATGCCTCATCTCGATGTGCTCCATGTCCTTGGGGCTGTGGGAGAGCGGCATCCATTCCAGCCCGCCTTCCAGCACCAGCGGGCGGCCGGCGTTCTGCGCGCCGGCGTAGGCCATTTGCAGCTCTTCCTTCAGGCGGGCGAACTGATCGGGGCTCAGGCCCCCGCCCTCGCCGCGGTAGATGAGGGCGCCGGAAGGCCGCGCGGCGTTGTCCAGGAGCGCCTTGCTCCAGGCGGCGGCGGCGTTGTGGATGTCCACCGCGCGGGCGCAGGCGGCGAAGGGAGAGAGGCCCTCGATGTCGGAAAACGGCGAGAACTGGCGCAGGTGCATGACCGGGGCGATGGGATCGTCCGCCCCCTGTTTCAGGCGGATGCGGCGGCCCGAGACCTCGTAGTCCCAGGCCACGGGCCAGCCCGCCTGATCGGTGATGATGTCCACGCGCTTCGGGTCCAGCGCGTGCAGCTCCACCGGCTCGCCGTCAATAAGCGTTGCGCGCAAGTATCCGTTGCCGGAAATGAGCATGTGGGCGATGAGGGCCTCGACAAGTTCACGGCCCGATTGCAGGGCGTTGGGCCGGCGCAACAGGGCGAGGGCGGCCTGCGCGGCCTCTTCCGCCTCGCGCCTGTTGGCGGCGCTCTTCAAGGGCACGGCGGCCACGGCGCGGGCGATCATCATGACGCAACGGTAGGCCACCGGGTTGGCGGCGAAGCCTTCCCGCGCGAAGGCGTGCGCATTGCCGGGCGACCAGCCAGGCGTGATGAGCGTGTGCAGCTCGAAGAAGCCGCAGGCGGTATGCTTGTGCTCGGTCGGGACGGGCGTTTTCGGCCGCGCGAAGGCGGCCCGCAGGCGGTTCAGCCACTGGGGCATGGTTCAAACTCCCATGACAAGGAAGAAGGGCTTCAGCGCTCCCAGTTCAGGGATGCGATACGCGGATCGTTGGCGAAATCATCCCGCGTGAATTGCAGCCGGTCGGCGGCATATTCCCGCAGGGCCATGATGCCATGAGCGGAAAAGCGCAAATGCCAGTTCCGCATTTCCGAGGGTTT
>JALVSR010000003.1 GCA_027024225.1 Hyphomicrobiales bacterium | reverse complement strand
TGGTACAACATCGCGGCCGACCTGCCCGAGCCACTGGCTCCGCCGCTGAATCCGGCCACGGGTGAGCCGCTGGGACCGGAAGCGTTGGCGCCCATCTTCCCCATGGCGCTCATCGAGCAGGAAGTCAGCACCGAACGCGAGATCGAGATACCTTCGCCGGTGCGCGACGCCTACCGCCTGTGGCGGCCCTCTCCGCTGTTTCGCGCGCGGCGGCTGGAGCAGGTGCTCGATACCCCGGCGCACATCTATTACAAGTACGAGGGCGTCTCGCCCGCCGGTTCGCACAAGCCCAACACGGCCGTGGCGCAGGCCTTCTACAACCGCGAGGAGGGCATCCGCAAGCTCTCCACCGAAACCGGCGCCGGGCAGTGGGGCTCATCACTCGCCTTCGCCGGCGCCATGTTCGGGCTGGAGGTGCTGGTGTACATGGTGAAGGTTTCCTACCAGCAGAAACCCTACCGCCGCACGCTGATGGAAACCTATGGCGCGAAATGCCTGGCCTCGCCCACGGATACCACCGAGGCCGGACGCGCCGTGCTGGAACAGGATCCGGACAGTCCCGGCTCGCTGGGCATCGCCATTTCGGAAGCCGTGGAGGTGGCGGCGAAGAACGACGACGTGAAATACGCCCTGGGCAGCGTGCTGAACCACGTGCTGCTGCATCAGACGGTCATCGGTCAGGAGGCCATGGCGCAGATGGACATGGCCGGGGAATATCCGGACGTGGTCATCGGCTGCGCGGGGGGCGGGTCGAACTTCGCAGGCCTCAGCTTTCCGTTCATTGGGGCGGGGCTGCGGGATGAGCGGCCCAAGGTGAAGGCCGTGGCGGTGGAGCCTGCGGCCTGCCCCACCATGACGCGCGGCAAACTGGCCTATGACTTCGGCGACACGCAGGGGCTGACCCCGCTGATGAAGATGCACACGCTGGGGCACACCTTCATGCCGCCGGGCTTCCATGCCGGCGGCTTGCGCTATCATGGCATGGCGCCGCTGGTTTCGCACCTGGTGGAGCTGGGCGAGGTCATGCCCATCGCCGTGCACCAGAATCCCAGCTTCGAGGCCGGCGTCATCTTCGCCCGCGCGGAAGGCATCGTGCCCGCGCCGGAGAGCACGCACGCGGTGCGCGCAGCCATCGACGAAGCGCTGGATGCGAAGCAGAGCGGCGAGGAAAGGGTGATCCTGTTCAACCTCTCCGGCCACGGCTTCCTCGATCTTTCGGCATATGAGGACTACCTGGCCGGCCGGCTGGAAGACAAGGACTACGACCCCGCCCTGCTGAAGGAAGCGCTTGAAAAACTGCCCAAGGTGGGCTGATCCGCTTCGCCGGATGCTGGAATGCGACGGGATGCCGGCGGCGCCTTGACGTGCCGCTGGCGTTTTCCCTTTGACAAGCCCTCATGCTGGTGGCATGGGATGGCACCAACATGAAACATGCGAACTTGCCAGGGGCGAATTGGCCAAACTTGTAGTTCGCGACATTCGAGACAGGGAGAGCCTCAAGGTGATCGACAAGAATCTGGGCACCAAGCGCCTTTGTCCGGCCTGTCACGCGAAATTCTATGACCTGAACAAGTCGCCTGCCGTGTGTCCGAAATGTGGCGAGGAGTTCGTGCCCAAGCCCATCCTGCCATCCAAGCAGGATCAGGTGGAGGCCGCCAGCCAGGCCGCGATAGAGGATGTGCCGGCGGTGGATGTGGTCGCCACCGAGGCGGAGGACGTGGCCGATGTCGCCGAGGACGTGGCCGAAGCGGTGGAGGACGTGCCGGAGGTGGCGCTGGAAGAGGCGGAAGACACCCCGGTGGAGCCGGATGAAGGGCCATTCCTGGAAGACGACGACACCTCGGTGGAAGATATCATCTCCGCGCCGGTGAAGGACGAGGACGAAACCTGATACCCGCTTGTCCCGCCAGCCCGGCGGGGACTTGGCAGTGGCCATGGCGTTGCGATATATCCGGGGTGAAGCCCCTGGCGCAGGCCGGGTCGGCATGGCAAACCGCATGATGCGCGCCCGTAGCTCAGTTGGATAGAGCGCTGCCCTCCGAAGGCAGAGGTCAGAGGTTCGAATCCTCTCGGGCGCGCCATTTTCCCGGCCCGACCCAAACTTGGCCCATGCAGGGGATGCTGGCGACGGGCCCGACATCATGCATGGCCGCCTTCATTCCCGTTCTTGCCGGAGAGCCGTTCGCGCAGGCGCTTGATGGCTTCGCGCGCCAGCGCGTCGGCACGCTCGTTTTCCGCATGTCCGGCGTGGCCCCTCACCCAGTGCCAACGCACCTTGTGCGGGGCCATGGCCGCTTCCAGCCGCTGCCACAAATCGGCGTTTTTCACCGGTTTTTTCGCCGCCGTCTTCCAGCCGCGCGCCTTCCATTGCGGGAGCCACTCGGTGATGCCCTTTTTCAGGTATTCGGAGTCGGTGTACAGATCCACTTCCACCGGCTCCTTCAGCGCCTCCAGCGCGGCGATGGCGGCCATCAGCTCCATGCGGTTGTTGGTGGTTTCCGGTTCGGCGCCGGAGAGCTCCTTTTCGTGCTGGTTATAGCGCAATATCGCACCCCAGCCGCCGGGACCGGGGTTGCCGGAGCAGGCGCCGTCGGTGAAGATTTCCACGCGTTTCATCGGCCTGGCCACCCTTTTGCGGAATGATGAAGCGGGTGCTTCATTCATCAAGAACTGTCAAGGGCGTGCCAATGGCCAGCCGCCGAAGGCGGGCATGTCCCTTGACAGTTCTTGACGAATGAAAAGGCTGGTCTTGCCTCCCCCACCGAAAGGAAAAGCGCATGATATTTGCGCTTTTCCTTTTCGGTGGGGGAGGTTGTCCAGAATATCCAGCTCCTCAGCCCTCCTCCGGCTCCAGCAGGCGGTGGATGTGGACGATGAAATACCGCACCTCGGCATCGTCGATGGTCGCGCGCGCCTTTTCCTCCCATGCCTTCTTCGCCTCGGCGTAGGAGGGATAGATGCCCACGATGTCCAGATTGTGCGGATCCTTGAACTCCACGCCCTGCACGTCCTTCAGTTCGCCGCCGAACACCAGATGCAGGTATTGCTTCGATTCCACCACCTTGTCGCTCATGGGCGCTCGTCTCCCTTGCCCTTTCCCTTGCCCTTGTCGCGCCGCCGGCTGCCGTGGCCGCAGCGAAAACCCGCCGCGCGGCTGCGGATCTCGTCGAACAGGCCTTTGCCGGCGGCGATGAGGCCATTGACCCTCATCGTCTTCTCATCATAGCGCAGCGGCGCGCCGGCAATGTCCGAAACACGTCCCCGCGCCTCGCGCACGATGATGTCGCCCGCCGCCACATCCCAGTAATTCTTCCTGCCTGGCGCCAGCATGGCGTCGGCGCTGCCATCGGCCACGAAGGCCATTCGCAGCGCCAGCGACGGATAGCGCCGCACCTCCACCTGCGGCCATGGCTTTTCCCAGCACTCGGGCCTCTTCACCGCCGCCGGCCCGATGATGTGGCTGCCCGCCAGTTCCGTCCGCTCGCTCACATGAATGCGTTCGCCGTTCAGGAAGGCGCCCCCTCCGGCGCTGGCCCACCAAGTGGCATCCAATGCCGGAGCATGCAGCACCCCCAGCACCGGAACATGGTCAATCAGCAGCGCCAAGGCCACGCACCAGTGAGGCTCCCCCCGCAGAAAACCGCTGGTGCCGTCCAGCGGATCAATCACCCACGTCCGGCGGTGACAGAGCCACTGCCGTCCTTTTTCGCCCTCTTCCGACAGCCAGCCGTCTTCCGGAAACGCGCCCATGATACGTTTGCGCAACAGGGCGTCGATGGCCAGGTCCACCTCCGTCACCGGAGAGCCGTCGGGTTTGCGTTCCACCCGCACATTGTGGCGGAAATGCCTGCGCCCGATTTCGCCCGCTTCCCGCGCCGCCGCCAGCGCCACCTCCAGCGCCGCCGCCAATTCGTTGGAAAGGTCGGGTATGGCGGGAGGATGTGATTCATTGTCCGGCAATGGTCATGCCCTCCACCAGCAGGGTGGGCGCGTTCTTTGCTCCCAGAATGCGCAAGTCGTCGGCGGGGGTCAAATGCAGGAACATGTCCTTCAGATTTCCGGCAATGGTCATTTCGGTTACCGGGTGGACGATCTCGCCGTTCTCGATCCAGAATCCCGAGGCGCCGCGCGAATAATCGCCGGTGACGATATTCACGCCCATGCCGATGAGCTCGGTCACCAACACGCCACGCTTTACGCCCTTTATCAGCTCCTCCACCGATTGCAGGCCGTTCATGATGTTGAAATTGGTGGCCGCGGGGGCGGGCGGCTCGCCCAATGCGCGGCTGGCCCGCGCATTGCTGTTGAGTCCCAGCTGCCGGGCGCTAGCGAGATCCAGTATCCATTCGCACAAGTACCCATCGCGCACCACCTCCAGCGTGGTGGTGGGCAGCCCCTCGCCGTCGAAAGGCTTCGAGGCCGGCCCGCGCTTCATGTGCGCATCGTCGAGCACCTGCACTTCAGGCGCCATGATGCGGTCATCCATGTGGTCCTTCAGAAAGCTCGCGCCGCGCGCGATGGCCCGCCCGTTCACGGCGCTGGCCAGGTGCCCTGCGATGGTTCCGGCGATGCGCTGGTCATAAATGACCGCCGCGTTGGTGAGCGATTCGGGCTTTTTCGGGTGCAGGCGTCGCACCGCCCGTTCGCCCGCCTCGCGGCCCACGTCTTCCGGGCTGCGCAGGTCTTCGTCATGCATTTTGCTGTCGTAGGCGTAATCGCGCTGCATGTCCGCGCCCTCGCCAGCGATCACCGCGGCGGAAATGCCCGTGCCGGTGCGCTCATACCCACCGGCGAACCCATTGGTCGCGGCCAGAAAAACCACGTGTCGCGAGGCGGAAGCCCCCGCCCCCACGGACTTGCTCACGCCATCCACTTCCAGCGCCGCGGCCTCCGCCGCCAGCGCCCGCTCGCGCAGGGTCTCCACGTCCGCCAGGTGCTCGCAGGCCAGGTCAAGGTCGGGCCATTCGCTGGCCACCTGCTCCGGCTCGGCCAGTCCTATGTAGGGGTCTTCCGGCGCCGCCTTCGCCATGGCCACGGCGCGCTCGGCCAGTTCGGCCAAATCCTGGTGTTCCGGATCACCCATCGACACCACCGCCTGGCGCTTGCCCACCAGCACCCGCAACCCCAGCGCGGCGCCATCGGAGCGCTCCAGGTGCTCGATACGCCCCTCGCGCACGTCCACTTCCACCGACTCGCCACCCGCAACCAGCACGTCCGCGGCTTCCGCCCCCGCCTTCCGCGCCGCCTGCAAGGTGCGTCCGGCCAACCTTTCCATGCGTGTGAGCAACTCCTCGGACATGGGCCTTCCTTTTTCGTTCCGTTCCAATTCATTCAACCCGGTTTGGCGTTTCCGTCCTGGAGTTATTCGACGAATCGGCCCCCGGCGCAAGGGGCGCGCCCATGACGGCGTGTTCATTTGCCATCCGAGGGCAATGTGCTTGGGCTTACTGCGGCAATGTGGCACAATGCCGCCATCGATCTTTCCTGCGGCCGGAAACGGAGGCTGCCATGTCGCGCCCCTCGGACCGATCCCGACCCACCCCCGGCACCACCTCCGACCCTGAACGCCTGCTGGCCGGGCAGATGTTTGCCGGCGTGGCGGAAGAGGACCTGAGCCAACTGGACGAAACCGCGCGCGAATGGCTGGTGGCGCGCGCACTGAAAATATTGCGCAAGCACACACCCGGTCGCAGCAAGGTGCGGCTGGACTGTTATCACGCCGCCAACGGCGCGCCGGCCGTGCTGAAAGGCTTGTGCCTGTTGCGCGCGCTCAACGACGACATGCCGTTTCTTGTCGATTCCCTGCGTGCGCACCTGGCGGCGATGGGCGTGCGCATTCAGCTTCTGCTGCATCCCATTCTGCACGTGAGGCGCAATGCGCGCGGCGAGCTTGTTTCCATTGAGCGCCGCGCCGGCGCCGCCGCCCACCTGCGGGCGGAAAGCCTCATCGTGGCGTTGTTGGAGTTGCCGAACGAGAACATGGCGGCGGAACTGGCGCGCGACATTCGCGATATCTTCGCCGAGGTGCACGACGTGGTGCTGGATTGGCCGGCCATGCGCGGCCAGCTGGAACACATCATGGACGAATACCTGCGCCTGCCGCCGCCGGTGCCGGTTTCGGAACTCACCGAAACGCTGGCCTTCCTGCAATGGCTGGCGGAGGATCATTTCGTCTTCTTGGGCGCGCGCGAATATGAGCGCGCCGATGGCACCTTGCGCCCGGCCGGTCATGCCCACGGCATTCTGCGGCACCGGCCCGTGGATGAAATCACCGGTGCGCCGATGGATGGCGCGGCCGCCGCCACCCTGTGCCTGCCCAAGGATGAGGATGCGCCTGTGATCGTCACCAAGTCCGCGCTGATCTCGCGCGTGCACCGGCGTGTGCCGATGGATCTCATCGTTGTGCGGCGCTTCGACGTGGCGGGCAACGAAGTGGGCGAGCTGCGCCTGCTTGGCCTGTTCACGGCCGTGGCCTACGTGCGTGCGGCCCAGGACATCCCCCTGCTGCGGCACAAGATCGCCCAGGCCATGCGCTACAGTGGCGTGGCGCCGGACAGCCACCGCGGCAAGGCCTTGCTGCATATACTGGAAACCTTTCCGCGCGATGACCTCTTCGAGCTGGACGCGCGCACCTTGGCGCGATTGGGCCTGAAGGTGCTGGCGGTGCAGGAGCGGCCGCGGCCGGAGCTCGTCGTCTGGCACGGGTGCTCCCCCCTGTACGCCTCCGCCTTTGCCTTCATCCCGCGCGAGCGGTTCAGCTCCGACCTGCGCGAAAAGGTGGGCGAGCTGCTGGAAACGGCTCTGGGCGCACAGGTCATTGCCTTTCAGCCCACTTTCGGCGAACACATGCAGGTGAGGGTGCATTTTCGCCTGCGGTTGCTCAGGCCCGGCCACTGGCGCATGCCGGACATGGCGCAGCTCAACCGGTTGCTGCGCGAGGTGGTGCAGACCTGGGAGGAACGGCTGCTGGAGGTCATGCGCGCAAGCCTGGGCCCGGAAGAGGCCGAGCGCCTGTGGCCGAAGTGGCGCGGCGCCTTTTCCGCCGCCTGGCGCGAGGCCTTCACCCCGCTCGAATCGCTGCACGACATCCGCATGATAGAACGTCTGGCCGGCAGTGGTCGGGTGGGGGTGACGCTTTACCGGGCGCACGGCGATGCCGCCTCGCAGGTGCGGTTGAAGCTGTATCATTTCGACGAGGCCGTGCCCCTGGCCAAGCGTGTGCCGCTATTGGCCAACATGGGCTTGCAGGCCGTGGAGGAGCGCACTTTCACCATCCGCCACGGTGCCCATGCGCAGACCACCCGGCAGGTGTTCATCCACGAGATGCTGCTGCAGCCGGCGCGGGATCTGCCGCTGGAGCTGGGAAAGGTGCGCGCGCTGCTGGAGGAAGGCTTCCTGGCGGTGTGGAACGGCCAGGCCGACGACGATCGCTTCAACGCGCTCATGCTGTCCGCCTCGCTGCCCTGGCGCCAGGTGGCCCTGCTGCGCGCCGTCGCCCGCTGGCTGCGGCAGGCAGGCGTGCATTACACGCTGGGCTTCATGGCCGACACCCTGCGCAAGCACCGCGCCTTCGCCAGCGCCTTCGTGGACATGTTCGAGACGCTGTTCGCCCCCGGGCGCCGCGGCGCCGCCACCCGGCGCAAGCGTGCGCAGGCCGTCTGGCGGCAGGCGCAGGAACGGCTCACGGAAGTGCCCTCGCTGGACGAAGACCGCATCCTGCGCATGTTCGGGCAGTGCATTCTGGCCATGCGCCGCACCAATTTCTGGCAGCCGCCGCAACTGGTGGAGGGAGAGGCGCGCCCGCTGGCCTTCAAGCTCCGGGGCAC
>JALVSR010000002.1 GCA_027024225.1 Hyphomicrobiales bacterium | reverse complement strand
AGCATCCGTTCTACGTGGCGGTGAACGTGGCCTCCACCGACCTGCTGGACCCGTCGCTGGCCGATGACGTGGCGCAATTGCTGGCGCAGGAGAACGCCAACCCGGCCGGGCTGCGGCTGGAAGTGACCGAGAGCCTGTTGCTGCGCGATCCGGCGGGCGCGCGCGCCACCCTGCAGCACCTGGCGGAGATGGGCGTGGGCGTGGTGTGCGACGACTTCGGCACCGGCTATTCCTCGCTGTCGCGGTTGCGTTCCCTGCCCTTCCAGGCGCTGAAGATCGACCGCAGCTTCCTTTCTTCCGACGATCCGGCAAGCCGCAGCGTGATCGCCGCCATCGTGGGATTGGCGCACGGGCTTTCCATGCACGTGGTAGCGGAAGGCGTGGAGGAACACTGGCAATTGCGGCTGCTGGAAGAACTGGCCTGTGACATGGCGCAGGGATATCTCATCGCCCCGGCGCTGGACGCGGCAACCATCCTGCATTTCATGACCGAGGCGCGGCGCATCGCGCCGTTCACGGGACGGCTGGCGGCGCTGAGCCACATCCTGCTGAACGAGGAGGTGGCCCCGCCCCTGCCGGAAGACGTGGGCAAGCCGCAACTGCCGCCGAAGCGCCCGCAGAGCGCTCCCGCGCGCGCGCAGGCCGCGAAGTTGGCGCCCGCCACCGCGGCGGAGGCGTCCGAGAATACGGCGGAAAGCCCCGGTGGTGGCGCCCCCGAGCCGGCAGAAAAGGCGGCTTCCGAAACGGAAGCGGAGGCGCCTGCGGCCGCCTCGGAAGAACGGGTAACGGAAGCTGGCCGGCGGGAGCTTTCCGAGAAGGAAGAAACAGGGGAACCCGAACGGGAACCCGAACCGGAGGCGGAAGAGCTCGCGGCGGAAACGCCAGAACAGGTAACGGAAACCGGCGAGCGCGCTTCCACCAAGAAGAAGAGCACACGGGATCCCGACAAGGATGAATCCTCTGCGGCGAACGCCGCCGGGGCGGAAGAGGAGGAGAACTCCGGCCGCACGGCGGCGGAATGAGCGGAAAAACCGTGAGTCCGGGCTGTTTCACTACCCTTGCCCACGTCGTGACGGTGTGGCAAACACCACATGATTTCCACGAGGGCCGCACCCGGGTGGCCCCTGGCACGATTTTCCGCGACCGAACGGAACAGGATTCATGCAGTATCTTTCCACCCGCGGCGGCGATGCGGGCCGCAGTTTCGAGGACGTGTTGCTGGCCGGGCTGGCCCCGGACGGCGGCCTGTATGTGCCGGAAAGCTGGCCGGTATTTCCGAAAGAGGAATGGCGCGGCTTGCGCAATCTCTCCTGGGGTGGCGTGGCGGCCATGGTCATGAAACCATTCGTGGGCGACTTCCTGACCGGGCAGGAGCTGCACGCGCTGGTGGAAGATGCGCAGGAGACCTTTCATCACGCCGCCACCACGCCGCTGAAGCAATTGGATGACGCGCTGTTCCTGCTGGAGCTGTTCCATGGGCCGACGCTGGCATTCAAGGACGTGGCCATGCAGATCCTGGCGCGGATGATGGACATCGCGCTCATGCGGCGAAACGAGCACGTGACCATCATCGGCGCCACCTCGGGCGATACCGGCTCGGCGGCCATCGAGGCCTTCCGCCACAGCAAACGGGTGCGCATCTTCATCCTGCATCCACACGAGCGCGTCTCGGCCATCCAGCGGCGGCAGATGACCACCGTGCACGCGCCCAACGTGTTCAACATCGCGATTGAGGGCGACTTCGACGACTGCCAGCGGCTGGTAAAGCAGATGTTCAACGACGCGCCGTTTCGCGAACGACACCGTCTGGCGGGCGTGAACTCCATCAACTGGGGGCGCATATTGGCGCAAGTGATCTACTACGCCACCTCGGCGCTGGCGCTGGGGGCGCCGGACAGGTCGTTGTGCTACGTGGTGCCCACGGGCAATTTCGGCGATATCTTCGCCGGTTACGTGGCGCAGCGCATGGGTCTGCCCATCGACCGGCTGGTAGTGGCCACCAACGTGAACGACATCCTGCACCGGGCGCTGAGCAGCGGACGCTATGAAACCGGCGAAGTTACGCCAACCACCAGCCCCAGCATGGACATCCAGGTATCGTCGAACTTCGAGCGGCTGCTGTTCGACGCGCTGGAGCGCGACGCGGAGCGGCTGAAAACGCTGATGGACCAGCTGGCGCAGTCGGGCGGGTTCACCATTCCCGAAGATGCGCTGGCCTATATCCGGCAGCTGTTCCACTCTGGCCGAGCGAACGAGGAGGATGTGCTCGAGACCATCCGCCGGGTTTACGAGGACACCGGCGAAATCGTCGACCCGCACACGGCGGTGGGGCTGACGGTGGCGCGGGAGCACATGAGCCGGGCGCACCTGACCGTGTCTCTGGCCACGGCGCATCCGGCGAAGTTTCCCGAGGCGGTGAAGGCCGCCACCGGCGTGCACCCGGACCTGCCGCCGCATCTGGCGCACATCATGGAGCTGGAAGAGCGTTTCGAGGTGCTGCCCGCCGACCTCGCGGCAGTGGAGAATTTCATCGCCAGCCATGCGCAGCCGGCATAACGGACGCATGCGGGCAATGTGAGTGACTGGAACGATCATGAGCGTGCAAACCTCCGTCCTGCCGAACGGGCTGACCGTGATCTCCCATCACCTGCCCCACCTGGAAACCGTGGCGCTGGGCCTGTGGGTGTGGGCCGGCTCGCGCGACGAGCGCAAGGAGGAGGCCGGGATCGCGCATTTCCTGGAGCACATGGCCTTCAAGGGCACGAAGCACCGCACGGCCTACGAGATCGTGGCGGCCATAGAGGACCGGGGCGGGGATCTCAACGCCACCACCACGGCCGAATATACCGGCTACACGGCGCATGTGCTGGCGGACGACTGGGCGGTGGCGCTGGATGTCGTTGCCGACATCGTGTGCAACCCCGTGTTCGACCCGCACGAGATGGAGCGCGAACGCGGGGTGATTCTGCAGGAAATCGCCGCCGCCAACGACGACCCCGAAGACGTGGTCTTTACCCAGGCCGACCGCGTGGCCTTTCCCAACCACCCGCTGGGGCGGCCCATCCTGGGGGTGCCGGAGGTGATCACGCGGTTGATGCCGGAAGACCTGGCGGCCTTTCGCGAGCGCCATTACGGGGCGCGGCGCATGGTGCTGACGGCGGCGGGCAAGATCGATCACGAGGCCTTGTTGCGCGCGGCCAAACGGCTGCTGGCGCATCTGGAGCCGGGACAGCCCCCAGAGCGGGAAAAGCCCATTTTCCACGCCGGCCAGGCCACCACGACCCGGCCGCAGGACCAGGCGCATATCGTGCTGGCCTGGCCCTTTCCGGGGTATCGTGACGATACGGTGTGGACGGCCATCATGCTCTCCTCCATCCTGGGCGGCGGGATGTCATCGCGGCTGTTCCAGGAACTGCGTGAAAAGCGTGGGCTTTGCTATTCCACCTACAGCTACCGCACGAGCTTCGCCGATGCCGGGGCGCTGTACCTGTATGCCGCCACGGCGCCGGAACGGGCACGGGAAGCGGAAAGGCTGATGCTGGAGGTGGCGCGGTCGCTGGAGCGGGAGGTTTCGCCACAGGAGCTGGGGCGCGCCAGGGCGCAGGCACGGGCGGCGCTGGTGATGGAGCTGGAAAGCGCCGCGGCGCGGGCCTCGCAGCTGGCGCGACAGTTCTTCGCCTGGGGGCGGGTGCGGCCGCTGCGGGAATTCACCGGGTTGATAGAGGCCGTGACGGCGGACGATGTGCGCAAGCTGGCAGCGGAGGTCTTCGCCAGCGCGCACGTGCGTTCGCTGGTGATGCCCGGGGAGGAGGCGCAGGCGCTGCACGAAGGCGAGGATGAACGCCCCGCCACCTTGCACTGACCTCCGGGCAGCCGCGAGCGCGCGCCCCCTTCACCCTCCTCACCCCTTGCACGGGCGCAAGAAAACGCCGCCACCGGAGGAAAATCGTCCGGTGGCGGCGGAATGCGCGCGTTCCGTCGACCTGCTCCGGCCGCGTCCCGCCGGCCTACTTCACGCGGAACAGCTTCATGCCGCGCAGCAGCAGGCGCTCGATGAACGGCTCGGAAATGCCGCTCCTGACCTTGTAAAGGAAGTATTTCTCGAACGCGATCTTGGCCCAGTGCACCCACTTGCCTTCCGCCGCCCAGTTCAGGTTGCGCGGCGGGTTCTGCGGCTTGGCGATGAAGGCCACGCCCTTGTCGCCCAGGTCCGCCAGGCAGAAGGCGTTCCACGTGGGGTGGTGCGTGGGCTGCTGGCCGTTGATGAGCTGCTTGATGTTCTGCACCGTGGCCGTGACCATGGATTCGATCATGTAGCCCGTCTTCGGCACGCCCACCGGCACCGGCGTGGCCTCCAGCGGCGGAATGGCGATGCACACGCCCACGCCGAAGATGTTCTGATATTTCGGGTTGCGCTGGTATTCATCGACCACGATGAAGTTGCGCGGGTTCACCAGGCCCTCGATGCCCGCGGCCGCCTTAACGCCGCGGAAGGCCGGCAGCATCATGGAGAACTTGAACTCCAGCTCGTGCTTCTTCTTCTCGTTGCCATCCTCGTCAAGCTCCGTGACGAACATCTTGCCGTCTTCGACCTTGTCCACCTTGGCGTTGGTGATCCACTTGATGTTGCGGTCGCGCAGCTCGGATTCCAGCAGGCCCTTGGTGTCGCCCACGCCGCCCAGGCCCAGGTGGCCGATGTAGGGCTCGGAGGTGACGAAGGTCATGGGCACCTTGTCGCGGATGTTCTTGCGCTTCAGATCGGTGTCCATGATGGCGGCGAACTCGTAGGCCGGGCCGAAGCACGAGGCCAGCTGCACCGCGCCGACGATGATCGGGCCGGGGTTGGCGCAGAACTTCTCCCATTCGGAGTAGGCCTTCTCGGCGTGATCGACGGTGCACACCGAATGCGTGTATCCGCCCTCCGGGCCCAGGCCTTCGATCTCGTCGAAGGCCAGTTCCGGCCCGGCGGCGATGACCAGGTAATCGTAGGTGATGGAGCTGCCGTCGTTCAGCTCCAGCTTGTTTTCTTCCGGGACGATCTTCGTGACCTCGCCCTCGATGAACTCGATGCCGTGCTTGCCCATGATGGGCGCGAGATCCAGCGTGATGTCCTCGCGCTTGCGCCAGCCCACGGCCACCCACGGGTTCGACGGCGTGAACTGAAAATAGGGAAACTTGTTGATGACGGTAATACGGTGCTCCTTGCCGAGCGCCTCCTTCAGCTCGTAGGCCGCCGGAATGCCACCGATGCCGGCGCCCATGACGACAACGTGGGCCATGATGAATCCCCCTGCAATGATTTATTGTTGGTTCAGGCTGTCACAATGCCGAAGAAGTGGCCTAGGCTCAGGACCCATAAATTGCGCGGCGCCAGTCTGGCGCAAAAACACCGAAAGGATAAAGTGTTGGTATAATATTTCCGGTTTTTGCGCCATCCCCTTCGGGCAGCATTTTCGCTTCATCTCGCTGGCTTTTCACCCTTGAAAATAGCGTCAGCTATTTCCCGCGGGCGAAAAGACCAGCGATATTTTGCGAAAATGCCGCTGGCATCCACGCACTTTATGAGTCCTGAGCCTAATGCTTGTCACGAGCCCTCTCCGCTTTTCGGCAATCATCCTTATTTCACAGCCCTTGCGAGAAAACAAGCACGCGCCAAGACCCTCGGCGTTTCCGGACACCTCGGCGAGCGAACATGACAGCGGGAAGATTCTGCCACTGGCCAATGCCGGGATGCACGTGGAACCGCCCACCACTCCCCGCTTGTTTGCGAACCATGAAAACGCAAGGATCTGGGAGGAACGCGGTGCGGGGTGCAGCGGCGGCCTTGCGCAATCCGGCATCATCCACTGCCGGCGGCGCGGGCGTTGATGGCGTCGTGCGCTTCGCGGATGCGTTCCGGCCAGCGGCTCTTGATGTAGGAGAGAACCGCCAGAATTTCCCTTTCGGAGAGGACATCGCCGAAGCCCGGCATGGCGCCGCCCTTGCCCATGGTTCCCGCACGAACGACCTGCAACAGGAGAGCGTCCGGGTGGTGCCACGTGTGGCCCGAGGCATCGTGCGCCGGCGCCAGCCGCGGATTCGTGCGCCAGCCTGCCTGACCTTCCAGGTTCACACCATGACAATTGGCGCAGGCGCGCGCGTATATCTGCCTGCCCAGAGCCACCAGCGCCGCATCATGCGGGCGCAAAAAACCGGCCGCCCGGCCCGGTGCGGCCATTTGCGCAGGCAGCGGCACAAGCCCCTCGCCCTTGCGCAACCAGATCCAGCCCACCAGGGCGATGCCGGCAACGAGCATTCCAACCGTCAACACCTTCGCCACGCTCATGTTCGTTCCTCTGCGTTCATCAGGTGCGTTCATCAGGACCAGGATTTCCCCCGCATGCACCCGTTTTCCGGCCAGTCTATCCGCCGGGGGGGCATGCGGCGGTCACAAAAAAGCCCCTCGCGCTCACAATCGCGAGAGGGGCAGGTTGGAGCCAAGCGTGGATATGGCGCCGATACAAGAAGGGGCCGCCGCATCAGCCTCATGATGGCCCATATCCTCGCCACGACAAGAATCGCCATGTGGCCTTCGGTGAAGGCGACGAAGGATTCAGGCCTCGGAGCCGAAGCTGGTGTCGATCGCCCCGGCCGGAGGCTTGAGGCCGGCCAGCCGACAACCGCGAGCGATGGGGCCGCCATTGAAGATGGCATAGAGGTATTTCATGCCGCCCTTTTCGGCGAAGCGCCCTTCCAGCGCCTCGTGCAGACGGCGCAGGGGCGGCTCGGCCTCGTCGCGGTAGGCGCCCTGCAGGGTGCGGATGACCTCCCAATGATCGTCCGTCAGCTCGATGCCCATCTCCTGCGCCAGCCTCTCGGCCATGTCCGGACTCCAGCTTTCCGGGGCGTCCGGAAACCCCGGTGAAGGCCGCACCGAACCGGGATGGGTGAATTCTTCCATAGTCCTGGGCATCTGTCTTTCCTCCCTTGTTGCCTGTTGGTGCTGGCGAACGGCCCGAGCTCCCTCCATCACCGGCCAATACGCCAGATCATGCATATCCGGAATTCCATATATGCGCAGCCTAACACAGTTCCGTCCAGAACCAAAGGCCTGCCCCGCGTAAGCCAGTGTGGATTTCGCTTGCGCATGCGGAGGAAAAACGCTTAATGATACGGAAGCGTAATGAACCGCGCCCCGTTTTTCCACATCGGGGAAACGGCAAGGGATATCGACCATGTTGCTGTCGGACATGCAGGCGCTGAAGCTCTGGCACGAGGTGGTGCTGGCACAGGTGCGCGACGAGCTGCCTGACCTGACCCTGCGGCAAATAGCGGTGCTGCTGACGGTTTACCTGGAGCCGCCCCCTCATACCGTGCGCGGGCTGGCGGCCAAGCTGAACGTGACCAAGCCGGTGATCACCCGCGCGCTCAACACCCTGGGCCAGCACGGACTGACGGAACGGCGGCGCGACCCCAACGACAAGCGCAACGTGCTGGTGCAACGCACATTGAAGGGCGCACTGTTCCTGGAGACCCTGGCCGAAACCATCCGCCAGGCGGCCGAAGTTGTGGAAGAGCTCCCCGGGGCGGGTGATGATGCGGCCGATGCCGAGCCGGGCAACGCCGAAAGCGGGGCTTCTTCCATTGGCTGATCCCAGGCATTCATCTTCATCCTCGCCGGGCGGGACGGAGGCCGTGCGGCTGGTCTGCCGGTGGTCCGTTGCGCCCATGAAGCGGGAGCCGCGCGGGCGGGCGGAAATGGTCACGCAGATCCTGTTCGGCGAACAGGCGCTGTTGCTGAAGGAGGTTTCCCCACCGCCGGGCTCGCGCGAGCGCGGCTGGCTGCGGCTGCGCCTGCTGCACGATGGATACGAGGGGTATGCCCCGCGCGAGGCCTTCGATCTGGCCGAACGATTGCTGCCTTCCGAAGAGGATGCCTCGCCCCACGTCATCAGCGTGCCGCAGACGCTGCTGTTCCCCGAACCGGACATCAAGTCCAGCCCCACCCAGCCACTGTTCATGGGCTCGCCCGTGTGGGGGGTGGAAAGAGTGGGAGAAAACGGCCGCTTCCTGCGGCTCGCCAGTGGCGGGCATATCATCGCCAACCACGCCCGCCCCGCGACCGCGCCGCCGGCCGCCGACCCGGCGGCCATCGCCGAGATGCTGCTGCACGCGCCCTACCTGTGGGGTGGGCGTACTGTTGCGGGCATTGACTGTTCGGGCCTGGTGCAGCTGGCCTTGCGCATGGCCGGACACGAGCATGTGCCACGCGATTCCGCCCCCCAGTCGCGCGAAATTGGGCGGGAATTGCCGCTCAAGTGGCTTGGCGAACCGGAGAAACTGCGCCGGGGCGACCTGGTGTTCTGGAAAGGACACGTGGCCATGCTCATCGCACCGGATCTCATCATCCACGCCAACGCGCATCACATGATGGTGGCGTGCGAGCCGCTGGCCGCGGCCATCTCCCGCATCGAGCGTTCGGAAGGCAGCCGGCCACTGGCCCTGCGCCGTCCCTGATCGGCGCTCATGGGCCGGAACGGCGGCAAAAGCGAGATTGCAAAATCGGCCGCGGTGGGGCACACAAGGTGCGGTTCCGAACCGGCCGATGGCCGGACATCGCAAGCAGGGCAAGCGGGCAGGCCATGCAGACCAGCTTTACGCCGGAACAGTTGCGCGATCCGGACATCGCGGCCGCCAACGAGGAGCTGCGCAAGTGCGTGCACTGCGGCTTCTGCATGGCCACTTGCCCAACCTACCTGATTTCCGGCGACGAGCTGGAAGCCCCGCGCGGGCGCATTTACCAGATCCGCACCATCCTGGAAGAGGAGCAGGCCTCTCCGCCGTGGTCGGTGCTGAAACACCTGGACACCTGCCTGACCTGTCTGTCCTGCACCACTACCTGTCCTTCCGGCGTGGGATACGACAAGCTCATCGACATCGTCCGCCGCAGGACGGCGGCGGCGCAAACCCGACCGACGTCGCGCCGGATACTGCGGCGCATCCTGATGGAGGTGGTGCCACGGCCCGCGCGGCTGCGGCGCATGGCGAAACTGGGGCGCATGACCGCGCCATTCATCATGCCGCTGATGAACGCCATCGCCGGGCTCAGGCCCTTCACCGCGCTGCTCGAGCCGGCCCGCCGCCAGCGTCCCGAGCGGCCGTTGTTCGGCGAATTCCCGCCGCTGGACGATGGCCCCGGGCAAGGGCGGCGCGTGGCCCTGCTGACGGGGTGCGCGCAGGGGGTGTTCGGCCGCGCCATTTCCGAGGCCACGCTGCACGTGTTGCGCATGGCGGGCTTTCATGTGGTCATCCCGCGCGCGGCGGGGTGCTGCGGCGCCATGGAATCGCACCTGGGCGAGCATGAACGCGCTCGCGCCCGCGGCGCTGCCAATGTGCGCTCCTGGATGGAGGCCGGGGCGGAGGCGGTGGTCATCGACGCCTCGGGCTGCGCCTGCACGGTGAAGAACTATGCCGCGTTGCTGGCGGATGACGCGGCGCTGGCCGGGCCGGCGCAGAGGCTTGCGGACAACGCCTTCGAGCTGGCGGAGCTGCTTTCATCCCTGCCGGGGCGCCCGGCCTGGCACGCGCCACGGCCCGTTACCATCATGTGGCACGCCCCGTGCTCTCTCACCCATCACCTGCGCATGGCCGACCTGCCACGGAAACTGCTGGAGGATGCCGGCTTCGTGGTGCTGGAGCCGGCGGAGGCGCACTTGTGCTGCGGCGCGGGCGGGGCGAACGCCGTGCTGGAGCCGGAGGTGGCGGCCCAGTTGCGCCAGCGCAAGCTGAGCCATCTGCAACTGCCCGGCGCGGAGGCCATCGCCAGCGCCAATTTCGGCTGCATCCAGCACATGGCGGCGGAAGCGCGCACGCCGCTGGTGCATTATGCGCAGTTGCTGGCCTGGGCTCTGGGTGGACCCGACCCGTTGATGGCCGCGCGGAAGGCCCCTTTTCCCGGGACGGGCAAGGTGGCCTGCAACGGCGGGGCGTGTGATTGCAGATAGCGGCACGATATCCACTCCCGACAATTCCCGGCCACTGTGGATCAATGTTGGCCAAATGTGTCCTTTGCCCATTTCCCTGCGACGTTTTATCCGATAAAGTTCTATGCGGCTTGCCATATATCAAGGCTTCGTAATATTAGAATATCATCATATTCCCGACTCGGGATTTCCGGTCGAGAAATCGGTCTTGCCAATCTCGAGGCAGAAAACGAAAGGAAAGGACGGAAACATGGCCTTCTACACGAAAGGATTCGGCGCTTTCGCCGTCGTCAACCGTTTCATGCCCACCATGCTGATGCTGCTGACGCTGTTGTTGGCGGCATTGCCGCTGGGCACGCAGGCACAGGCGGAAATGGGCGGCAAGCTGCTGCTGCCGCTGGGCGGCCACAAGCAGGCACCGCTGGACTTCACCTTGCGCGATGTCATGACGGGCAAGGAAGTGCGGCTTTCCAGCCTGCGCGGCAAGGTGGTGGTGGTGAACTTCTGGTCCATCGCCTGCCCTCCGTGCCGGGCGGAGATCGAGACGCTGAAGGAGCTGTGGAAGAAGCTCAAGGGCATGGATGTGGAAGTGCTCACCGTGCACGTGGGCGGCAACGCCAACAAGATACGCGCCTTCATGCAGGAAAAGGACATCGACGTGCCGGTGCTGCATGATGAGTTCGAGAACGTGGCCAAGGCCTGGGGTGCCCTGCACCTGCCGATGACCTACGTGCTGGACACCGAGGGCAGACTGGCCTTCATCGCCTTTGGTGCGCGCAACTGGAAGAACCCGCAGATCACGCGCCTGCTGCTGACCCTGGTTTCGCCACTGCATGGTTCGGAGTAGGCGGCGAGCCGATGCCTTGTCGCATACCCCGCGGGAAGGAAACGCCAGCTCCTTCCCGCGGGGGCGCGTAACTGGGAAAAAAGGGAGTGGCAACATGATATTCTCCCCGCGCAGACTTGGCATGACGCCCGGCCTGATCCTGGCGGTCATGCCGTTCCTGCCGCTCCTGCTCTCACCGCCGATCCCGCCCGCGCCGGTTCGGGCGCAGGTGGCGGGAAGCCCGCAAGCCGCGGGAGAGGCCGCGTCCATCACCGGGCCGCTCAGGGTTTTGCCGGAGCCGACACGCCCACCGGCGTTCACCCTGCCCCACGTGGCAACGCGCGAACGGGTTGGCCTTTCGGATCTGCATGGCGAGGTGGTGATCCTCAATTTCTGCGCTCTCCACCACCTGTGCAGCGTGGAAATCGAGGCCCTGAAAAAACTCCGCGAGGAACTTGGATCCGACGGGGCGAAGATCGTGCTGATCCTTTCCGGCGGGAGCGCACGGCTGGTGCGCGCCTATGTGAAGGAAAAGGGCATAGACCTGCCGGTGCTGCATGACGCGGACAAGAAGGTTGCCGGAGCATGGGGCGTGGAGAGCACGCCGACCACCTTCGTTCTGGACAGGGAAGGCCGGGCGGTTTTCGTGGCTTTCGGCACCACCGACTGGGCGGATCCACTCATTGTTGCCCAGTTGTATTCCATCATCGCCCCTTCGCGTGGGCCGGAATGATACGCATTGATGCCCTGCAGGCACCGCCTTGGAAGCGGATTTGGCAATCGCGCCTTGCCCCGTTCCCGTCCCGGTGTGCGGCTGAGGCGCCCGGGGGCGTGGGCGCACGCGCGGTGCAAGGAGCTCAGCCGCCGCAGCCACAGTTGAACTGGTGCACCATGAGCAGGGCATCCACCGGGTCGTCCCGGCCGCTGGCGTAATATTTCGGGCGCTTGCCCATGATCTCGAAGCGAAGCCGTTCATACAGGGCGATGGCCGCGGCGTTGTCCGCCGCCACCTCCAGGAAGATGCGCTCCGCCCCCTGCATGGCCATGCCCGCCATCAGCGAGCTCAACAGACGCGAGCCGATGCCGCGACGCCGGAACGCCGGCGGAACCGCAAGCGTGAGGATTTCGCCATCGGTGCCCAGCAGCCGGCCCATGACCATGCCACAGGGCATTTTTTGCTCCCCGCCCTCGCCGCACAGGGCCAGCATGGCCTCGGTGCCGGGAATGGACAGCATCTTGCCCATGCTGGCAGCATCCCAGCTGATGGCGCCGAAGGCGGCGCGGTGCAGGTCCGCCAGCGTGGAGGCCTCCCGCTCCGTCGCCGCGCGCAGGCGCACCTTCAACTTTGCGGATGGACGCACCGTGTGGTCGCCAGCGGCGGACTGGTCGGTCATGAGGGCTCTTCCTCTTCATGGGGGGCATGGGTGGGCCGCGATGGGAGCCCTCCCCGGGATTCATGGCCATAGAGCCGCCGCTCGGCCTCCGATGCCTCGATGGCGGCGCGGGGCCAGTCGATGCGCACGATGGCGCCATGTTCCGGATGGGGGCGGTTGGCGATGCTGATGGTGGCGCCGCTGCGCTCCAGCAGGGTCTTGGCGATGAAAAAGCCAAGGCCCATGCCCACGTTGAAATCCCCTTCCTCGGCATCGACGGCGCTGTGCGGCATCTGGGCATGGCTGCCGCGCGAGGTCACGTAGGGCTCACCCAGCCGGTCCATGATTTCCTCGGCGAAGCCCGGCCCGTCGTCGCTGATGGTGACGGAGATGCGCTCGTCGTCCCAGCGCGCTTCTATCTCCACCCGCGATTCGGCGAAATCGCAGGCATTTTCCAGGATGTTGCCAAGCCCGTACAGAACGCCCGGTTCGCGGCGGATGACGGGCTCCGGCCCCTCGGCGCCCTCCTCCGGCGCCACATGCATGACGATTTCCAGGTCGGGTCCGCGCATGGGCTCCACGATCTCTTCCAGCAGGGCGCCCATGCGCGCCACCGCCAGCATGGCATCGCGTCCGGCGCGATGATCGGCCAGGCGGGCCAGAATCTCGCGGCAGCGCGTGGCCTGCTCGGCGATCAGCTCCATGTCCTCGCGCAACTGCTCCATGGTGGCCTCGTCCGGCACGCCGTCGAAACGGTCGCATATCCGGCGCATTTCCCGGGCGGTGACGGCGATGGTGGCCAACGGCGTGCTCAGTTCGTGCGCAGCCGCCGCGGCCAGGCCATCCAGCGCGTAGAGCTGTTGCTGGCGCGCCAGCGCCAGCTCGGCGGCGGACAGGGCGGTGGCCATTTCCCGCGCCTCCCGGGCGATGCGCAGTACATACAGGACGGTGAAGCCGATGCCGGAAACCAGCCCCATGAGAAGGCCGAAAATGTACAGCTGCGGCAGCTCCAGCGGCTGATCGGGATACCACGGCAAGGGGCGATGATACATGGTGAGCAACACCACCAGCGCCAGCGTGAACAGCACCAGCGCCAGCGTGCGCTGCGGCGAAAGAACCGTGGCGGACACCGTTACCGGCGCCAGGAACAGCAGGGAGAAGGGATTGGCCAGCCCACCGGTGAGATACAGGAGCGCCGCCAGCTGGGCGATGTCGAAGGCCAGCACGAAGGTGGCGGCGTTTTCGTTGAGCCGGGCGCCGGCCGGATAACGCAGCAGCAGCGCGATGTTGAGCCACACCGACAGGAAGACCAGCGCCAACGCCGGCCAGAAGGGCAGCTCGAATCCCAGCCCGTAATGAACCACCAGCAGGGCGGCCAACTGGCCCAGAATGGCCAGCCAGCGCAGGCGCACCAGCGTTTGCACGCGCAGACCCGCCTGCTCGGCGGCGATGTATTCCCTCGTGCGGCGCGTGGGCATGGGCGTAACCGGCTCCCTTTCTGGCGGCACACCATAGGCCCTTGGGACACAAAAGGAAAACCCCTCATTCCGCATGTGGAAACGGCAAACGAAGGGTGCATGAAAAGATTGTCATGATGGCGTTTTCGACCGGCCTTGCACCTCGGCGCTTGACCCATGTCCCTGTATGATGCCTCAGCCTTGCGCTATGGTGTGAAGACACTCCGGATGCTATCCGCAGTTCGCATCTGGGAAACCCGGCAAACGGAGGCCCGTAAAGATGAGCACGAAAACCCCTTCCCGCGCCGGCTTCGGGGGCGCCTTCTGGGCCGTCCTGGCGGTGGCGCTGGTTCTGGTGGCGGGCGCGCTGTATTACCTTACCCGCCAGACCGAGCAACAGGTCCAGGTGGCGAAGCTGGGCGGACCTTTCGAGCTGGTGGATCATCACGGCAACAGGTTCACCCAGGACGACCTGAAGGGAAAGTACACGCTTCTCTACTTCGGCTACACCCATTGCCCGGATGTCTGCCCCATGGGCCTGACCGTGATTGCCGAGACGCTGGCCCTGCTGGGGGAAAAACGCAAGGACTTCCGCGTTGTCATGGTGACGGTCGATCCGGAACGCGACACCCCCCAAGTGCTCAAGGAATACATGGAAAACTTCGGCCCCGAATTCATCGGGCTGACCGGCACGCCAGAGCAGATCCGCACCATGGCGCGGCACTGGCGCGCCTTCTACCGCAAGACGCCGGAAGACGACGGCGGCTACGAGATGGACCATTCGGCCATCATTTTCCTGCTGGACAAGCAGGGCAAGTATCTGAAGCACTTCTCTTACAACACCACGCCGGAAAGAATGCTGGAAGGCATCCGGGAAGCCCTCCAGCGGGCGGAGAATGGTTCGGCGGCCAGCGGCAGCTGAGCCGGCCCGTGGCACTTCACCTGGCTCCGGCCTGTCTGGCCTCATCGGCGGCATGCTCCTCCTGCGCGCCCAGCTGCCTGATGATGCGCCAGGCCGTGATCATGGCCGCCAGCCCCACCATTGTCCATCCCAGGGCCGGCCCCAGCAATATGCCCTCCACGCCAACGATGCGCGTGAAAATCTCGATGGGCAGGATCGTGCCCACGATGGCACGCGCCCAGTTGAACATCATGGACAGGCGCGGACGCTCCAGATTGTTGAACGCCGCCTGCGCCACGAACTGCCCGCCGGTGAACAGCCATGCCCCGGCGGTGACGAAGCAAAAGAGAAATATCAGGTCGTGCTGGCCCGAATGCAGGTGAAAGGCCTGGACGATGACATCGTTCAGGGCCAGCGCGATCAGGGCCATCCAGCCCAAAAAAGTGTAGCCCGTGGCGAAGGCAAGGCCGGCGAGGTAGGTGCGTCGCACCCTGCTCCAGCAGCGCGCGCCATAATTCTGGCCGATGATGGGCCCCACCGCGCCGGAAAGGGAGAACACCACCCCGAAAGCGACCAGCGAAAGGCGGTTGATCACGGTGATGACCGCCACCACGTCCGGGCCGAAGCGCGCGGCGGCGTGAAGCATGTAGCCGGTCATCACCGGCGTGGCCAGTTGCGTCAACGTGATCGGTATGGCCATGCGCAGGATGGAGCGCCGGTCTTGCGCCGGGTTGTCCGGCTTCAGCAAGGCGTGCAGGACCCTTGTTCCGTCACCGATCCTGCCGCGCCGATAATACCGAAGCAATTGCACCGCTCCCATGCCGAACGATGCGGCAAAGGCGCAAAGGGTGGCGTATGCCGCGCCCGCCAGGCCAAGGTCCAGCCAGAAGATGAACAGCGGGTCCAGCGTGGCGTTCACCGTCGCCGAGGTAAGCGTCAGCGTCATGGCGCGCCCGGGCATGCCGAAGCCGCGCAGGACGAAGCTGAATATCAGCAGGCCCGCCTGCAACGGAAAGCCCATGGCCACGATGCGCAGATATTCCGCCCCCAGCTGCAACGCGCGGCCCTGCGCCCCCAGCAACGAGAGCAACCACTCCGCCACCGCCAGCGCGGCCAGCAGAAAGACAAATCCCATGAAGCCCGCCATGCGCAGCGCCTGCGCCGCGAGGCTGCGGGCGCGGCGCGCCTCGCGCCGGCCCACGTGAATGGCCACCAGCGCGCCGGTGGCGATGCCCAGCCCCAGTCCCAACGAGAGATGAAAGAACACCACCGCGCCGGCCAGGCCCAGCGCAGCGGTGGCCTCCTGGTCCCGCAACTGCGAGACAAACCACAGGTCGGCGAAGTCCACCAGGAACAGCGCCATCAGCCCCACCGCGCCCAGCAGCGTGTTCAGGACAAGATGGCGGGTGATGGAGCCATGGGTGAAGGGCGCATGCGTGATCGCCGTGCGCGGCATATGCGGAGGTGTCGTCGACATGGGCACGGAATGAACGTCTGGCGCCAGGGCGTCAAGCGGGCATGCGCGGATATCCCGTCCCGCGCTTGCACCTTGCACACGCGCCCGTTTTTGGCCGCATTTTGCCGCAATGGAAAGGCGGAAAGGCCGTGCGCGTCGTCAACCCTGTTGCGAACCCGGCGCCATGCGCTAATAAGGACGGGACCCGGGGGGCGAACTGATTCCGAGACATGGCCAAGCAAGCGGTCTTCGGCGGAACATCATTCAACAACGGGAAATTCGGCAACATGCTTCAGGTTTTCACGCAAGCTGGAAAGGCGGCGCTGACCATCGCCGCCGCCATCATGCTGGCGAGCACGGGGCACATGCTCTCGGCCCAGGCCCAGCAGGCGGGCCAAGGCAAGACCCAGGCCAAACAGCCTGATCGGGCACCGGTGCCGGTGACGCCTTTCGGCCCCCGCCGCAAACCCCCGCGCACCATTCCGCAGCAACCGCAGGCGGCGAAGCTGCCGAAGCCGGAAATCATTTCCACCCATGGCGCCTGGCGCGTGGTGTGCGAAAAACTGCCGGTGGGAAAAAAGGACGGGAAGGTGGTGACGCAAAAGGTCTGCTACGTGTCCGCCTCCGCCACCGACCCCAAGCGCAAGAACGTCTTTGTCATCATCAACATCCTGCCGGTGAAGGACAAGAAGGGCAAGGTGAAAGGCCACATGGTGAACCTGCGCGCGCCGCTGGGAGTGTTCCTGCCCACCGGCATCGCGCTGGAGGTGGACGGCAAGGCCGTCACCCGCGTGCCATTCTCGCGCTGCAACCAGATTTTCTGCGAAAGCACCGGACAGGCGCGCAAGGAAACGCTGGCCAAGCTGAAGAAGGGCAAGAAGGCGAAGTTCATCATGTACGCCGCGCCGGGCGTGGGCCTGCCGGTGGAACTCGATCTGAAGGGCTTTTCCGCCGCCCTGAAAAAGGTCGACAGCCTGTAACGGAAAAAGCGTTTGAGGCGAGCTTAGGGTTTCGCCGCGCGGCCGCCTGCATTGACGTGGGCGGCCGTTTTTGGTCCCTCCGGGCGATCATGGTCATTCGCGCATCTTGTGAACTTGCGCGCATGGCTTCCTGGCCATGCTCGCGCTCCAGCGCCCATGATCAGAACAGCGGCACGCCGGGGAATTTTTCTTCCAGCTTCTGCACCTGGGCGGCGCTGACCTCGCCACAGCGCTTGAGTCTCGGGAACACCTTGCCGGGGTTGAGCAGCTGGGCGGGGTCGAAAGCGCACTTGATGCGCACCTGAACGTCGAGATCCGTCTCGGTGAACATCTCCGGCATCAGATCGCGTTTTTCCACGCCCACGCCGTGCTCGCCGGTGAGCACGCCGCCCACCTTCACGCACAGGCGCAGGATGTCGGCGCCGAAGGCTTCCGCGCGGGCGAGCTGATCGGCGTCGTTGGAATCATAGAGGATGAGTGGGTGCAGGTTGCCATCGCCGGCGTGGAAGACGTTGGCCACGCCAAGGCCGTATTTTTCCGAGAGCTCGTGAATGCCCTGAAGCACTTCCGGCAGCTTGTGGCGCGGGATGGTGCCGTCCATGCAATAATAATCCGGCGTGATGCGCCCCACGGCCGGAAAGGCGGCCTTGCGCCCGGCCCAGAAGCGGGCGCGTTCTTCCTCCGACTCCGACACGCGCAAGGAAGTCGCGCCCTGCTTTTGCGCGATGCCGCGCACACGCTCGGCCAGCTCGTCCACCTCCGCTTCGGTGCCGTCCACCTCAACGATCAGCACCGCCTCCGCATCCAGAGGGTAGCCGGCGTGCACGAAATCTTCGGCCGCCTTCGTGGCCAGCCGGTCCATCATCTCCATGCCGGCGGGAATGATGCCCGCGGCGATGATGGCGGCCACGCAGCGCCCGGCGGCCACCACGGAATCGAAGCCGATGAGCAGCGCCTTGGCCGCCGGCGGCGCGGGCAGCAGGCGCACCAGCACTTCCGTGACCACGCCCAGCAGCCCTTCCGAGCCCACGGCCACGCCGAGAAGATCATAGCCCAGGCCCGCCACCTCGCCATGCATGTTGCCCAGCCGCACCACCTCGCCGTTCATCAGCACCATGGTGAGCGAGAGCACGTTGTTGGTGGTCATGCCGTATTTCAGGCAGTGCACGCCGCCGGCGTTTTCCGACACGTTGCCGCCGATGGAGCAGATGATCTGCGAGGACGGATCGGGCGCGTAATACAGATCAAAAGGCTTGGCCGCCTCGCTGATCTTCAGGTTCGGCACGCCGGGCTGCACCAGCGCGGCGCGGTTTTCCACGTCCACCTTCAGCACGCGGTCGAAACGGGCCATGGACAGCAACACGGCATCGGCCAGGGGCAGCGCGCCGCCGGAAAGCGAGGTGCCCGAGCCACGCGGCACCACGCGAATGCCGTGATCGTGGCAATATTTCAGGATGCGCCGCACCTCCTCGGTGGTGCAGGGCAGGATGGCCAGCAGGGGCAGCTGGGCATAGGCCGTCAGCCCGTCCGATTCGTAAGGGCGCAGGGCCTCTTCCTCCGCGATGACCTCCGAGCGCGGGCACAGGCGCGCCAGCTCGGCGGCGATCTCGCGCCGACGGGCGAGGATGGCGGGGTCGGGCGGCGGCATGCATGGGGTGGTCATGGTGTCGCGATCCTGTTGAAGCGTGGCGCGGTCCGACATGTTGACAGACCGAATGGACAGCTTGTCATGCGGCAATCGGCCGCTGGCGCATGCATTCGGAATATCACAATTATGCCATGCTGCCCGATTTTATACAGCGGCGATTGCCGGGTTTTGCCGGGCGGCGAAATTCCGGTTATCTTGCCTGCCGGCCTGTTTCACATGGCCGGCGGGGGAACGAGCGAGCAGCCGGCGACACAAGGGCGGCGGTCCGCCTTCCGCGCAGAGGGTGGGCGAGCCGTCGGATGTTCCGGCCGGAATAGAGAGGAGGAAGAAGCATGAAGAAGGCTCTGTTGACCGCTTTGCTTGTGGCGGCCCTGCCGATGGCCGCGGCGCATGCCGAGGGTGATCCCGCGAAGGGCAAGAAGGTGTTCAACAAGTGCAAGGCCTGCCACTTCGCCGACAAGAAGAAGAACAAGGTTGGCCCGTATCTCGTGGGCATCGTGGGCCGCAAGGCGGCCTCGGTGGAAGGCTTCAAGTATTCCAAGGCCATGCAGGCCAAGGCAGCGGAAGGCCTGGTGTGGACCGAGGAGAACCTCGACAAGTACCTGGAAAAGCCGAAGAAGTTCATTCCCGGCAACAAGATGGCCTTCGCCGGCCTGAAGAAGGCCGAAGACCGCGCCAACGTGATTGCCTACCTGAAGACGCTGACGGAGTAATCCGGCGCGTTGGGCACGCGGCCTGAATTTTCTTCGTCATGCCGGCGAAAGCCGGCATCTCGGGCTGTTCCTTCATGCACGTGCGGCACGAGACCCCGGCCTTCGCCGGGGGGGGGGACGAGATGACGAGTTGTTTCTCAGGCCGTGTGGCATGGCGATGTTTTCTTGCATTACCGGCGGAGCGTGAAGAGCGTTCCGCCGGTTTTTTCTTGTCGCCCGCCGGGGGCGCGGCCATAGATGGCGGCATGACGGAAAAGTCCCGGAAAGAATACAGGAACGTGCGGCCCCGGGTGGCGCTGTTCGCCACCTGCGTGGTCAATACGCTGCGCCCTCAGGCCGTGGAGGCGGCAATGCGGTTGCTGCGGCACGCGGGCTGCGTGGTGGAAGTGCCGGAACAGGGCTGCTGCGGCCAGCCGGCCTTCAACGCCGGATACGAGGACGAGGCGCGCACGATGGGCCGGGCGCTGCTGGAAACGCTGGCGCCGTATGACGCGGTGGTGGCGCCATCGGCCTCCTGCGCCGGCATGGTGCGCAACCACCTGCCGGAATTGTTCACGTCCGGCACGGCGGAACGCGAAGCGGCGGAAGCATTGGCGGCGCGCACCTTCGAGCTTTGCGAATTCCTGCATCATGACGAGGTGACGCCATTGATGAGCGAATGGCGCGGCGGGCCGGTGCTGTGGCACGATTCGTGCGCGAGCTTGCGCGAGGTGCCGGGGGCGGCGGATGCGGCACTGGCCCTGCTCGAGCGCGTGCCGGGATTGGAAGTGCTGCTGCCGGAGGTGGAAACGCGACAGACGTGCTGCGGCTTTGGCGGGCTGTTCTCGGTGAAGGTGCCGGAAGTTTCCGCGGAGCTGGGGAAGCGCAAGCTCGATACCATGCTGGAACTCGCGCCTGATGCATCGCCCGCGCGCCCCCTCGTCATCACCGGCGTGGACATGGGCTGCCTGATGCACCTGCAAGGCGTGGCGGAGGCGCGGGGCCTGCCGGTGAAAGCGATGCACGCGGCGGAAATCCTGGCCGGTGGCGACCCCGTTGAGGGGCTTTCCGGTCCCACGAAAACGTGATGCGCGCTTGATTGCGCCGCCACAGCCAGCACCATAGAATTTGAATCGTTCCAATAAATGTGCGGGAGCCGATGACGACATGAGCAAGTGGTTCAAGCCGGACCTGACGGAAAACGACGTGACGCCGGAGGAGGTGTTTCTGAACCGGCGCAAGTTCCTGCGCGCGGCGGGGGCGGCGGTGGCCTTGCCGGCGCTGGCGGCGTGCGACTTCGGCGGCGATGAGACGAAGGCCGTGGCGAGCGAGAACGAGCTGAAGCCGACGCCATACGAAGACATCACCAGTTACAACAATTTCATCGAGTTCGGCTCCACCAAGAGCGACCCGGCGAAGCGGGCGCGGCGGCTGACGGTGAAGCCCTGGCACCTGACCATCGACGGACTGGTGGAAAAGCCTGGTGTCTATCCGCTGGAAGACGTTTTGCGCGGCATGGAGGTGGAGGAGCGCATCTACCGCTTCCGCTGCGTGGAGGCGTGGTCGATGGTCATTCCGTGGAATGGCTTCATGCTGCGCGATTTGCTCAAGCGCGTGGGCGTGAAGCCAGAGGCGAAATACGTGGCTTTCGAGACGCTCTACCGGCCGAAGGAGATGCCGGGGCAGAAGTCGGGGCTGATCGACTGGCCATACCGCGAGGGCCTGCGGCTGGACGAGGCCATGCATCCGCTCACACTTCTGGCCACCGGGCTTTACGGCAAGCCGATGCCGAAACAGAACGGCGCGCCCATCCGGCTGGTGGTGCCGTGGAAATACGGCTTCAAGTCCATCAAGAGTATCGTGCGCATCTCGCTGGTGGCGGAGCAGCCGCCGACCACGTGGAACATGTTGCAGCCGGACGAATACGGCTTTTACGCCAACGTGAACCCGAACGTGAGCCATCCGCGCTGGTCGCAGGCCACGGAGCGGCGGCTGGGCGAAGGGCTGTTCGGCAAGCGGGTGCCGACGCTGATGTTCAACGGCTATGAAGAGCAGGTGGCGCATCTCTACAAGGGAATGGACCTGCGGAAACATTATTGAGACTTTCTCGTCCCCCGGCGGAAGCCGGGGGCTTATAACGCTTGCTCCACGGCATGCTGCCCGAGATTCCGGCTTTCGCCCAGTAGTGTCCAAGAAAAATCTACCTTGGCTCAAAAAAGCTCGGGATTGTTCCGCACTTACGGTAAAATCAGGTTTGTGAAGCTTGATTTGCCGCAAGCGCAGGAACA
>JALVSR010000001.1 GCA_027024225.1 Hyphomicrobiales bacterium | reverse complement strand
TGGGCAGAGACGCAAGGCCGGAGACGGCATAACCATCGCGCTCGGCCTCGAAGGGAAAGGCGTTTTCGATGAACTCGCGCCCCAGGATGGCGGCCATGCGCTGCTCTGGCTCTTGCGCGGGCAGGTCCAGCACCCGGCGCTGCTCGGTGATGAAGCTCATGGCCACGCCCGCGTTGGCCAGCGCCAGCTGGCGGAAGGTGGCCAGCGCCGCCATGGTTTCCGCCCGCGGCGTGCGCAGGAATTTCAGGCGCGCCGGCGTGGCGAAGAACAGGTCGCGTACGCTCACGGTGGTGCCCGGCGCGCGTGCCGCCGGGCGGGGTTCGTGCACCTTGCCGCCCTCCACGCGGATTTCCCACGCCTCCGGCGCCTCTTTCGGACGCGAGACGATGGAAAGCCGCGCCGCCGCGCCAATGGCGGCCAGCGCCTCGCCACGAAAGCCCAGCGTGGAAATGCGCACGAGATCGTCGTCCGTCAGCTTGGAGGTGGCATGCCGCTGCACGGCCAGCTCCAGCTCTTCCGCGCTCATGCCGCAGCCGTCATCGGCCACCTCGATGAGCGTGCGCCCGCCCTCGCGGAAAATGACCTCGATGCGGGAAGCGCCCGCGTCCAGCGCGTTTTCGACGAGCTCCTTCACCACGGCCGAGGGGCGCTCGATGACCTCGCCGGCGGCGATGCGGTTGACGATCTCGGGCGGCAGCTTGCGGATGGACATGGGGCGATTCTCCGTTTAACGCGCAACGGAAATTGTCGCCCGCGCGGTGGGATGGGTCAAATCACCGCGCGGGGTTTTGCCAGCGAAGGCCCGCCATCTCGGGTCTCAGCGGGCCTCTCCGCGCGCCAGCGCCAGCCCGTCGCGCAGGTTCGCCCACAGCAGCAGGATGACCGCCGCCCCGGCCAACAGCTCCGCCGCCTGCACCATGGCGAAATGGGTGCTGTCCATGGTTTCCTTCTCCCACAGCGCCAGGTAGACGGAGGCCGGGCCCAGCACCACCAGCGAGAAAGCCACCGCCAGCCCCATGCGCCGCCACTTGCGCTGGATGACGGGTTCCTTCATGCGGTTGATGGCCATGATGCGCCCGGTGATGGCCACCACCAGCAAGAAGGAAATCTGGATGCCGATGTTGAACAGGTTGAACATCTTCACGCCCGCCAGCGCGGCCTCGCCGCCGAAGATCAGCGCCGCCACGGTGGCCAGCCAGGCCAGCGCCGTCATGGCCAGCGCGCCGACGCCCATGGCGCGGTGCAGCTTGCGCTGGATGGGCGTTGTGAATTCGTTGCCGCTCATGAACGCGTCCGCTCTTTTCCTGGCCTGATGGTCGTTGGCTACTCATATCACCGCGCAAGGGCCGGTTCCTTGACCTTTTCCTCCTGCGGAGCGGCTGCGGCGCCGGCCGTCGCTCCGGCGGGCTTCGTTGCCGAGGCCGGCAGCTTCGGGCTGCCGTAGAGCACTATTTGCAGGGCCTCCGGCTTCAGCAGGCGTTTTGCCGCCCTGTTGGCCTGTTCCAGCGTCACGGCGCGCATCAGGTCGTTGCGCTTCGCCAGATAGTCCACGCCCAGGCCCTGTTGGCGGAAGCCCAGCAGGATGGAGGCGATCTTCGTGGTGGAATCGAAGCGCAACGGCCAGGAACCAATGAGATACTTCTTCGCTTCCTCCAGCTCCTTCGCGGTGACGCCTTTTTCTTTCATGCGTTTTATCTCGCGCACCATCAGCTCAAGCGCGCGCACGGCCTGTTCGTTGCGGGTGCTGGCCTGGGCGAAGAACACGCCCGCGTTGCGATAGGAAAACATGGCGGAATAGACGGAGTAGGCCAGTCCGTTCTTTTCGCGCACCACCTCCGTCAGCCGCGAGCCGAAGCCACCGCCACCAAGAATGTGATTGACCACGTAGGCCGGGATGAAATCCGGATCGGAGCGCAACAGCCCCTCGTGCCCCATCAGCACGATGGTTTGCGGCATGGGGCGGGTGATGACCTGCTGGCGGCCCTTGGCGGGCATTTCAGGTGCGGGAATTGGCGCCATGCCGGATTTTTCCGGCAGCGCGCCGAACACCTCGTCCACGAAGCGCACCATTTCCTTTTCCGATATGGCCCCTGCCACCGTCACCAGCAGCTGCTCGCGCGCGAACAGGCGCTTGTGCAGACCCTGCAGGTCGGCCCGCGTGACGGCCTTGATACCCTCTTCCGTGCCTTCCGCGTCGCGTGCGTATGGATGATCGCCGAACAGCATCTTGCGAAAAGCACGCCAGGCGAGATGATCCGGATCCTGCGACTTGGAGCGGATGGCGGCGATGAGCTGGCGGCGCATGCGCTCGATGGGTTGTTCGTCGAAGCGAGGGGCATTCACCGCCAGCGCCAGCAGGCGGAAGGATTCGGCGGCATGCTTCTTCAGCGCACGGAAGGAACCGGCAAACCATTCCTTGCCCGCGGAGTGGCTCATGGACATGGCCAACTCCTCCATGCGTTCCTGGAAGGCGGCGGATGGCATATCACCCGCACCTTCGTCGAGCATGGCGGAGAGGAAATTGGCCAGGCCCAGCTTGTCCGCCGGGTCGTGCGCCGCGCCGCCGTAGAAAGCGTAGTTCATGGCCACGATGGGCACGGTGTGGTCTTCCACGAACCACACGGTAATGCCCTTTGGTGTTTTCACCTCATGCACCTCCACCGCCCGGGCGGGCAGGGCAAAAGCCAGCAGCGCCATGCAGGCCAGCAGGAACGCGCGCACCCGGTGGCGAAAGGCGTTTCCGTCAATCCAGCGCTTTTTCTCGCCACTCCAGCACTTTCTTCCGTCCCCTCGAAGCTCTCTCTCGTCACCCCGGAGCTCTCTCTCGTCACCCCGGCGAAAGCCGGGGTCTCGGGCAACAGGCCCAGGTGTTTGCCGCTCGAGATTCCGGCTTTCGCCGGAATGACGGGTCGCATCAGTAGAGCGACGAATGTTCATGCGCATCATTTCCTCGCTCCCTGTGCGGCGGTCTTTGGCGCAGGCGCGGGCAGCAGCCAGCCGGTGGTGGAGTTGGCGGGTTTGATAACGGCCCGCGCGGCGGAGAGTATATCTTTCGCGGTAACCTTCTCGATGCGCTCGTCCCACTGAAGCACGCTTTCGATGGTATTGTCCGTGGCCAGCGCCGAGCCGAAGATGCGCGCCAGCATGAACTGCGAGTCGAGCGCGTAGATGGCGCTGGAAACCAGCGCGGTCTTCGTGCGCTTCAGGCGTTTTTCGTCGATGCCGTTGACCAGCACCTCGCGCAAAACGGCGTCGATGCGCGCTTCCAGCTTTTCTGGCTCCACGCCCGGCGCGGGCGCGGCGTAGATGCCGAAGGTGCCATGATCGCGGTCATCGCCGGAATACCAGGCGCCCACGTAGGCGGCCAGTTTCTCCTCCACGATCAGCCGCCGGTAGAGCACCGAGGTGGTGCCGCCGCCCAGCGCTTCCGCGAACACGTCCAGCGCATGCGCCTCGTTGCCCTTCGCCGTGCGGTAGGAGGGCGCGACATACAGGCGTTGGAAAACGGGCAGCCGCACCCGCGCATCGTGCATCTTGAGCCTGCGCGCGGTCAGTGGCGGCGGCTCCGGCGTGCGCCAGCGGGGCTTCACTTCCACGGTGTTCTTCAGCCTGCCATAGTGTTCCTTGGCCAGCTTCTTCACCTCTTCCGCCGTCACGTCACCCACCACCACCAGGATGGCGTTGGCCGGCGTGTAGTGGCGCCGGTAGAAGGCCATCACGTCCGCCAGCGTCAGGCGCTGCACGTCCGCCATCCAGCCCACCACCGGCCGGCGATAGGGATGAGCGACGAAATGCGCCGCAACGAGACGCTCGCCGAACAGCGCGCGCGGGTCGTTCTCCGTGCGTTCGCGCCGCTCTTCCTTGATCACCTCCAGCTCGGTCTTCACGTCCCTTTCCGACAGCTGGAGGTTCTGCATGCGGTCGGCCTCCATGGCCATGACCATGCCCAGATGCTCTTTCGCGATGCGCTGGTAATAGGCGGTGTAGTCGCGGCTGGTGAAGGCATTGTCCTCGCCGCCATGACGCTTGATGATCTTCGAGAACTCGCCGGGCGCGATCTTCTTCGTGCCCTTGAACATGAGATGTTCGAGAAAGTGCGCCAGCCCGGTCTTGCCCGCCGGCTCGTCCGCCGCGCCCACGCGGTACCACACCATGTGCGTCACCACGGGCGCACGGTGATCCTCGATCACCACCACCTCCAAGCCGTTGTCCAGGCGGAAGTGATGCAGCTTCACATCCAGCGCCAGCGCCGGCGCCATGAAGGCCAGGATGAACGCCAACGCAAACAGGAGCAGGGTGAGCGCGGAAGTTGGTGACGCAGACGGCTTGCCGCCACTGCCGGCGGGAAAGGCGCGCATGTGCATGAGGCTCACACCCTATTTCTTCCAGATGCTGTTGATGTTGAAAATGGTGCCGTAGCGCGAGTTTTTCTTCCGCCGCTCTTCCTTGAGCTTCTTGCCCAGCTCCATGTTCAGCTTCGTGATGCTCTTGCGCTTGCCGTTTTCGTCGTAGAGCGAGATGCCGTGCTTGCGATAGATGTCATAGAAATCGCCGGAGGGGCCGTCCGCTTTCGGCGGAGTTGAGGTGTTCGCGGCGGGAATGTTGCTGGCCACGCGAGTGGGCGCGCCCTGCGTCGGCGGGGCCGCCAGCGCATCCGATTGGGTATCGTTGGCGTAAGTGTTCGCCCCCGCCATGCGTGAAGAGGCGCCGGAGGGTGGGCTCAGCTGCAGGTCCGGCGGCACGGCCAGCGGCTGCACCGTGCGCACCTTCGTCTCGTCCGGCGCGCTCTTGCCAATGCCCAGCGTGTCCTGGAAGGTGGTTTCGGCGCAGGCCGAAAGCACCATCGCGGGCAGGGCAGCGAGCAACCATTTGCATTTTCCAGTCATGACGAGCCTCTTGCCGCGCGAATGCGGCGTTCTGGTGGCAAATCAGGCGTTTTCCGCCCCTTCGGCACCATCGTGCTTGCGTGTTTTCTTCGCGGTGTCCGACCTGAAGGAGTCATACAGGATGATGATGGCCCCGGCAACGATGGCCACATCGGCCAGGTTGAACACGTACCACGATACGCGGCCGACGTGAAACCAGAAGAAGTCAGCCACCGCGCCGTGAATGAGCCGATCGGTGATGTTCGCCAGCGCCCCGCCGATGATGAGGCCGATGCCCATGGCCGGCAGCGGACGCGTCTGCCGCGCCAGCCACAGCCACAGACCGATGGTCACCAGCGAGGTGAAACCGATGAGCAGCCAGCGCCCGGCCTCCGAGTGCTGGGCAAACCAGCCGTAGGATATGCCGCGGTTCCACGCCAGGATGATGTCGAAAAACGAGGTGACGGGCACGCGCGGGATGGGCCAGCGGTCGAAATCCAGCACCGCCAGCATCATGAACTTGAAGCCCTGGTCACCCACGTAAGCCAGCGCGGCGAACACCAGCCCGATGAACGACATGGGCCCCCAGAAGCGTAATGTGCGTTTACCGGCAGGCATTCAGCCTTCCCGTTTCTCCAGGTCGGCCAGCGTGCCGCCGGTGCGGGCCATCCATTCGCGCACGGCCTCGGCGTCGCGCGGGGTGATGTCGGGGAACTCGGCGTCCTTGCCCACGTCCTCGGAGATGATCCAGGAGCGCGCGCACTTGCGTCCCTTGGCCTTTTCCACCATCACGGCAACGCCCGGCACTTCCTCCAGCCGGAAGGCTTCCGCCGGGCCTTCGCCCTCGCGCACTTCGATGCCGGAGGTGATGGCCACCTCCGCCATGTCCACGCCCTCGAGCGCCGCCAGGAGCTCCGGGTCGGAGACGTAAACCACCGGTGCCGCCTCCAGCGAGGAACCGATGCGCTTCTCCTTGCGCTCCACTTCCAGCGCGCCGGTAATGACCGAGCGCACCTTCCTGATCTTGCGCCATTTTTCCGCCAGCGCCTCGTCTGCCCATTCATCGGGCAGCGGCAGAAAATCCTTCAGGTGAATGGAATCGTCCACATTACCCGTGCGGCTCCAGAAGGCCTCTTCCGTCGTGAAGGAAAGCCACGGCGCCAGCCAGCGGATGACGTGCTCGAACAATATGTCGATGACCGTGCGGCACGAGCGCCGGCGCATGGAGGAGTAGGGGTCGCAGTAAAGCGAATCCTTGCGGATGTCGAAGTAGAAGGCCGAAAGATCGTTGACCATGAAGTTCAGAATGGCCGCATAGGCGCGCTTGAAGTCGAAATCTTCATAGGCCTTCATTACCTGCTCGCCCACTTGCCCGAGGCGGTGCAGCACGTAGCGCTCCAGCTGAGGCATCTGCGCAATGTCGTCCACCCGCTCCGTGGCCGGGTCATAGTCGGCCAGCGCGCCCAGCATGTAGCGGATGGTGTTGCGCAGCTTGCGGTAGGCATCGGCCATGCTCTTGAGGATTTCAGGGCCGATGCGCAGGTCTTCCGAGTAGTCCGAGGCCATCACCCACAGCCGCAGGATGTCCGCGCCATACTGCTTCATCACGTCCTGCGGGCTCACCACGTTGCCCAGAGACTTGGACATCTTGCGCCCTTCCTCGTCGAGCACGAAGCCGTGCGTGAGCACGCTCTCGTAGGGCGCGCGCCCGCGCGTGCCGCAGCTCTCGAGCAGCGAAGAGTGAAACCAGCCGCGGTGCTGGTCGGTGCCTTCCAGGTACATCGAGGCGGGCCACTTGAGGTCCTCGCGCTGCTCCAGCACAAAGGCATGCGTGGAGCCGGAATCGAACCACACGTCCAGAATGTCGCGCACCAGTTCCCAGTCGTCCGGGTTCTCCACACGCCCTTGCAGATAGCGCTCCTTCGCGCCATCCTCGAACCAGGCGTCCGCGCCGCGCTCGCGGAAACTCTCGATGATGCGGCGGTTCACCTCTTCGTCGATGAGGATTTCTTCCGTCTTCTTGTTCACGAAGATGGCGATGGGCACACCCCAGGCGCGTTGGCGCGAGACCACCCAGTCGGGCCGGTTCTCGATCATGGAGGTGATGCGGTTCTCGCCCTGTGGCGGCACCCACATGACCTCGCGAATGGCCTTCAAGGCCCGCCCGCGCAGCGTCGTTCCGTCCTCGTATGGCCTGTCCATCGGGATGAACCACTGCGGCGTGTTGCGGAAGATCACAGGCTTCTTGGAGCGCCACGAATGCGGATACTGGTGCTTCAGCCGGGCGCGGGCGATGAGCATACCGGCGTCTTTCAGCGCCTCGATGACGGCCTCGTTGGCGTCTCCCTTCTCGCCCTCGGGCGTCAGCACGCGCTTTCCGGTGAAACCGGGAGCCTCCTCGGTCAGCACGCCGTCTTCATCCACGGTGAAGGGAATGCGCGTGGCAATGCCGCGTTCTTCCAATTCGCGCGCGTATTGCATCCAGATGTCGTAGTCCTCGCGGCCATGCCCCGGCGCGGTGTGCACGAAGCCGGTGCCGGCCTCTTCCGTTACGTGCTCGCCCGGCAGCAGCGGCACGTCGAAGCCATAGCCCAAATCGCGCAAGGGGTGCGCCAGCACGATGTTCGGCAGGGTTTCCGCCGGCACGTCGGCCACGCGTTCGTATTCCTCCACCCGCGCCGCCTTCATCACCTCCTCCGCCAGCGCATCCGCCAGCAGGTAGCGCTCGCCCGGTTGCGCCCAGTTGCCCTCGGGTGCGGCCTTCACCTCGTAGAGGCCGTAAGAAATTCGCGGGTTAAAGGCCACGGCGCGGTTGCCGGGGATCGTCCACGGCGTCGTCGTCCAGATGACCACGTATGCGCCCTCCAACGCCGCCTCCGGCGTGTGGGTGATGGGAAACTTCACCCAGATGGCGTCGGACACGTGGTCGTGATACTCGACTTCCGCCTCGGCCAGCGCCGTCTTTTCCACCACCGACCACATGACCGGCTTCGAGCCGCGGTAGAGCTGGCCCATCTTCGCGAATTTCAGCAGCTCGTTGGCAATGATGGCCTCGGCCTCATAGGCCATGGTGGTGTAGGGGTTCTTCCAGTCGCCCACGACGCCCAGGCGGATGAACTCCTCGCGCTGCACGTTTATCCAGTGCTCGGCGAACTTGCGGCACTCGGCGCGGAAATCGTTGATGGGGATTTCGTCCTTGTTCTTGCCTTCCGCGCGGAACTGTTCCTCCACCTTCCACTCGATGGGCAGCCCGTGGCAGTCCCAGCCCGGCACGTAGTTGGAATCATAGCCCATCATCTGCCGGGTGCGGGTGATGATGTCCTTGAGGATCTTGTTCAGCGCATGCCCGATGTGCAGGTGGCCGTTGGCATAGGGAGGGCCGTCATGCAGCACGTATTTCTCGCGGCCCCGCCGCACCTCGCGGCAGCGGCGGTAGAGATCCATCTCCTCCCAACGCTTCAGGATCTCCGGCTCCTTCTTCGGCAGGCCGGCGCGCATGGGAAAGTCGGTCTTCGGCAGAAACAGGGTGGGGCGGTAGTCGCGCCCCGTGCTCTTGCCCTCGCTCATGGAAATCAGCCCCGCGAATCTGGATGTTCATGAATGTGAATGTCGCTTGCGGGGTTTTTTAATGCAGGGCGCGGGGCAGGGCAATGGCGTTTGACAAGTTTATTGATGTTTGAGAAAATTACAAAAAGATTAGGAGAGGGAAAATGGGTTCTGAACGCTTCAAATTACGACAAAGGAAGATGGCAAAAAAGAAATTAGAAAAATTATTTGATAATGCAGATACGACTCTTATAATACATTATGCTTGCGAAAGCTTTTTTAAGAAAAATGATGGAAAGGCCCCAAGAATATCATCCATTTCTGTAAAAAATTTAGGAAATGGGAGTAATAAATCTTTTTCTATTTATCATATGGCAGAGAGGGAAGGTATCCCTCCTAATAAAATATTTGATAATTATGAAAAATTAGAAAAGAAAATGCTTGATGAGTTTTTTGACTATGTGTCAGAGCATTTAGGTTATACATGGGCTCACTGGAATATGAGGAGTATAAATTTTGGATTTCAAGCACTTGAACATAGATATAGAGTTTTGGGAGGGGCTCCCAAAATAATTCCAGATACGAGAAAAGTAGACATATCAGATCTAATGGTAAAGATTTATGGGGTTGGCTATGCTGAGAAGCCCGTTCTTGCAAATATTACTAAAATGAATGGCATTATATCGGATTTTTTTATGGAAGGAGCAAGAGAGGCAGAAGCCTTCGAGAAAGGAGAATTTCTAAAAATACAGCAATCAAATATGAAAAAAGTAGACTTTATTGGGTATGTTGCAGAGAAGGCGTTGGATGGTAGCTTAAAAACGAAAAATAAATGGTATAAATATCCGGGAATGCATCCTAGGATAATTGTAGAAGTGATAAAAGAGAATTGGATTTATGGGATTATTGCATTGGTAGTCCTTGCTCTTTCACTTGCAAGAGGGTTTTCTTGGCTATTTCAATCGAGTCATCAATGAATCACGACGGCGTGCGCATGGTCACCAGCTCTTCCGCCGCGGTGGGGTGCACGGCGATGGTGGCGTCCAGCTGCTCCTTCGTCGCCCCGGCGGTAATCAGCGCCGCCAGCAGCTGGATCATCTCTCCGGCGGCCTCGCCGATGAGATGTGCGCCCAGCAGCTTGCGGGTTTCGGGGTGCACCAGCAGCTTCATGAACATCTTTTCCTGTCGCCCGGAGATGGTGTGCATCATGGGCCGGAACTCGGTGCGATAGACCTCGATATCGCCGTGCTTCTCCCGCGCCTGCCCCTCCGTAAGCCCGCAGGTGGCCATTTCCGGCGTGGTGAAAACGGCCGTGGGCACGCCCTCGATGTTCAGCGGCGGCACCTCCAGCCCGCCGAACTCACGGTCGGCAAAGGCGTGCCCCTCGCGGATGGCCACCGGGGTGAGCTGCACCGGCGTGTCCGTCACGTCGCCGACGGCGAAGATGTGTGGCGCGCTGGTGCGGTTGAACGCATCCACCTTCACCGCGCCGTTGGGCGCCACCTCCACGCCCGCCTTCTCAAGGTGCAGGTCGAAGGTATAGGGCTCGCGCCCGGTGGCATACATTACCTCGTCAACGCGCAGCTCCTCGCCTTTTCGCGTATGCACCACCTTCTGCCCGTCGCACCGCTCGATGCGATCCACCTCCGCATGGGTATGGATGTTCACCCCGCGCGCACTCAGGGCCTGCGAGAGCTTCTCGCGCAGCTCCATGTCGAAGCCGCGCAGGATGGGCGCGCCCCGGTAAAGCAGGTGCGTTTCCACTCCCAGCCCATTGAAAATGCTGGCGAACTCCACCGCGATGTAGCCACCCCCGACGATGGCGATGGAGCGGGGAAGATTGTTCAGCTCGAAGGCCTCGTTGGAAGTTATGGCGTGCGCCGCGCCGGGGACATTGTGCGGCACCCACGGCGCCGCCCCGGTGGCGATGAGGATTTTCTCAGCCGTCACGGTGCGCTCTTCCGCCACCAGGAAGATTTCATGCGGCCCGGCGAACTCCGCGCGGGTGTCGAATATCTCCACGCCATGACGCTCCAGGTTGGCGCGATACAGGCTGGAGAGACGGCTCACCTCCGCGCGCAGCTTTTCACGCAAGGTGGGCCAGTGGAAGGTAACAGGTATGGGAGCATCGGCGCGTCGCCCACCGCCCCGCGCCGCCGCCCGATCCTGTTCCTCCAAAATCGGGGGTTGGGCGGGGGTGCGGGATGGTGGGCGGTCTTCTTCACCAATGAATCGCCACCCAAAGGCGGCGGCGTCCTCGAAGGCGTCTGAAAAGCGCGAGGCATAGACCATCAGCTTTTTAGGCACGCAACCGCGGATGACGCAGGTGCCGCCGATGCGGTATTCCTCGGCGATGGCCACGCTTGCCCCGTGGCTGGCGGCAATCCTTGCGGCGCGCACACCGCCGGAGCCGGCGCCGATGACGAACAGGTCAAAATCAAAGGCCATGGAATTCCCCGAAAGCTCCTTGTCCGGTTCTCGAACATGTCAGCCCCGGCCTTCTCGCACGTCACCCCGGCCTTCTCGCACGTCACCCCGGCGAAAGCCGGGGTCTTGTGCGGCACGCTCTGGTGTAGGTGGCCCGAGAATCCGGCTTGCGCCGGAATGACGTGAACAAGCCGGAATGACGAGATATTATTCCCTGCCTTCCGTCATGCGCTGAAGGTGGCGCTTCATGGCGGCCTCGGGACCGATATAGGCCTCCTGCAGCTCCACCGACCAGTAGCGCAGATCCTTCAGCGGGATGGGTTGGCCGGTGACCGCGCAGCGCACGAAGTCGCCGGGCTGGATGACGCGAAAGTCGGCGTCCATGAACAGCACCTTCGCTTCCTTGCCCATGACCGGCGGGAATGTATCCTTGTGATTCATCATGAGCTCCTTTTTAGCCTCATCGGGCGCCACTTGCCAATGCGCCGCCACGTCACGGGATGGAATTTTCAGAACAACGATCCCTGGCCATCATCGGAAGAGGCCGAACCACGCGGCCTTTTCGGCTTGCGCGTGTGCGGAGCGGGTTTCGAGGCAATCGCTCCTTCCGCCCGGGCCGGTGCGCGCCCGTCGTGGAACTCCAGCGACAGTTTCCTGCCGGGGCGCACCTGGGCGGCGGACGTGACGAGCGTATCCGTTTCGGCATCATGCACCAGGGCATAGCCGCGCTTGAGCACGGCGCGGTAGTCGAGCGAATCCATCAGGCGCAGAACGCTCATCAGTCGCTGGCGGCGCTGGGCCAGGTCATGCCGTCCTGCCTGCGCCAGGCGCTGGCCCAGCGGCTCCAGCCTCTGGCGCTCGGTGGCCATGAACTGCCTGAGCAGGTGGGGCGAGAGCCGCGCCTGCACCTGCGCCAACCGCGTTCGGCGGGTTTGCGCCAGATGCATCAGCGCCGCCTTCAGCCGCGTGCTGGCGTGGTCCAGCCGCTGGCGCGCCATGCCGATGATGTCTTCCGGCTTCGGCAGGGCGCGGGCGGCGGCCAGCACCCGCTGCGCGCGGCGCTCCATGTCGGTGGTGATGGCGCGCAGCAGCCGCGCGCCCAGCTCGTGCACATACGCCATCAGCTCCGCGCGCACCGGCACGGCCTTTTCCGCCGCCGCCGTGGGCGTGGGCGCGCGCCAGTCGGCGGCGTGGTCAATGAGCGTCCAGTCCGTCTCGTGCCCCACTGCGGAGATGAGCGGGATGTCGGACGCCGCGGCGGCGCGCACCACCACCTCCTCGTTGAAGCCCCACAGGTCTTCCAGCGAGCCGCCGCCGCGCGCCACGATGATGAGGTCGGGTCTTGGAATGGGGCCATCCGCGGGCAGGGCGTTGAACCCGGCGATGGCGCGCGCCACCTCGGCCGCGCAGGTTTCGCCCTGCACCCGCACCGGCCACACGATGACATGGCGCGGAAAGCGGTCGGAGAGCCGGTGCAGGATGTCGCGAATGACCGCGCCGGTGGGGGAGGTGACCACGCCGATCACTTTCGGCAACCACGGGATGGGCTTCTTGCGCGCCTCGTCGAACAGTCCCTCCGCGGCCAGCTTCTTGCGCCGCTCCTCCAGCAGCGCCATCAGCGCGCCGATGCCCGCCGGCTCCAGGTTCTCGACGATCAGCTGGTATTTCGACTGGCCGGCATAGGTGGTGATGCGTCCCGTAGCCACCACCTCCATGCCCTGTTCGGGCCTGATCTTCAGGCGGCTGGCCGTGCCCCGCCAGATGACCGCGGCCAGCACCGCCTTCTCGTCCTTCAGGTCAAGGTAGACATGCCCCGAGGAAGGGGTGGAGACGCGCCCCACCTCTCCGCGCACCCGCACGAAGCCGAAGGTGTCTTCCATGGTGCGCTTAATCGCGGTGGAAATCTCGGAAACGGAATATTCCACCGCGTTGGGCGCGGGCGCGGCGATGGACGTTGCGATGGAGGCGACTCCCGGCATTGCCGCCGGCGGCTCCTCCAGAATCTCGCCGGTGACGGGATCGATGCGTATGCCGGGTTTGTCGCCGCTCACGGAGCCGGGGCCTCCTTGCCCGTCTGCTTCGTCTCCACCTCGCGCCTGGCGAGCTTGCGCCAGCTTTTCCATGCGTAGGGCAGGGAGGCGACGTAGGCGATCACCGCCAGCAGCATCATGTGCCACGGAAAGGCGATGAGCAGCACGAAAGACAACACCAGCCCCGCCAGCAGGGGCAGCACCCATTCGCGCGGGATGCGTCCGGCCATGTCCTTGCCCGAAAACGTGGGCAGGCGCGAGATCATGCCCAGCGCCACCAGCGCCACCCACACCAGCACCGCCGGCGCAATCGAGGCGCCGCTTTCGATGATGCCCAGAAAGGTCAGAAACATCGGCGAAATCGCCAGCAGCGCGCCGGCCGGCGCGGGGATGCCGACGAAAAAGGCCCTTTGCCAGTCGGGCCTGTCTTCGTCATCCAGCATGACGTTGAAGCGCGCCAGCCTGAGCGCGCAGGCGATCACCAGCGCCAGCGCCACCACCCAGCCGAGGTTTTTCAGCGCCTGCAGCGACCACAGATAGACCAGCATGGCCGGCACCACGCCGAAGTTGACGAAATCGGCCAGCGAATCCAGCTCCGCGCCAAAGCGCGAGGTGCCCTTGAGCAGCCGCGCCAGGCGGCCGTCGATGGCATCCAGCACCGCGGCCAGTATGACGGCGCCCACCGCCAGCTCGAAACGCCCCTCCATGCCCAGCCTGATGGCCGTCACGCCCGCGCATACCGCCAGCAGGGTGACGAGATTGGGCAGCAGGAAGCGCAGGGGGATCATGCGCAGCCGCCGGCGCCGCCCGTGCCGTCCGCTCCGGTGCGTGCCGTGCGCCTCGTCGAAGATGTCTTCCGGCGTGTGCTTCATCATGCGCAAATGTTCTCTGGCGGCCTTGTTCTTCCGTGCAGACTACCAGCCAAGGGCCGCAACGCCAAATGCCCGAGCCGAATGCCTCGTGTTGCTCCGGCAAGCAGCCGGAAGAACGGCCGGAAGAACGGCCGGATGGCGAGACGCTGCCGTCACTGCCGCCGGGGCAGGGGCGGCGGCAGGTCGCACTTCATGTCGGCGAGGACGGTTTCGCCCGCAATGGCCCTCTGCCCTTTCAGGGCGCAGGCTTCCACGCCGGGGGGCAGCCACACGTCCACCCGCGAGCCGAAGCGGATGAGCCCGATGCGCTCGCCGGCCTTCACCGTGTCGCCTTCCTGCTTGAAGCGCACGATGCGCCGCGCCACCAGGCCGGCTATCTGCACCACGCCGATCATGCGGCCATCCTTCATCTCGATGGAAAAGGCCTGGCGCTCGTTGTGTTCGCTGGCCTTGTCGAGTTCCGCGTTTATGAATTTGCCCGGAATGTAGGCGATGGAAACGATGCGCCCGTCCACCGGCGAGCGGTTCACGTGCACGTCGAACACGTTCATGAAGATGGAAACGCACACGCGCCGATCGTCGGAGCCCAGCGCCAGCTCCTTTGGCGGCGGCGCGGTGCGCACCGACGACACCACGCCATCGGCCGGCGCGATCACCAGCCCTTCGCGCACCGGCGTGGTGCGCGCGGGATCCCGGAAGAAATAGGCAATCCAGGCTGCGAGCAGGACGAACAGCCAGCCGAAGAAATCCGGCAGCAGCCAGAAGGAGACAAGCGCCGCGCCTACGGCGATGGCGATGAACTTCCACCCTTCCCGGTGCACCGGCACGAATGTTTTCCTGATGGTGTCGAACAGGTCGTCCATGGCACTTCCCGTGTAGTTGAACCGGGCGTGGAGCCTACATGCGCTTTTCCAGCTCGTCCGGCGTCCACAGCGGCTGGCGCTTGATCTTCAGGCGCTTCTCGAACAGGGGGATGACCTGCTCGATCTTCTCCACGTGGTCCAGCTTCACCTCCGTGCTGGAGCGGAAGAAGCCTTCCTCGCGCATGTGGTCGAACAGCTCCAGCAGCGGGTTCCAGTAGCCCTCGATGTTGGCCAGAATGATGGGCTTCACGTGCTGGCCCAGCTGCAGCCATGTGGCCATTTCCACCAGCTCTTCCAGCGTGCCGATGCCGCCGGGAAGCGCGCAGAAGCCGTCCGCTTTCTCGAACATGGTCTGCTTGCGCTGGTGCATGTTGGCCGTCACCACCAGCTCCTGCACGTTCTCCAGCAGGATTTCCTTGCGCACCAGGAATTCCGGGATGACGCCGATGACGTATCCGCCGGCCGAAAGGCAGGCCTTGGCCACCTCGCCCATCAGGCCCAGCGAGCCACCGCCATAGACAAGTCCTATGTCGTTCTCGGCCAGCAGGCGGCCAAGCGTGCGCGCGGCTTCCCGGTAGGCGGGATTTTCGCCACTGCTGGAGCCGCAATAGACACAGAGTTTTCGCTTCGGTTCCGTCATGGCGCTTCAAAGAGCACAAAAGCCGCCGATTCGGCAAGTGCGAAGAACGGACGAAAATCCGGGCGGATGCATCCACCGCAAAACGGCTTGCGCCGAATCTCCCGAAGGGGCAAAAAGAGATGAGCTCTGGCCGGGGGAGGGCGAGCGAGCCGATGGTTGCAAGATGATGGGAGGGAGCTGCCGATGAATCGCCTGGCCCTTGTCATTGGTGCGCTGCTGTTCGCGGCGCTGGCGCTGGCGCTTTTCCTTGGCTGGGACAAGTTCGCGTCCTCGCCCCCGGCGGTGAAAGTGATCGCCGAGAAAATGCGGCAGGAAACGGCATCCACCGCCGGGCCGCCATCGCGGGCATCCTCGCCCCCGGCCGAAAGGGCCGAAAAGGCCGAAGAAGGGGAACGAGAAGGGGAACGCACCGTGGCCCGGCGCGTCTCTCCGGCGCCGGCGGCGAAACCGGCGGGCGCTCCCTCCGACACGGCCACCATGAGGGAAGAGCCCACGGCGGAAAGAGCGGCGGAAGGAAGGGAGGCGGCGAAGAAAGACGCCGACGAAACCCTGAACAAGCCAACCAGTGACATGGCCAGCGATGCGGTCCGCCAACCCGAGAAGGCGGCGGTGCGGGCCACGCCGCCCACGTTCGACGTGGTGCGTGTGGCGCCGGATGGCATGGTCGTCATGGCCGGGCGCGCGGCCCCGGGCGCGACGGTGGAAATCCTGCTGGATGACAAGGTGCTCGCCAGCGTGCAGGCGGATGAACGCGGGGAATGGGCCTTCTCTCCGCCCCAGCCGGTGTTCGTCGGCACGCATCAGCTCACGCTGCGGGCGCGCGCGAAGAAAGCCGGCAAGGAGCCAGTGGTGCCCTCCGGGCAAACCCTGACCGTGAGCATGGAGCCGGTTGGCAAGGGAGGCGAGCCGCTGGTCCTGCTGGCCAGCCCGGATGCCCCGACGAAAGTATTGCAAAAGCCCGAAGCCCCGAAGGTGGCGCGGCTGGAGGCGAAGAACGCTGCACGGACTGAGGAGGCCAAGGAAGCGGCCTCCGCCAGGGGTGAGGCCACCGCGGATAAGGCCGCAAGCGAACCGGAGGCCGCGGAAGAGGCCCGGAAACCGGAAGAGGCGAAGGAGAGCGAAACGCCCCCCGCGGCGGAAGCTGCCGCGCCCCCCTCGCCGAAGGAGCAAGGCCCGGCCCTGGCGCTTGAGCAGGTGGACTACGACGAAGCCGGAAACATCTTCTTCGTCGGGCGCAGCGCTCCCGGCGCGGCCTTGCGCATTTATGTGAACAACCGTCACCTGGCCGACGTGCGCGCCGACGAGAAGGGAAACTGGACCTGGAAGGGCGCCGCGAAAGTCGCGGTCGGCAAGAACGTCCTGCGCATCGACCGGCTGGCGGAAACGGGAAAGGTGCTGGAGCGCATCGAGCTGCCGTTCGTGCGCGCCAGCGTGCGCGAGGTGGCCGAGGCCCGCGCCTCGGCCGGCGACACCAGGTTGCTGGACAAGCTGGAAAAAGAGGCCGGGAGCACGACAGAGGACGGACAGCCCGCCGCGGCTGAAAGGGTCGCCGAAAGCGACGCGACGCGGGAGCGGGGGGCTGCGTCCGTGGCGGTGGAGACCACCGGAGCGAAACCCGCGCCGGAGGAGGAGCGGCTGGCAGCTGCGGAGCAAGGGGCCGCCACCGACACCACCGGCGCGGACAAGCCCAACACCACAGAGAAGCCCGCCGGCTCTGGCAAGCCCGCCGGCGCGGAGAAGCCCGCCGGCGCGGGGCTGGTGGTGGTGCAGCCGGGCAACAACCTGTGGAACATCGCCCGGGTGCTCTATGGCAAGGGAATTCGCTACACCACCATCTATGAGGCCAACCGCGAACAGATCCGCGACCCGGACCTGATCTATCCGGGGCAGGTATTCAAGGCGCCGGGCTTGCCGCCGAAAAAGCTCACCATCAGCCCGCGCCGGCGCAGGCCGCTGTCGCCGAAAGAGCTGGAAAAGGCGCCGCTGGCCGTAGAATAACGGGCGCACCCACCATCGCCCACGCGAGGTATCGAAAGCCCGATCCCGCCATGCGGATGACGCCGGGGGTGGGATGAGGCTGGAAAGCCCCGCGCGGATGCCCTATAGCCGGAAAGACGCGCGTTGAGGCACCGCCAATGGCGCATGTCGGCCATGGCGGCCGTGGCGCGCATGCACATGCAGGGATTTCCATGCCTGGACGATTGTCAACCACCGCCTTGCCGGACGATCTGAACGCCCTGGGCGAAGGGGCGAAGCCGCTGGGCGTGTGGAACACTCTTAAGCGCCTGTTTCGCTACCTGTGGCCAAGGGACCGGCCCGGCCAGCGCCTGCGCGTGGTGCTGGCCATGGCCTCGCTGGTGCTGGCCAAGATCATCACCGTGCTGGTGCCCTTCGCCTACAAGTACGCGGTGGACGCGCTTTCCGGCCTGCCCAACGCGCAGGCCCTGCAATTCGCCGCCGTGCCGGTGATGCTGGTCATCGCCTACGGGGTGGGGCGGGTGCTCATGGTGGCCTTCGCGCAACTGCGCGACTGGTTCTTCGCCGAGGTGGGGCAGGCGGCGGTGCGCTCGCTGGCCGATACGGCTTTCCGTCACCTGCATGCGCTCTCCCTGCGTTATCACTTGCAGCGCCGCACTGGCGCGCTGGCGCGCATCGTCGAGCGCGGCACCAAGGGCATCGAGGTAATCTTACGCTTCTCGCTGTTCAACTCCATTCCCACCGCCATAGAAATGCTGCTGGTGCTGGCCATCGTGTTCTCGCGCTTCGGCGGGCTGTATTCGGCGGTGGTGGCGCTCACCATCGTGGCCTACGTCGCTTTCACCTGGACGGTCACGGAGTGGCGCACGCAGGTGCGCCGGGCCATGAACGCGGCCGACAACGAGGCCTCCGGCTACGCCATCGACAGCCTGTTGAACTACGAGACGGTGAAATATTTCACCAACGAGGAGCACGAGGCGCGCCGCCACGACGCGGCCATGGCGAAATACGAGAAACTGGCCATCAAGACCACCAAGTCGCTGGCCTTTCTCAACGCCGGGCAGGCCGCCATTTTCACCGCCGGGCTGACCATCGTCATGGTCATGGCGGCGCTGGACGTGCAGGCGGGCAAGCTCACGGTGGGCGATTTCGTCATGGTCAACGCCATGCTCATCCAGCTCGGCCAGCCGCTCAATTTCCTCGGTTCCGTCTATCGCGAGATCCGCCAGGGGCTGACCGACCTCGAAACCCTCTTCCTGCTGCTGGACATGCCCCCCGAAATCACCGATGCGCCTGATGCGAAACCGCTGGAGGTGAAAAAGGGCGAGGTGCGCTTCGAGAACGTGCGCTTTTCCTACGACCCGGAACGGGAAATCCTGCACGGCATCAGCTTCACCGTGCCGGCGGGCAAGAAGGTGGCCATCGTCGGCCCCTCGGGCGCTGGCAAGAGCACCATCTCGCGCCTGCTGTTCCGTTTCTACGACCCCAACGCGGGGCGCATCCTCATCGACGGGCAGGATATCCGCAAGGTGACGCAGAAATCGCTGCGGCGCAACATCGGCATCGTGCCGCAGGATACGGTGCTGTTCAACGACACCATTGGCTACAACATCCGCTACGGCCGGCTCGACGCCTCGGACGAGGAAATGGTCGAGGCGGCGAAAATGGCCCAGATCCACGACTTCGTCATGTCGCTGCCGAAAAAATACGACACCCTGGTGGGCGAGCGGGGGCTGAAGCTCTCCGGCGGCGAGAAGCAGCGCGTGGCCATCGCGCGGACCATCCTGAAAAATCCGCCCATCCTGGTGCTGGACGAAGCGACCTCCGCGCTTGACACCATGACCGAGCGGCAGATCCAGGCGGCACTCGACAAGGTGTCGGAAAACCGCACCACGCTCATCATCGCGCACCGGCTTTCCACCATCGTCGATGCCGACGAGATCATCGTGCTGGAGCACGGGCGCATCACCGAGCGCGGCACACACGCGGAGCTGTTGGGCAAGGGCGGCACCTACGCCGCCATGTGGAAGCGCCAGCAGGAAGCGGCGCGGGCGCGCGAGAGGCTGCGCGCCATTGGCGAGGATGATGCGGAACTGGGGTTCGTCCGATCATGATTTCGATCAGAACCGGTTTGCGCAAGGGCTGACCGGTGCAAACCACCCCGCGCCCCCGTTCCCCCCTGTTTTTCATGATTTGAGGAGAGAGGGGGCTTCATGCATTTTGGCTCGATTCGGGGGGGTGAGCCGATGCCCTGCGCGAGACGCCTTGCGGCCGGCGCATCGTTTCGCCGGTCTTTTCGGTCGCCGGAGGGTCTGGCGGAGTGGAAAGGCCAGCGGTTCTTGCACGGCTTCTTCACAAGGCAGAGATGACTGGCCCGTCTCCCCGGCCCGCCTGCAACGCGGGCCGCGGGCAGCTCCCGCCGGAACATCCCGTGAAACCCGCCACCTTCATGGCGCGACATGGAGCGGAAGGGCGACTTTCGCGGTGGCCTTCTTGTTCTGGTCGGACAGGATCAGCAACAGCCGGTATTTTCCCTCGGGCAGGCTTTCGATGTTCAGGGTCACGTGCATGAAGAATTCCTTGTTGCGGTGCCGGCTGCGCAGATGAAACTTGCCGAACCCTTTCACCTCGGCCAGTGTCTTCTTCCCCTCGGCGTCCAGTAGCGCCAGGTCGAGGTTTATGCTGATGGCGTGCAGCTCTCCCTCGCGCGCATATCCATAGAACATGGGCTCGAGGTAGATGATGGCCTCCTTGTGGTCTTTCTTGCTGAATGTGGCGCTATTGCGCGGGTTGAACACGCCATAGCCGCCCGGGGGCGCGGCCACGTAGAGGGCGCGACGAACCACGAAAGGTCGCTGATCCCACAAAGCGTCCAACTTGTGTTCCAACCGCGCATATTCGCCATTCACCTCGTTGAGAATTTCCTGTGCTTGGACGGATGGCAGCAGCGCAAAAGCGAAAAGAAAGACGGTGATGAACCGCAGATGAAGGGAGATGACATATCTCGGGAAATGAACCATCGCCGCGCTCCTTCTGTTGAAGTGGACGGGAAAAAGGCTCCTATTTCACATGTGGTGCATGAAATCGGCCGATGAAGAGCGCGGCCTGAAAAAACGGCTCATTTTCACATGGGAAGGGCCAATTCAAGAAGGGCTTCCCGAGTATTGTCCTCTGAAATTCAATAAGCTGATTGAACATGAAAAAAAAAATCCCACAGTCGGCAGGCGCGACTGTGGGATGACCTCATGCGGACATGACCGGGCGCTCGCGCCCCGAGACGCCCCGGAGGCTCAGCGGACCCGCACATTCTCCGGCAGGAACAACAGGGCGTCGTTGTCCCGCGCGCCCACGTGGCACTCGTGGCAGAAGGCGACCTTTTTGGCGTTGGCGCCCTTCGTCATGCCGAAGGTGGCGCCGCCGGGCATGATCATGGCGTATCGCCAGTCCATGGTGGCGGGGTTCCAGCCCTTTACCATCTTTTCCATGATGAACAGCGGCCCCGGCTCGGCCCTGCCGTTTTTCATCACCATGGAGGGCTTGGCGACGATGCCGCCGGCGGGCATGGATTTGAGCTTTTCATACTGGCCATAGACCTTCGCGGCGGTGGCGTTGGCGTGATTCACCAGCCAGCGCCCGCCATGCGTGGCGCCAATATAGGGAGCGGAGGCGAAATTTTTCCAGTTTGCCCAGCGGCCATCGCTGAGAGGATGCGCACCGCCCTTGTAGGCCTTGCGCAGGGTGGGCATGAGGGCGGCGAACATCTTTTTCGCCTGGGCAGGGGACAGGGCGGACTGCTTGCCCATCTTGTCCTTCATCTTCTTCGGCGAACAGGGATTGCACGGATTGGCCCCTTTCGTAATGCCGTCCTTCATCATCTTCTTCGGCGAGCAGGGGTTGCAGGGACCGCCGGCCTTCTTCGCGGCGTACGGATTTTTCGCCGCGCACGGATTCGCCGATTTCTTCAAGGCGGCGGGATTTTTCGCCGCGCACGGGTTGCAGGGGGTGGCCCCCTTCGTCATGCCGTCCTCTTTCATCATCCCGTCGGGTTTTTGCATGGCGGGTGGATTCTGGGCGCGCATCATGCCCTTGTCCTTCGTCATGGCGCCATCTTCGCCACCCTTCATCATGCCCGGCCTTTCCATCATCTCCTTTTTCTGCATCATGTTCTTCTGCATCATGCCGTCGCGCATTTTCGGCGCGCAGGGGTTGGCCGCCGCCAGGCCGGCGCCGGCACTTATCAGGCCGGCTCCCAACATCAGGCGAACGGCGTTTTTCGCAGGCATCGTGAAACGGTTCATGCTTTTTCCTCCAGTGAATGATCGACAGCCGAAGGATAGGCGCATTGCGTGGTAACGCGGCATCACAAGCCCATCACGGCCCATCACGCTGTCTTGACCGGCATGCGGGCAAGTGAAAGGGGCGCTTGCCAGCGCGGCCGGTAGTTGGCAAAGGTGCGAAGAGCGAA